>NZ_OY734020.1:318813-637626 GCF_963455295.1 Candidatus Thiodiazotropha sp. CDECU1
GACGTATGCGCTGGGGATGGTAGACGATCTCGAGGTGTGGCACCGGATCCAGGTGGCGGTGGCACTGATGCAGCTCAACCCAACCGTGATCCAGACTATCCACATTGATCTGTATCCGGTTAATATGGTGGTGAACGGGTTCTGCCGGAGGAGTGTGCAGAAATTCCAATTCACCTTCATTGACCGCCTCGATGCGTGATTCCAGATCCTCATCGGGGAATTCGAACGGTTCCTCCTCAGCGGTGGTAATGCACGGCCATAGAGAGAGAAGTAATGAAAGGATCAAATACATAGGTGTAACTGTATACGATGATCGACTGGAACCAAATTGATATTGTCATGCTGGATATGGACGGCACCCTGCTGGATCTCCATTTCGATAACCATTTCTGGCTGGAACATGTACCGGCACGCTATGCGGAGGCAAAAGGCTTGTCTCTGGAACAGGCCAAGGGTGAGTTGCTGGCCCGATACAAAAGTGTCGAAGGCACACTGGAGTGGTACTGCATTGATCACTGGAGTCGGGAACTGGAACTCGATATCGCCCTGTTGAAGGAGGAGGTGGATCATCTGATCGCGGTTCACCCCCATGTTATCGACTTCCTGGATCTGCTAATGTGTGCCGGCAAGGAACGTGTTCTGGTGACCAACGCCCATCAAAAGACCCTGGCATTGAAGATGGAGAAGACACGCCTGGCGGGGTTCTTCGACCAGGTCATTTCTTCTCACCAGCTGGGTCTGCCCAAGGAGCACCCCGAATTCTGGAACCGGCTGCAGAATCTTCACCCCTTCGATAGAGAGCGGACCCTGTTCGTAGACGATAGCCTGTCTGTGCTCGCGTCGGCCAGGGAATATGGCATTCATTGGTTATTGGCCATGCTCAAGCCAGACTCCAAGGCGCCATCGAGAGAGATCGGGGATTACTCCGCCATCCATGATTTTTCGGAAATCATGAGCGGTCTGCGTTGCTCGGTCTGAAAGTGGATTTGACAGTACAGAGGTTGGATGACTGCAGGTATTGAAGCTGATTGTATAATCAAGTTAATTGTTCACGTTGCTTCTGTCTGTCTCTGCCTTTAGTAGCTGCTGAATCGATACATACCGATTTTTAATTATTCGACAGGACATCCTTTTATTGTGCGAGAAAAGGACTTTAATTAAGGAGAATCATCATGTTTGGCCAATTTCTTTTTCCTCGGCTCATGGAACGAATCAACAAGTTGGAAGCGCGTATACAGGAGTTGGAGTCTACAGTGGAGCGGCTATCCACAGGTGGTATAGGTAGACTTAACGACTATCTTACATTTCACGATGAGAGCGAATGTGTAACTGCTCGTTTGACTGGTATCAACCTGCAGATTGTTAACGGCGAGGGCAATACCCAGAGCGTCAACTGTAAAGGAAATCTGATTCTGGGCTATAACGAACCCCATACCGAAGGGACCGTCGAGCGTAGCGGATCACACAACCTGATTATTGGTATCAGGCATAATTACTCAAGTTATTGTGGCATCGTAAATGGTATGGCCAACAATATAAATGGTGAGTATGGGACTATTCTCAATGGCCGGGAATGTTATGCTCACGCAAGTCATGTCACCATGTGCGGTGGAATTGATCATAAGGGGAATGGATCCTATTCAACCCTCTTGAGTGGTTTTGACAATGGTGGTTTGGGTTCCAGATCAGTATTCATTGAAGGGACGAACAATCGTGCAGAGCACAGCCAAACCGTCTTTATAGGGGGAGTAGGAGAGACCTCTTCCCACGACGAAGAAATTATCCCAGCGTTACCATAGGTCCTTGCGGCACTGATTCGTTACACTAGTGGAGTTGGTGTTTAACTGAAATGTAGTATCACATTGAGATTGGTGAATCTGCCTTGGGTAACCTGGGGCGGATTCCCTGTATATTTGATTTCATTTCAACTGGCGGCGGCATTAAATACCCTGAGTCAATCGCTCATCATTTAGTGCCAAGCTGCTTCAACATCTCCTCCATACGGATCAGCCGCTGCTCCATCTCTTGAGTGCGGGCATCGATTCTGTGTACTTCCCCCGCTTCCCCTTCACCGCTGTCGCGGGAGAATTGTTCGTGCTCTCTTTGCAGTGTCTCGAGTACAATGCCGATCATCATGTTGAGAAAGACAAACGCGACGATGAAGATGAAAGAGAGATAGAAGGACCAGCTCAAGGGGTAGATGTCCATGGTCTCGTACATCACATCGGTCCAGTCCTCGAAGGTGGCGACGCGGAACAGGGTGAGCATGGCGATGGAGATGTTGCCCCAGAGCTCCCGGTTGATCTCGCTGAAGAACATGCTGCCCATGGCGGCGTAGATGTAGAAGATGATGAACATCAGCAGAGAGACATAGCCCATGCGCGGGATGGCGGTGACGAAGGCGTTCATCAGGATGCGCAGCTCGGGGATGATGGAGACCAGGCGCAATACCCGGAATATCCGCAGCAGGCGCCCCAGCAGTGCGGCCTCGCTGTCGTCCACCGGGATCAGGCTGGCGGTGACGATGAGGAAATCGAAGATGTTCCAGCCCTTGCTGAAGAAGGCCTTCAGATTTTTTTCCGCCACCATGCGGATGATGATCTCAGTGAGAAAGAAGAGGGTGATACCCACGTCGAGGATGCGCAGCACCTGGACGGTGGCGGTGGGTATGGGATAGGTCTTGGCACCGATCATCAGGGCGGAGATGATGATGACTAGAATGACGAAGGTCTCGAACAGCTTGTTGGAGCGCAGTTGCTCAAAACGGTCGCGCAGTGTCACGGAGTTAAGTTTCATGGTGAATGTCGGATATCGGGCTGTAGTAACAAGGCGCGCATTATACGAATTTCGAATGAAAAATCAGTTTCGAAGTGGCGTGCGATTAGGGGTGGGATGAGAGGAAAAGTTCCCCTGGTGGCCCGGAAGGATCAACGTCCCCAGGTTTTAAAACGTTTCTTGCAATAGGTCAGCAGTTCCGCATAGTTGCGGAAGTAGTGATCAAAACCATTTTCCGCCGGGGCATCGAACTCGCACCAGTCATTGTCATAGTCGCGGCAGATCTGCGGCCGCTGGTCGTAGATGCCGCAGGATCCCCCCGGTCCCAGGTGCTCGCAGCTGCCCTGGAAGAGGAGAAACCAGCCGTCCTCATCCTTGTAGATCTCCACCCCCTGATGGGAGACCTGCCACAGCAGGTGTTCGAAGTCTGCCTTGGAGCGGGGGGCGACACCGATGGCCTCCGTGGTGTAGGTACAGCATTTCGAGTTGAGACAGCGACTGCACTTGCCGTCCATAGGGGTTATTCAGTATTGCCGCTTTGCGGCGGTTTGGGGCCACGCCGGCGGCGGCGCCGTTTCTTCGCTTTCTCCCCATCTTTGGGTTTATGGCTCTTATGGTGATGTCCCTTGCCGTGGCCCTTGTGTCCATCTTTGCCGCGATGTGGCTGACGCGAGCCCTTTTCGGGATAGATTCTGCTCTTGGGATCAATCTCCGCCAACAGGGCTGGATCGACGGTCTGAGTGGGAATGGAGTGACCCACGAAGACCTCGATATCGGGCAGGGAGAAGGCGTAGGTTTCACAGGCGAAGCTGATGGCATCGCCGCTGGCACCGGCACGGGCGGTACGACCGATCCGGTGCACATAGTCCTCGGCATCCTCCGGTAGATCGAAGTTGATCACGTGAGTGACATCGGGGATATGCAGCCCACGGGCCGCCACATCGGTGGCCACCAGCACAGCCAGCTGCCCCTCCTGAAAACCCTTTAGCAGGCTAAGGCGCTTCTTCTGCGGTACATCGCCGGAGAGCACGGCGGTGTCGATGCCGTTGCCCTGTAGGAATCCCCACACCTTGTCAGCCACCCGCTTGGTGTTGACGAAGACGATGGTGCGGGTGTCCGTCATACCCTGAATCAGACCCACCAGAAGCGGGATCTTCTCCTCGTTGGCGGTCATGTAGCAGGTTTCGGTGATCTTGTCAGCGGTAACCTGCTCAGGTGCCACCTCCACGCTCTGGGGGTTGTTCATATGCTCATAGGCGAGCTCTTTAACCCGATAGGAGAGGGTGGCTGAAAAGAGCATGCCCAGGCGTTTCTGCGGAGGCGGGCAGCGGCGCATCATGTAGCGGATATCCTTGATGAAGCCGAGGTCGAACATCCGGTCCGCCTCGTCCAGTACCAGCACCTGGATTGCCTTCAGATCATAGACATGCTGCTTGAAGTAGTCGATCAATCTACCGGGTGTGCCGATGAGGATATCGACACCCGCCTCGAGCTGCTTGCGCTGTTGATCGTATCCAGTGCCGCCAAATACCGCCACCGAGGAGAAATCGGTGTGTTTGGTGAGGGTTTGCGCATCGTTGTAGATCTGTACCGCCAGCTCCCGGGTGGGTGCCAGGATCAGGGCCCGGGGCTGATTGGCCCTGCGCTCCTCGCTGGCGGGATGTTGCAGCAGATGGTGCAAGGTGGCGATGAGAAAGGCCGCCGTCTTGCCAGTGCCGGTCTGGGCCTGCCCAGCCACATCCTTGCCGTCAAGTGCGATGGGCAGGGTCTCAGCCTGGATTGGGGTGCAGTATTCAAAGCCGGTCTCACGGATTCCCTGCAGGATGGAATCGGCCAGATCGAAGCTGTCGAAGCCTATATTTGTAAGGTGTTTTTCAGTCATGGCGGGCAAGGATACAGTAAATTGCCTGTACACACGATGGCTCGCTGTTCCAGCGTGTTGGGGGTTATGGGAGTAAAAGGGTGTCTATTTACCATTTTTTAGAGGTCAGGCAACCAAGATGGCGTAGAATCCCGTACAATCCATCCCTATGAATATCCATCTGATATCCGTGGGAAACCGCATGCCGGGGTGGGTTGTCGAAGGTTACCAGGAGTATGCGCGCAGAATTCCCGCTGAATGCGCCTTGCATCTGATTGAGATACCACCTGGCCATCGCGGCAAGAACGCCGATATCCCACGGGCGGTGCGCGATGAGGGTGAACGGATGCTGAAGTCGATCCCCAAAGGGTGTCAGGTATTGGCACTGGATGTCACGGGTAGCGCCTGGAGTACGCAGCGTCTCTCGATCAAACTTGGAGAGTGGATGGCTGATGGCCGGGATCTGGCTCTGCTGGTGGGTGGCCCAGAGGGACTGGCGGGTGATTGTCTTCAACGGGCGGATGGACGCTGGTCTCTCTCCCCTCTGACCCTCCCCCATCCCCTGGTCAGGGTAGTGGTTGCAGAGCAGTTATACCGGGCTTGGAGCCTGATGCGTAATCACCCCTACCATAGGGCATAGGAGATGTAAGCAAGTAGTCAGTAAGAGGAAACCATCCGCTGTGAAGAAGAATCCTGTCATCTACCTGGCTTCTCGCTCGCCTCGCAGGAGGACATTGTTGCACCAGATCGGTATCAGCCATGCCCTGCTTGAGATCGATGTGGATGAGCGGCAGCGGCCGGATGAGGACCCGGTTTCCTATGTGTTGCGCCTGGCGACGGCGAAGGCCCAGGCGGGAGCAGAGGCGGTTGCCGGGGCTGAATCTTTACCGGTTTTGGCCGCTGATACCAGCGTTGTGATCAAAAACCGGGTGTTGGGCAAGCCGAGGGACAGAGAACACGGGTTGTGGATGTTGCGGCAGCTGTCTGGCAAGACCCATCAGGTCTACACCGCAGTTGCACTGAACGGGCGGGAAACTGAAACCGATCTGAGCCTCAGCGAGGTTAGCTTTCGAGCCTTGAGTGAGGCGGAGATCACAGCCTATTGGGCCACCGGGGAACCTGCCGATAAAGCGGGAAGCTATGCCATCCAGGGGATTGGTGCACGATTTATCAGCATGTTGCACGGCAGTTATTCAGGAGTGATGGGACTGCCCCTGTTCGAGACGGCGGAATTACTGAGCCGTAATGGCATCCAATTCGATAATGAATAATAAGAGCGTATTTGATGTATGAGTGAAGAGATACTGATCAATGTGACACCGCCGGAAACCCGGGTTGCGGTCATCGAGAATGGCGCGGTACAAGAGGTGATCATCGAACGCTATGGCAAGCGTGGCCTGGTAGGCAATGTCTACAAGGGCAAGGTTTGCCGGGTACTGCCCGGCATGCAGGCGGCGTTTGTGGATATCGGTCTGGAGCGAGCGGCGTTCCTGCATGTTTCCGACATTGGCGAGACCACCGATAAACCCAAGACAGACAATATCCATGAACTGTTGCGTGAAGGAGACTATGTCATCGTCCAGGTGCTGAAAGATCCACTCGGTACCAAGGGTGCCCGCCTGACCACCAATATATCCATCCCTTCTCGCCACCTGGTGTTCATGCCTTCACTGGGGAATATGGGTATCTCGCAACGCATTGAAGCCGAGGATGAGCGTCAGCGCCTGCGTGAGTTATTGAATCAAGTTGCAGACGCCGGTGAGATATCCGGTGGTTACATCGCCCGTACCGCTGCGGAGGGGGTGGACGAGGTTTCACTGAAAGCGGACATGCGTTTCCTGGCGCGCCTCTGGTCTTCGATTCAGGAGAAGAGCAAGCTGACCAGTGGCATCGAACTGATTCATGAAGATCTCTCCCTGCCGCTGCGCTCACTGCGCGATTTGGTTGGACCTGATGTGGAAAAGGTGCGCATCGATTCCAAGGAGACTCATCAAAAGGCGATCAACTTCGCGCAAAAATTTATCCCCGACATAAAACAGTGTATCGAATACTACCCGGGACAACGGCCATTGTTTGATCTTTATGGGGTCGAGGATGAGATTCAGAAGGCATTGGAACGAAAGGTACAGCTCAAATCGGGTGGACACCTCGTAATCGATCAGACCGAAGCAATGACCACTATCGATGTCAACACGGGTGCCTTTGTAGGACATAGGAATCTAGAGGAGACCATTTTCAAGACAAACCTGGAGGCGGCACAAGCCATCTGCCGCCAACTGCGTCTGAGAAACCTGGGCGGAATCATCATTATCGATTTCATCGATATGCTCGATCCCGAACATCGTCGTCAGGTCCTGCGAGCCCTGGAAAAATGCCTGGCACATGATCATGCACGGACCCACATCACCGAGGTCTCTACACTGGGGCTGGTGGAGATGACCCGCAAACGCATTCGTGAATCCCTTGAGCATGTACTCTGCGAGCCTTGCCCCTGCTGTGCCGGACGGGGCTCCATGAAGACAGCGGAGACCACCTGCTATGAAATCTTCAGGGAGATCCTCCGGGAGTCGCGACAATTCGATGTGGAGTCACTACTGGTGCTTGCATCCCAAGAGGTGATCGACAGGCTCCTGGATGAGGAGTCAACCCACCTGGCAGAGTTGGAGCAGTTTATCGGTCACCCCATCAAGTTACAGGTAGAGATGCTCTATACCCAGGAGCACTACGACGTCGTGCTGGTATGATCCGTATCACTGACCTTCCGTCATATGCTGAGCGTCGCTAAGTATCTTCACCTTAAATTTTGGCAGATCCTGGCATGGCTGGTGATCCTGGCCGCACTGCTGCTCAGCGCTCTACGTCTGTTTGTCCCGGTTATCGATCTCGATCCCTATCGGCGGGAGATAGAACGGGTGGCCGAAGAGGGAGCCGGTGTTGATCTGAAGATAGGTGATATGAAGGCCCAGGTGAAAGGGATTCACCTGGCGCTCAACTTTACCGATGTGAGTGTGCTGGATGATAAGAACACGAGCCCCTGCTGCATGCCCCGCAGGTGCTGGTCAACATAAAGCTGATACAAAGTATTATTGCTGGCCAGCTGCAACTGGGAGAGGCCAGTGTCATCGGCACCAAACTCAAACTGGAACGGTTCTCTGATGGCAGCGTAGCCTTGCAGGGTATGGGGGAGGTCAGTGAAGGGGATCCGGACACGGTGGCTGCCATTTTACTGGGACAGAACAAACTGCGTCTGCTCGATACCGAGATCTACCTGAAAAGCGCCATTCCCAACCAACCCCCGCTCAGACTCTCAGGGGTGAATGTGGAGCTGCTCAACAATGGCTTGCGGCATCAACTCTCCATGAGTACACAGATCGGTAAACGGGGAGAGGAGTCTGTGCGTCTGATAGCCGACCTGCAGCAAAGGAGTGCAACCTCGCTGGCCATGAGTGGAGAGTTCTATTTCAGTTGTAAAGGGCTGGTGCTGGGCGGGCGCCTGGCCGAGTGGATGCCAACCCCTTATACCCTTGACGAGGGTGATCTTGAGGTTGAACTCTGGGGTGATCTGGAACAGGGTGCGCTGCAGGGCCTGCGTGGAAAAGGCAAGCTGAGCGATTTTCGCATTAGCGGACCGGGGCGGACAGAGCCTTTCTATCTGCAACAGCTTTCCACCGGGCTCGAGTGGCGGCGTATGCATGATGGTTGGCAAATCGACCTTGACCGGCTTGATGTACAACAATCCCATGGGCAATGGCCGACCGAAGAGGTAAGTATCAGATGGCAGCGGACGGAGCAGCAGCGTCATTTTGAATTAAGTGCGGATGCCCTGTCGCTGATGGAGTTGAATGATTTTCTCGCGATCCTGAAACTGCCCAATCCCGAGTTGCACGCAATCCTCAAAGGGCTCTCGCCGCGGGGCAGGCTGAATCATCTGCAGTTCGGATTTAACAAGCCTCAGCAGGGTGAGCTCAGCTGGCATTTGAAGGGGAAGGTTGAAGACTATGCACATCAACCATGGCAGGACATACCCGGGTTGAGTGGGTTGACACTCGCCTTCGATGGAGACCAGGCCGGTGGCTGGTTGAAAATAGACAGCAGCAACCTGATGGTTGATTTTCCTCAGCTGTTCCGTAACCCGCTGCAATCACAACAGGCGATGGGTGATTTTGAATGGAAGTTCGAGCTCGACAGGGGACTGCATCTCAACAGTGACCGTTTACAGATGAGCTCCCGGGACGTGCAGACCCTCTCCCGTATCGATTTGCAGATACCCTTCACCGGTAAGGATCTGTTCATTGATATGCAATCCGATTTCTGGGATGCGGATGGTTCACGCAAGAGCGAATATCTGCCGGTTGGCATCATGCCTGACGAGTTGGTTAGCTGGCTGGATAAGGCGCTGGTGAGCGGATATGTGAAGTCGGGCAGTTTTCTGCTGTATGGCCCCATCAGCGAATTTCCTTTCCCTCAACACCAGGGGCGGTTCGAGGTCTGGTTCGGTGTGGAGGATCTGATTCTCGACTATATGCCCCAATGGCCACGCCTCTCTGAAGGGGTGGCCGAGGTCCATTTCATCAATAATGCACTCCAGGTCAAGCTGCAGGATGGCTTGCTGCTCAACAGTCAGTTGCAGGATGTGGCGGTTGAGATCGAAAGATTAAAGGAGGCCTCTCCGGTAAAGATACAGGGGACTGCGTCGGGGTCGCTGCAGGACCTGATGGGGATTCTGGGTGACACCCCTCTGCGTAAGGAGTTTCGTGCCTTTGTGGATGCGGTGGAAGTGGATGGAGAGACCAAAACCCGGGTGGATTTGTCGATACCGCTGAAAAAAGTGGATAAGCTCAAGATTAATGGTGAAGTCGATTTTGACCAAGCTGCGCTAACCATCAAGAAGCCTGATCTCAAGATCGATAAGCTCTCCGGCAGGCTTAAATTCAATCGTACAGGGGTGGAGGCTAAAGGCCTCAAGGGCAGGCTGCTGGAGGATGAGATTGTCTTCGACGTCTTGCCTTATAGCCATGAGGGTCAGCATTGGACACGGGTGACAACCCGTATGCCGATCAATCTGGCACGCTTGAAACAACAGTTTCCCGACTGGAAGCTCGACTACTTTCTGGGACTTGGAGAGGGGGATGTTGAAGTCAGGATAGCCCATCACCATAGCCAGGTGCCGGTTAGACTGAACCTGATTTCCGATCTGCAGGGGATCTCGGTCACGCTGCCGGAACCCCTTGGCAAACCTGCCAAATCAAAGATGAAATTGGATTTGAGTGCCGACTTGCGCAATGACGATTCCACTGAATTGAGGATTCGCTACAACGATAGCACCCATGCCCTGTTCCGCTTTTTCGATACCGGGGAGAAGCCTTGGATTGCCGCCTTTGGATTTTCCCAGGAAGCCCTCTCACTCGAGAATGTGGAGGGTTTCCACATGCGCGGGCATCTGCAGAGACTGAACGCAGACAGTTGGATCAGTTGGGTGGCGCAGCAGGCCGCTTCGGAGCAGGGTGGTTTACCAATCATTACCATGGACCTGCGGGTGGATGAGCTGATTGCCCTCGGAACAGCTTGTCCCGACACCCAGTTCACCTATGAAAACTATGCCGACGGCTACCGTATCAACCTGACCTCAGAGACTGCGCAGGGCATGATACAGGTGCCGGGCGAGCTCGATAATCGGCCCATATTCGGGCGTTTTGACTACATCAAATACGATCTGGATCAGTTGGCAAGAGGCATTACGGGACAGGAAGACCAACAGCGCCAGGCGCCAGATCTCGATCCCAGGGATGTGCCTGCCATCAATCTTACGGTTGAAGACCTCTACATTAACGGCAATCCCATGGGTAAGGGCTATGTAACCTGGAGAAAGGAGCCGGACGGCATCACCATCGACAGCTTGGCCCTGGTAGGAGATAACGTGGACCTCTCCGGACAGGGATATTGGCGTCTGACACCTAAGGGGCACAGTACTTCACTGAATCTGAAGTTGCATACCGGCAGTCTGGGTGATCTACAGCAAGCCTTGGGGATCACCACCGGTATCGAGCAGGCCCCCACCGATGTCAAGGCAGAGCTCTATTGGCCAACATCACCGCTGGAGATCGGAGCGGAAAAACTCTATGGCAGTATATCCCTGAAGGTGGATGAAGGGCTGGTGAATAATGTGGATCCAGGGGTCGGTCGGCTTATCGGCCTGTTCAGTCTCAACGCTCTGGGTAAACGTTTAGCCCTGGACTTCTCGGATCTCTTTTCCGAAGGTTTGGCTTTCGACTCGATCGAGGGCAATTTCACGATTAACGATGGTGACGCCTACACCTCAGACCTGGTGATGAAGAGTACGGCAGCGGTTGTCGATGTGCGAGGCCGTACAGGTTTGGCGACCCGGACCTATGACCAGAAGGTTGTGGTCACCCCGAATGTCAGTGCTACCTTGCCCCTGCTGGGAACCCTGGCGATCAATCCCACCGCTGGCGTGGCACTGGCAATGACACAAAAGTTGATTGGCCGGTTGTTTGATCGCATTGCCATGCGTACCTACGAAGTCACCGGCAGCTGGGATAAACCAGAATTTATTCAAGTCAACAAAACCGAGGATACTGGAGGTGGCAGGGCACTAATGCCGGAAATGCCAGGTGAATGAGAGGAGAGTCACATCGAATACCACGTCCAATGCATGGTAGAGAGGAGGGTTAAGGTGGCAGATCATGCCAGCCATCGCTGGTAGCATCAAGGTTCATGATGCTATCCTCGAGATTGGCACAGTAATTGTTAATAGTCAGAAATTGACTGAAGAGTTTTCAGATGAGTAGCAATAAGAATAAAGTTGCAGCCATACAGATGGCCTCCAGCCCCAATGTCAGTGCTAATCTGTTAGAGGCAGAGAGACTGATCTGTGAAGCGGCCGAAGCGGGCGCCGGATTGGTGGTATTGCCGGAAAATTTCGCCTTCAAGGGGGAACACGACCGGGATATGCTGACCCTGGTTGAGGATGATGATGGTCCTTTGCAGGGATTCCTCAACCAGATGGCCCAACGCTATGACGTCTGGGTTGTAGGGGGCACCATACCTATGCGCGCCAGTCAGGGCGGCAAGGTTCGTGCGGCATGCCTGATCATGGACAGTAGTGGCAATCTGGTGGCTCGATACGACAAGATACATCTATTCGATGTTCATCTTGTGGAGACGGATGAGCGTTATGTGGAATCAAATACAATCGAACCGGGCGACGAACTGGTCACGGTGGAAACCCCCTTCGGCATCCTGGGGGTGTCGGTCTGCTACGATCTGCGTTTTCCTGAGCTGTTTCGACAGTTGATGGAAAAGGGTGCAGAGATCTTTGTGGTGCCGGCCTCATTCACCGCCATGACGGGTAAGGCGCACTGGGAGACCCTGGTCAGGGCCAGGGCTATCGAAAATCTCGCTTTTGTGGTTGCTGCCGCACAAGGCGGATATCACATCAGTGGTCGAGAAACCCACGGGCATAGTATGATTGTCGATCCCTGGGGCACTGTGTTGAGCCAGGTGCCCAGAGGCACCGATTTTGTCTGTGTGGAGCTTGATCGCGAATACCAAAAGACCATTCGGCGCACTTTTCCGACGATTGACCATCTACGTCTATGAGGGGATTACAGGATCGTATGCCCCGATCATGAAAGCAGGTTGCGTTAACCACAATATATCCACTATTCCGGCACCCAATGAAATGAGTCAGATATGACTCTGTCCGGTTCGGATATGGGTTACCCGGGAACTACCTGCAGCGACAATGGGAGATAGCACAACGGCCGATAGGCTAGGAACATCATGTCAGATCTGATTCAAATAGCACAACAGACAATCTTAGCCCCAGTGGGATTGGCGCAACAGGATCTCGACCGCATGCTCGGTGAATTGACCGGAAGCGGCATCGATGCGGCGGATCTCTATTTTCAATCCAGCCGGTTGGAATCATGGGTCCTGGAGGACGGTATCATCAAGGAGGGTGCGCACAATATCGAGCAGGGTGCGGGTATCCGGGTCATCAGCGGTGAGAAGACCGGTTTTGCCTACTCCGATGAGCTGCAACTGACCACCTTGCAGGAGGCGGCGCGGACAGCGCGTGCCATCATACGCAGTGGTGCAGACCAGTCAGTGCGTGTTGCGGGCACACCCATGCCGCGTCAGTTATATGCCCCGATCAATCCATTGCCCACCCTGAGTGAGGTGGAAAAGGTCGACCTGTTACGCCAGGTGGATCAGGAGGCGAGAAAACAGGACCCCCGGGTAAAGGAGGTCATCGTCAGTCTGGTGGGTGCCCATGATGTCGTGCTGGTGGCAGCCATCGACGGTACCCTCAGCGCCGATGTGAGGCCCCTGGTTCGTCTCAACGTCCATGTCATCGCGGAACAGGGTTCGCGACGGGAGCAGGGTAGCAGCGGCGGCGGTGCTCGGGAGGGTCTCGACTATTTTCGCCACCAGGATCGCGCCTTGGATTATGCCAGGGAAGCGGTCAGGCAGGCCCTGGTGAATCTTGAAGCGGTCGATGCACCCGCGGGATCGATGCCGGTGGTACTGGGTCCCGGTTGGCCGGGGGTGCTGTTGCATGAGGCAGTGGGTCATGGTCTAGAGGGTGACTTCAACCGTAAGGGTACCTCCGCCTTCAGTGGCAGGATCGGTGAGCAGGTGGCGGCCAGCTGTTGTACCGTGGTGGACGATGGCAGCATGCCGGGGCGGCGGGGATCGCTGAATATGGATGACGAGGGAACGCCAAGTCAGAACACGGTATTGATTGAGAACGGTATCCTCAAGGGGTACATGCAGGATAAACACAATGCAAGGTTGATGAAGGTCGACACGACCGGTAATGGCAGGCGCGAGTCCTATGCTCATCTACCGATGCCGCGCATGACCAACACCTATATGCTGGCCGGAGAATATGATCCGCAAGAGATCATCACCTCTGTGGAACGGGGTCTGTATGCGGTCAACTTCGGCGGCGGCCAGGTGGATATAACCTCCGGTCGTTTTGTCTTTTCGGCCAGTGAGGCCTACCTCATCGAGAAGGGCAAGGTGACCAAGCCGGTGAAAGGGGCAACCTTGATTGGTAATGGTCCGGAATCCATGACCCGTGTGAGTATGGTGGGCAATGACCTGAAACTGGATTCCGGTATCGGTGTCTGCGGCAAGGAGGGGCAGAGCGTGCCTGTGGGCGTCGGTCAACCGACGTTGAAGCTGGATGAGTTGATCGTCGGGGGAACTGAGCAGTGATTGATATGGATCAGCGCAAAGGGGAATTGCAGCAATTGGTTGAGGATCTGTTGCGCGAGGCCAAACGCCTGGGTGCAACGGCAGCGGAGGCCGCGGTAAGCAGTAATGCCGGGCTTTCATTGACAGTGCGACTCGGTGAGACGGAGACCATCGAACACACTCGCGACAACGGCCTGGGTGTGACAGTCTATTTCGACCATCGCAAAGGCAGCGCCAGTACCTCCGATCTCAGTCCGCATGCCATAAAAGAGACAGTTGAGGCGGCCTGTAACTTTGCCCGTTATACCTCGGAGGATGCCTGTTCCGGTTTGGCCGATGCGGAGTTGATGGCGTCGGACAACCCTGATCTAGACCTCTATCATCCCTGGCAGCAAAGCGTGGAGGAGGCGATCGAACAGGCAATCCGTTGTGAGGATGCGGCGCGTGATTTCGATCCGCGCATCGTCAATTCAGAAGGTGCCTCCCTGAACTCCCATAACGGTCTGCATGTGTATGGCAATACCCATGGCTTCATGGGGGGTTATCCCTCTTCCAGGCACAGCCTGAGCTGTGCGGTTGTAGGTAAGCAGAATGAGAGTATGCAGCGTGACTATTGGTATACATTGTCTCGCCAATCGAGCCGGTTGGATAGTCCCGAGGAGGTGGGCCGGGTGGCGGCGCAGCGGACCTTGGCACGCTTGAACGCCAGACAACTGCCGACGCAACAGGCGCCAGTGCTGTTTCAGGCGGATGTGGCGGTGGGACTTTTACGCAGCTTCATTGGCGCGATTCGGGGTTCCGCGCTCTACCGCAAGGCCAGTTTTCTGCTCGATCATCTGGGTAAACCGGTCTTTCCTGATTTCGTCACCATCCATGAAGAGCCCCGTCTACCCATGGGACTGGCCAGTGCAGCCTATGATAACGAGGGCGTAACCACCCACAACAGGGTATTCGTGGATCAGGGCGTGCTTGAGAGTTATGTGCTCGACAGCTATGCGGCACGTAAACTCGGCATGCAGACCACAGGCAATGCAGGCGGTGTCAGGAACCTTCGTATCAATAGCGGAGAGCTGGACTGGGAGGGTCTGCTCAGAACCATGAACCGGGGTCTGGTGGTCACTGAACTGATGGGGCAGGGAGTCAATATGGTAACCGGTGACTACTCCCGGGGTGCCGCCGGTTTTTGGGTCGAGGGGGGCGAAATACAGTACCCAGTGGAGGAGATAACCATTGCCGGAAACATGCGCGATATGCTCATGGGATTACAGCAAGTGGGCACTGACGTGGAGACCCGGAGCAGTGTACAGACCGGTTCTTGGTTGATCGAACGGATGATGATCGCGGGCGAGTAAGCGGGGGGTGGAGAAGAGATTAGTGGTTGCCGTTGCGTATCTCAGCCAACTCCCTCCTTTGGCCTGCTCTTGACCATCGTCTCCGCCACCTTCACCGCGTACTGCAGACTGCCCAGGTTTGCCTGACTGGTACCTGCCAGGGGCAGGGCCGTGCCGTGGTCCACAGAGGTGCGGATGATGGGCAGTCCCAGGGTGATGTTGACAGCGTTGCCGAACCCCAGGTGTTTCAATACCGGTAATCCCTGATCGTGATACATCGCCAGGATTGCGTCCGCCTGTTGCAGGTGAATAGGGGTGAAGATGGTATCCGCAGGCAGCGGGCCGATGAGTTGCATGCCCTGGCTGTTCAACTCCGCCAGTGCCGGCTGGATGATTTCGATCTCCTCCCTTCCAAGATGGCCTTGCTCACCCGCGTGCGGATTGAGACCGCACACCATGATGCGTGGCTGAGAGATGCCGAAATAGCGTCGTAGATCATTGTGCAGGGTGCTGGCGACCTGTTGCACAGATTGTTTGGTAATCGCCTGACTGACCTGGGAGAGAGGAAGATGGGTGGTGACCAGGGCAACCCGGAGATCGGGCGTGGCGAGCATCATCACCGGATTGGCATCTTCACACAAGGCGGATAGGTATTCTGTGTGACCGGTAAAGGAGAGGCCGGCGTCGTTTATCACCCCTTTGTGTACCGGGCCGGTGACCATGCCGTCGAAGAACCCATTGCGACACCCCTCCGTTGCAATTCGCAGGGTGTCGAGCACGTACTCCGCATTGGCAGGATTGAGCCGGCCGCACACCACCTGGTGGGCAAGGGTTGCGGGTAGGAATCTCAGCTTGCCCGGTGGCAGTGGAGATGCTGGCTGGTGCTGATCGAAGGGAATCAGTTCCAGTGCCATACCCAGACGTTCCGCGCGCTGTTGCAGCAGCACCGGATCAGCAATGGCGACGATCTCGGTTTCCGGGTAGGGCTTTTGCGCCAGCATGACACAAAGATCCGGCCCGACGCCGGCAGGCTCGCCAGGGGTGAGTGCTAGACGTGAAATCAAGGTGTTTCCAGCTCTTCCAGGTAGACCTCGACATAGGCTTCGTCGCGCAAACGCCGCAACCACAGATCGATGGCCTCTTCCGATTTCTGTTTTTGGATCGCCTGGCGGGCCTTGTTTTTCAACGCCTCTTCAGTATTGTCATGCTGACGCCTCTCGAGAGGCTGCACAATGTGCCAACCGAAGGGGGATTTGAAGGGTTGGCTGATTTCACCGATATCCAGGGCATCCATCTGCTCCTCGAATTGATTAACAAGATCCCCGGGGCTGGTCCATCCGAGATCACCGCCTTTGATAGCCGATGCCTTGTCATCGGAGTGAGAGCGTGCCAATGACTCAAATGAATCACCCCCTATGATACGTTCCCGCAGGGTCTCAAGCCGCTGCTTGGCCTCATTGTCAGAGACGATTTCATTGGTATTCACCAGGATATGCCGGGCATGGGTCTGGTTGATGATCAGTTTATTGCCCCCTTTCACTTCTGCCAGCTTCACGATGTGAAAACCGGAGGCATTGCGTATCGGTTCACTGATAGCGTCGACCTCCATCTCATCGATCACACCGGTAAACAGGCTGGGGATGCGTGATATCTCTATCCATCCCAGGTCACCCCCATCCAAGGCCTGTCTGCCGTCGGACAGACGTATCGCCAGTTCACTGAAATCGGCGCCATCGGCAAGCTCGGCATAAACCGACTGAGCCTTCTGCTTTGCCTGCTGCACATCTTCCGGTGACGCCCCTTCCGGGGTGGCGATCAGGATATGGTAGAGATGGACAGCGGCGCGTTGCCGGCTGGTGCCCACCTCCCGGGCGAGGAAATTATCAATATCCTGTTCGGTGATGACAATCCTGTTGATCACCTCTTTCTGTTTCAGGCGGTTGATCAGGATATCCTCCCGAAGTTGTTCACGAAACAGGGGGAAGTTGATGCCGTCAGCCTCCAGGGTTTCACGTAGCTGCAAGAGTGATATATGGTTGGTCTCGGCGATATTGGCGATTGCCTTGGTCACTGTGGCATCGTCGACGCTGAGTCCGAGTCGTCGCGCGGCTTGCAACTGCAGACGCTTGGTGATCATGCGCTCCAACACTTGCTGGTGAATGATGCGCATAGGGGGTAGGTTGGTCTGTTTTTGCGCGAGTTGGGCGAGCAACTCCTGGGTTCGACTGTCGAGCTCGCTTTTGGCAATGATGTCGTCATTGACCAGCGCCACAATGTGGTCCAGCTCCTTGACCGCTGCCTGTACGGGTAGCGTGAGCAGCAGCATCATAACTCCTGCAAGCGTGATCACGAGTTGCTGTTTAAGATGCATAGCCATTACCGTTCATTATGATAACCATAAATCGTTTCCTGCATTGTTCTGTCCACCGTATGACCCAGGGCGCCCAGCCCCCGCAGCTCGAGCTGCAGCATGAATCGCGTCTCCTCTTCTTCATCCTTGTCTTCATTGGCCACATAGCGTTGCAGCAGGGTGCGAAGTTTCCAGCAGCAGTGCCCGCCATACTCCAAACCGAGTATTCTATTCATATTCCGCTCATAAAGGTATGAGTGTTTCCATTTCCCAAACAGGCTGAACTCATGTCCAAAGGGCCAATAGAAGGAGAAATCCAGGTCTTCGATGGAATCACGTTTGAAATTGTAATCGATATTGATCTGTTTTTGCTCTGGCGTACTGTAGCGCAGGGTGAAACGACCTCTATCGATCTGTTCGTCATCCAGATGGGGGTTGTGACGTAGGGTCAGCGTTGTGCGCCAATGGCTTCCCAGTCTCGACGAGAGCTCCGCCACAATGGCGGATGAAGGATCGTCTTCGGTTGCGCCGGTCAATTGTACCTCTCTATCTTCCCCGTAGTAGATCTGACCGATGCTGGCGCGTAGTCGTTCCATGCCATTCTCGCTTTGAAACCAGCGGCTGGTGAGACCGAATGAGATCTGCCTGGCGTCACCGAAGCGGTCCCGGCCGCTGAAACGGTTCTCTTTGAACAGGTTGGTGAAGCTGAGATCCAGGTCGGCGCTATCGAAGTCGGGGATGTCTGACTGATCATCGAAAGGGGCATACAGTACGAACAGTCGCGGTTCCAGCGTCTGTTGCGCGGGAATACCGAACCAGTGGGTATCGCGTTCGAATACCAGGCCGCCATCAAGGCTGTATGCAGGCACGAAATAATCGGGTGTTTCGTTTTCAGGGTCATCCTCTTCGTCCAGCCTGTAGCTGGCATAGTTGAGGCTCAACCTGGGGATCAGGTGGCCCCAGCTGCGACGCAGCGGCAGACTCAGGGAGGGGCGCAGGCTGAGTCGCTCGCCATCACTCAGGGTATCGTGCTTGAAGTGGGTATATTCCCCGCTGAAGCCGATATTGAGTCCCAGTGGGTTGATGAATCCCCGATAGCGGGATGTCAGTTGCGGCAGGCGGCGGTAAGGGTGTTGTGATTCACTCAGGGAGTCATCCACAGTCTGGAATCGCTGTACTCGACCCAGCAGGCTCCAGTTGCCCAGGTTGTAACGCACCTCTCCGACCCGCTCCAAGTGACGTGTACTGGTGATGACCAGGCCGGTGCCGAAATCCTCCAGGTAGTCGTTATCGCTCACCGCATTGGTGTCTATGCGGGTAGTGAGACCGGGGTAGGGGTGGCTGACATGAATGAATCTCAAGGCGCTGCGTCGCTCAGCGTGATCCGGGCTGATCTGCTTGTCGGACGGGAGTATTTCGCCGCTGATCTCAGCGCGATGCCGTTCACCGAGATAACGTAATTCACCCCCCAGCATTACCCCCCGTTTGCTCATCAGGCGCGGCGTCAGGGTGGCGTCATAGTTGGGTGCGAGATTGAAATAGTAGGGGAGGGTGAGTTCGCTGCCCAGGCGGTTGGATGATCCGATCGAGGGGATTAAAAGACCGGTTTTTCTCCGCTCGTCCACCGGAAAGGTGAAATAGGGCATATAGAATACCGGCAGGCCGGCCAGTTGCAGCCGGGCATGGCGGGCGCTTCCCCACCCCTCGGCCATGTCGATCTCCAGTTCGGAGGCGACCAGGCTCCAATCGCTTCTGTCGGGGGGACATGTGGAGTAGACAACCTGCTCATAGCGTGACTGATCCTTGCCGGTCAGGTTGATCAATCCAGCACTGCCCCGGGCGTTGCCCTGGGTGAGACGAAACCGGGTATCCCTCAACCAGCCCCTGTCCTCATCCAACTCCAGGTGACCCTGGGTGGCGGTGGCCCGCAGCCCGGTCTGCTGAATGAATAGGTTACCGAAAAGATCAGCCACTCGACGCTGGTGATCGAATTCAATCCTGTCCGCCTCTGCATAGCCCTCCAGCCGCCACAGCTGTACCCCGCCGGTGAGCAGGCTTAGGCCGGTTTCCTGATCGAACTCCATGCTGTCGGCTGCCAGCTGAAGATGCTGGTTCGGCAGTGGGGATGCCGGCACTGTGAGATCGCTCTCCCTATGGGGTTGCGCGCAATAGTCCCAGTTGAGACCCTGGTCGATGCGGGGCTGCTGTTCCGCTATTGTAGTAGGGGTGATTACCAGCAGGCAGAGGCAAAGACTAAAAGTGAGTGGACGAGCTGGCATTGAGTTGGCTGATTGGTGTTTCCATTCTGGCGATGCGTGTCAGGGAACCAATAGTGGTTTATGAACTCACTAATGGAAGGTATTGATAATTCATCACGCGACCCTGCACAAAATCGCATAGAATCTGCATTACTTCAAATTACCCCTGTCCATTGGTATCTCTCGTGACCTCAGTAAGACGACGATTTTTGCTCACCCTGGCCATTCTGATGACCGCCGTCATCGTCGTCGTGCTCCTGTTTGTGACCCGTCCTGAGGCCAATGTGGAGATGAAGCAGCCGGGTATCACCCGGGTCGAGGTGGCCGAAGTGCTGCAGCGGGACCTGTTGCCAAAGGTGACCTTTACCGGTGTTCTGCGACCGCGCCAGGTTGCATCCCTGCGGTTTGAAGTGGCTGGTGAACTGACTGCGCGGGAGGTAGAACCTGGTGAGTCGGTATCCGAGGGGGACCTGCTCCTGGGATTGGCTAACGAGGACTATAGGGATGCCTTGAGCGAATCGGAATCCCAGCTGACCGAGACCCGTGCCACACAGGAGCGGGATGCGGCACTGCTAAAGCTGGCGCGGGAGAACAGGCGACTGGCCGAACGGGAGTATCAGCGCCTGGAGAAGCTGGGCAAGGGTTCGTTGGCATCGGTCTCCACCCGGGAGAGTGCCCGTCAGCAGTTGATCAATCTGCAGAGCGAAGAGGCCCGGCTTGTGTTCAGTCAACAGAGCAGCCGTGCCCGCCTTGCCCGCCAGGAGGCCGCTAACAATCGGGCCCGACGAAATCTGGAGCGTACCCATTTGCTGGCCCCCTTCAGCGGCCGGGTAAACCGTGTCATGGTCGAGGTGGGTGACTATCTGCAAGGCAACAGCCCGGTGCTGGAGTTGATCGATGCTGCTGCCCTGGAACTCGAGGTGGCGGTGAGTGGGGATGTGGCCGCCGCATTGACCCTGGGGCAACAATTAACGGTGAATGTGGATGATCGTGAGGTGGCGGGTGTACTGGTGGCCCTGCAGATCGATCCCGATTCTCAGACCCATACCCATCCGTTGCGCATCCGGGTGCCAGGGCAGGGTTTGTTGCCCGGACAGTTGGGCCGGGTGGATCTGCCCCTGCGTCCCAGAAGGGATGCGCTTGTGGTGCCGGCCTCCGCCGTGATGCGGGAGGAGGGGAAACACTATGTCTTCCTGGTACGAGCGAATCGCCTGGTGCGTCGACAGGTCGTCCCCGGGATTCGCCAGGGGGATTGGCGGCTGTTGTTACAGGGGGTGGAGCCGGGTGATCGGCTGGTTGCCCGTGATGTGGAAGTGCTCAGCCATGATATCGAGGTTCAGGTCGAGCCTGGCGGGAAAGTGCCTTGATCGATTTTTCCATCCGCAATCCCCTGATGGTCAACCTGATGTTGGTCATTATTCTACTGGCCGGGGTGATCTCCTGGTATGCCATGCCCCAGGAGATGTTTCCCGTGGTGGAGCAGGACAAGGTCAGGATCACCACCCTGTTCGAGGGTGCCGCGCCGGAAGAGATGGAGCGTCAGGTTACCCTGCCCATAGAACAGGAGCTGGATGGTCTGGCCGATATCGACGTTATCAGCTCCACCAGCAGCGAGGGCAGCTCGAGTATTCTCATCGAACTGAAGAGCGGCTCCGATGTGGACAATTTCATGCGCAAGGTCCGCACCGCCCTTGATCAGGTGGATGACCTGCCGGAGGAGGCGGAAGAGCCTGAACTGGCACGCCTGGAGACCCGCTTCCCGGTCATATCGGTCAGCCTGTTCGGCACGATCACCCGGGGTGAGTTGTATCGCATCGCCGAAGGCATCAAGGATGAGCTGATTCAACTGCCAGGTGTCGCTTCCGTGGGCACGGCCGGCGATCGGGAGTGGGAGGTCTGGGTTGTTGTCGATCCCCAGGTGATGGCGGCCTTGAGTGTCTCACTCAATGAGATTGGCCATGCATTGCGCAACAACCTGCGCGATCTGCCTGGCGGTACCTTGAAATCCACCGCTGGGGATATTCGCCTGCGGGGTATGGGAGTTCCCCCAGATCCCGATCGGATGGCGGCCATCGTACTGCGTCATGATGAGCAGGGCGGACAGTTGCGTTTGGGGGATCTGGCAGAGGTGCAGTTGCGTCTGGAGGAGGCGCAGACCCTGGGCCGATTCAATGGCAAGCCATCCGTCAACATGACCATCAACAAGACCAGTCAGGCCTCCACCATCGAGGTGGCGAAGTTGGTCCGCGAGTTCATTGAAACCCATACAAAGTCCCTGCCGGCGGGAGTTAGTCTCGGCCTGTTCAACGATCTATCCGTGTATGTCAAAAACCGGCTCGAGACCGTTAAGTCATCGGGGATTGTCGGCCTGGCATTGGTGCTGTTGGCACTCTACCTGATGCTCAATTTCCGCATTGCATTCATTACCGCCCTAGGCATTCCTGTCTCATTCCTGGTGGCTGTGATCACCCTCTATATGCTGGGTTACAGCATCAATATGGTCTCCCTGTTTGCCTTCTTGATCGCCCTTGGCCTGATTGTCGATGATGCCATCATCGTGAATGAGAATATCTACCGCCACCTGGAGATGGGTGAGTCCCCTGCAGGGGCCGCGGCCCTGGGTACAAAGGAGGTCTATTGGCCGGTGGTGGCCTCGACCACCACCACCATAGCCGCCTTTATGCCGATGTTCGCCATCGGCGGTACCATGGGGGCATTCATCGCCGTGATACCGGTGGTGGTCAGCGCATCCCTGGCCGGTTCCCTGCTGGAGGCCTTTGGCGTGCTGCCCTCCCATGCCAAGGAGTTCCTGCGCACCGCCAGGAAGCGCCAGCGCGGGCGTATCGATTGGAGTGCCTTGAATCACCGATACACTCGTTTGTTGCGTAAATGTCTCGACTATCGTTATCCAGTCAGCATGCTGAGCATCGGGGTGTTGAGCATCGCCATCGCATTTGCTGTCACACGGATCCCGTTTCTGCTCTTTAGTCACGTGGATGTGGGACAGTTCTTTGTCAATGTGGAGGCACCCAGCACCTACAGTATCGAGGATACCTCCCGCCTGGCGGATAAGCTTGAAGGGACATTGATGCAGACCCTGGGCGAGGATGAGCTGGAGACACTGTTGAGCAATGTGGGGGTTATGTTTATCGACTTTCATCGGGTGAAAATCGGCAGCCGATATATACAGCTGATCGTCGATCTGAAACAGCAGAAACCGAGTGGCTTCATCGAACGTTGGATATCGCCTGTTGTCAGTTTGAAGTTCTCTTGGGAGGGGAGCCGCGAACGTAGCTCAAAACAAGTGATCGAAGAAGTGCGCGAGGCGCTGCAACAGATACCTGGTATTCAGCGTATGTCCATACTGCGTACCCAGGGAGGACCGGCAGGTGCTGATATTGAGAT
This sequence comes from Candidatus Thiodiazotropha sp. CDECU1, assembly GCF_963455295.1. NCBI lineage: Bacteria > Pseudomonadati > Pseudomonadota > Gammaproteobacteria > Chromatiales > Sedimenticolaceae > Candidatus Thiodiazotropha > Candidatus Thiodiazotropha sp. CDECU1. The sequence continues at coordinate 342,019 of NZ_OY734020.1, forward strand.
CGGGGTTGTGGGTGAATCGGTGGATCGTATCAGCAAAACCGCGGAGACGATTCGCACCTTTCTCGGTCGTATACCGGGGGTCTCGGATGCCAGGCAGGATATGGATCCGGGCAAGTTGGAGTATCGCTATCAGTTGAATGAGCGGGGACGGCGTCTGGGACTCACCCAGACAGAATTGGCGAATGCGGTGCGCACCGGTTTTCTTGGGCTGAAACTGACCCATGTCAGCTGGCGCGACAAACGCATCCCCGTACGCCTGATCTACCATGATGAACTGCGCCACGATGCCGGCGCCCTTGAACGCCTGCCTATCACCCTGGATGATGGACGCACACTCTACCTGGGCGATGTAGCGGAAATCGTGGAGGCGAGAGGCTACAACAGTATCAATCGGCGCAATCTGCATCGACTGGCCACCATCACCGCGGAAGTCGATCCTAAGATCACCACGCCCAACCAGGTGCTGGAACGGATAACGGGTGAATTCAGTCAGCTTCCTGATGGGCAACGTCTTATCTTCCTCGGTGAGAAGAAAAAGGCGCAAGAGTCTATGCTCGGCATGCAGCGTGCGGGGGTGATCGCATTGGCGGTTATCTTTTTCATATTGGCCGCGCTATTCAGATCACTGCTTGACCCCCTGGTGGTGATGTTCGCAATCCCATTTGGCGCCATCGGTGTCATCGTGGGTCATGTGTTGTTTGATTTTCATCTGCAGTTCCTATCCCTTATCGGTTTTCTTGCACTGACAGGAATCGTGGTCAACGATTCACTGATCCTGATCGATTTTGCCAAGCGTTTGATACGAGAAGGATGGGAGCGTAAAGATGCCTTGGTGGAGGCGGGACGGGTACGTATCAGACCTATCCTGTTGACCAGTGCGACAACCTTTCTTGGTATCTCTCCAATCATCTTTTTCGCCACCGGGCAGACGGCATTTCTATCACCGATGGCGGTCAGTCTCGGCTTTGGTTTACTGTTTGCGACGGTATTGATACTACTCGCACTGCCCTGTTTCTATCTGATTGCGGATGATATGAGGTTGCGTGTCACTTCCCGTTTCGGCGCCGGGGATGAGAATGCTGTCTTGGCGACAGATAGTTAATTTCGTTTAAACGGCATCTGGTACAATCACCTTGATACGGTGCGGCAAGCCGCACCCTACGCAATTATGAGCGGTTAGCATTATAAGTAGGGTGCGGCTTGCCGTACCGGAGAAGCATATAGCGATGCCACAACGCATTGAACAATTGAAAACCTGGCTGACGTCACTGCCGGAACTCTCTGATTATTCATTCGCACCTGCATCCAACGATGCGAGTTTTCGGCGCTATTTTCGCATAAGCGAAAACGGAAAAAGCTACATCGCCATGGATGCCCCTCCGGAGAGAGAGGATTCAAAACCCTTCGTTCAGGTGGCAGAAGCATTCGAGTCAATCGGTTTGAACGTTCCGCATATCTATGCGCGGGATCTTACCCAGGGATTCATGCTGCTCGAGGATCTTGGCACTGAGCTCTATCTTGATCACCTGACGACAGAGACAGTGGACAGGCTCTATGGTGATGCCTTGGGTGCCCTGGCCACACTCCAGGCATGTGGACCGATGCAACGGCTACCGGTCTATGATCGCACCCTGTTGATGCAGGAGATGGCGCTGTTTCGCGATTGGTTGTTGTTGCAGGAGTTGGGTCTCTCCCTAAGTGATGAAGAACATTCGATGTTGGATCGGGTATTCGAACTACTGGCGGATCGTGCCCTGGAACAGCCACAGGTCTGCGTACATCGTGACTACCATTCCCGTAATCTGATGGTAACCGCAAGCCACAATCCGGGTATTCTCGATTTTCAGGATGCCGTATTGGGACCGGTGACCTACGATCTGGTGTCGTTGCTGCGTGACTGTTATATCAGCTGGCCTGAGCAACGGGTGCGTGACTGGGCCATGGGATATTATGAACTGGCGGTTCAGTCCGGTATTTTGCGCAGCGAACATGAAGCAGGGTTTCTGACTTGGTTCGATCTGATGGGGGTGCAGCGACATCTCAAAGCGAGCGGGATCTTCGCCCGATTGCACCATCGTGACGGCAAATCCGGCTATTTGAAGGATATTCCAAGGACACTTGATTACATCACTCGGTTGAACACTGGCCTTGCACCTTTGCAGGCGCTTGGGGAGTTTATCCGAACGCGGGTTTCACCCTGTCTTGATCAGGGGTGAAAACCCACGGGTTGGTCTATCAATTCAGATAATTCATGCCAGTTTCTTATGTCAGCTGTTACAAGCTCGATCTAATCTACTGATTTTCTGTGATTTGACAGTATGTTGCAGCAGTTATTGTTGCTGTGCTTTTTGTCCAGAAAAATATCGCAACAATACCTGAGTAGCATCCTAAGGTATTCCTCAATAACAACCTAGAAAGTATTTAGATAGTAATCATAACTCTTTGATGTTATTTTTTTTGAACCTGGGATATTTGTTGGTGTGGCAATTTTACAACACCATTAAATTCTGTGTCTTTTTTGCAAAGAAACGCTTGCAATTTGCCACACTGTTGGCTAATATTCGCATCGTAGTCAATTTTCTACCCATCAATTCTCGGAGTTAACTCAATGAAAAAAGTACTCTCTCTGGCAATTGCAGCTGCACTGGTGGCTCCTGCCGCAGTCATGGCTGATGCCACCCTGTTTGGTAAAGCGCACTTCATCGTCGAAAACGTAGATGATGGCGACACAGATGTCTGGGGTGTTGACAGCATCCATTCTCGCGTTGGTGTGAAAGGCAGCGAAGACCTGGGTGGTGGACTGAAAGCTGTTTATCACTTCGAATTCAAAGTACACAACGATGACGGCGCCGATGGTCTTGGCGATCGTAACCAGTTCATCGGCCTGGCCGGTGGCTTCGGTACCGCTCTGTTGGGTACTCACGACACCCCAATGAAGATGTCTCAGGGCAAATTCGATGAGTTCGGTGATCTGCCGAACGGTGACCTTGCCAACGTAATTCCTGGCGATGACCGCGTTGAAAACGTTATCGCTTATGTATCACCTGCCATGGGCGGTCTGACCTTCGTCGGCGCACTGGTTTCCGGTGAGAGACCTGACCTAGAGCTGGACGGCCCCGCCGACCACATCTCCCTGGCTGGTCTCTACAGCAACGGCCCGATCTTCGCATCCCTGGCCTACAACAGCTATGACCTCGGTTCTCCAGTAGATGCCGATCCTTCACTGCTGCGTCTTACCGGTATCTGGAATGGTGGCATGTGGCAGGCTGGCATCATGTGGGCCTCCATGGATCTGGACCTCGACGGTGTGGACGATCCTGATTTCCTCGGTCTGAGCGGCCACGTCAAAGTCGGCTCTGGCAAAATCAAGGCTCAGTACCTGATGGGTGATTCCACCAATGGTGGTGTTGCCGGGTTGGTAGCTGGTTTCACTCCTAATGTAAACGTTGGTATGCCTGTTTCCGATCCTGAGAACGATGTTACTCAGTTCAGCATCGGTTACGAGCATGGCTTGAGCAAGCGCACCAAGGCTCACGTCGGCTTCACCTCTTATGAAGAAGACGAGACCGATGTGGAATCAGATGCGTTCTTCGCTGGTCTGATCCACAGCTTCTAATAGCTCGTAAGACTATTTAAAGCTAGAAACGGGGCCTTCGGGCCCCGTTTTTGTTTACCCCTCCTTCTACTGCTATTTTTCCACTTCTTCTCCCGCTGCTCCATTAGTCTGTCTCCAGGCAACTGTTGATATCTCAACAGGGCCTATCTTTCAGCTAACAACTCTCAATATAGATGCCAATCCAAAACGATGAATAGGCATGCAATCAGATAGATGATCCAGAAGAAAAAGGCATAGGGTCCGGGGTGGTTGTCGGATTTGAAGTCTTTGGCGAAGTACTCTGGAAAACCAAAGCCGGAAAAGAAGGCAATGATCCGATAGAAAAGAATCGGCAGCAGGAATATGAATAGGATGATGTTGGCTGCCAGGGCGTCATCAATGCCATCTCTGATGGATGTATAGAGAGCCACACAAATGAAGATGGCTATAGCAACCAGTTTGTGGGTTTCCAAGACTGCTCCCGAAGGTTCCAGTTTAAGCAAATTGCTGAGCGTGATTTCTTCCCTGTTGGGATGAAGATGTCATGATGCTCTCTTTTTTTATCTGGATAATCAATTGGATATGTCCCTCTATTCGGGTGAATATCCTGCTGTATTGCATGCGTTGGGTTTTGGTGAGTGGTGGTAAAAAAAGAAATTTTTACAAAAGTGTCGACATTTTGAAAAATATTGTCTATAAATTAGGTTCTAATAGCAATTATTAACAAATAGTGTCGACACTTGCTCAGGTCAGACAACATCAGAGGAGCCCCCCCACATGACAAGTTATGCCGAGATCTATCAGCACTCTTTGAATGACCCAGAAGCGTTTTGGGGTACAGTTGCCAAGGAACTTCACTGGTACAAACCTTGGGACAAGGTTCTCGACGAATCGGTCAAACCTTCGCCACGTTGGTTTAAGGGTGGCATGTTCAATACCTGTTACAACGCCCTGGATCGGCATATAGAGGCTGGTCACGGCGATCGTCTGGCACTCATCTACGACAGCCCGGTAACTGAGCAGAAGCGCACCTTTAGTTATAGTGAACTACGCGACACGGTCGCCCGCCTGGCTGGTGTGATTGCGTCTCACGGTGTGGGCAAAGGTGATCGGGTCATCATCTATATGCCGATGATACCGGAGGCGGCCATCGCCATGTTGGCCTGCGCCCGCATCGGTGCCATCCACTCAGTCGTATTCGGTGGCTTTGCAGCTAATGAGTTGGCTACCCGAATCGACGACAGCCAGCCCAAAATGGTGCTTTCCGCTTCCTGTGGTATTGAACCCAGTCGCCTGGTTGCCTACAAGCCCCTGCTGGATGAGGCGATTGAAATCGCCCGGCACAAACCTGCCAACTGCATTATCAAGCAGCGGCCTCAATTGACCGCTGAGCTGCAGGATGGACGGGACTATGATTGGGATCAGGCATTGGCCGAGGCGGAACCTGTGGATTGCGTGCCTGTAGAGGCAACCGACCCTCTCTATATACTCTATACATCGGGTACCACCGGACAGCCCAAGGGTGTGGTGCGTGATAATGGGGGTCATGCCGCCGCGCTGCTTTGGTCGATGAAGAGTATCTATAACGTGGAGGCGGGCGATGTCTATTGGGCCGCATCCGATGTGGGTTGGGTGGTTGGCCACAGCTACATCGTCTATGGTCCACTGTTGGCGGGGTGTACCACGGTGTTGTATGAAGGAAAGCCCGTCGGTACCCCCGATCCAGGTGCCTTCTGGCGCGTGATCAGTGAGTATGGGGTCAAGGTTTTGTTCACCGCGCCAACCGCATTCCGTGCAATCAAGAAAGAGGACCCGCAGGGCGCATACATGTCGAAGTATGACATCAGTTGCATGGATACCCTGTTTCTTGCGGGTGAACGTTGTGATCCAGACACCCTTCATTGGGCGGAGACCATGCTCCAAAAGCCGGTTATCGATCATTGGTGGCAGACCGAGACCGGATGGGCGATCGCTGCCAATCCCATGGGTGTTGAGCCGTTACCGGTGAAGGCCGGTTCGCCGACGGTATCCATGGTTGGCTATGATGTGCAGGTACTCGATGATCAGGGTAGTGAAAAAGCCGCTGGTGAAATGGGCGATATAGTGATCAAACAACCTCTGCCCCCATCCTGTCTACCCACCCTTTGGAACAATGAGCAACGATTCGTGGAGTCCTATCTGAGTGCCTATCCCGGATACTATCTGACAGGTGATGCGGGCTACAAAGATGAGGATGGCTACCTATGGATCATGAGCCGCACCGATGACGTCATCAATGTGGCGGGACATCGTCTCTCCACCGGCCAGATGGAGGAGGTGTTGGCGGGCCATGCCGATGTGGCTGAGTGCGCTGTCATCGGTGTCAGTGATGCCTTGAAAGGGCAGTTACCACTCGGACTTGTTGTTTTGAAGTCGGGTGTTGAGCGTTCCGCAGAAGAGCTCTCCGTGGAATTGGTCAAGCGGGTGCGTGAACTGATAGGTCCGGTTGCGGCATTCAAACACCTGGCCATTGTGAAGCGCCTGCCCAAAACCCGCTCGGGGAAAATATTGCGGGGAACAATGGTGAAGATCGCCGACGGCGATGAATGGAAGATGCCTGCAACCATCGATGACCCTGCAATTCTCGATGAAATCTCATCCTCCCTGCAGTCCCTGGGTTATGCCAGGTAGTGCCAGATAGGTTGGTTTAGATTCATTGCCCCGCCTCTGCATGCATGCATGCAGGCATGCAAGTGGGGTGTCTTACCGAACTGAATCAAATAAAAGTGTCGACACATTTAACTATATAAGCTATATTTTACTTGTTTATAGCTATTTTGGTTATATATTGTCGACAATATTGGTTAAATATGAGGAATCAGTCAACAGTGGAAAAGAATGACCCGGTCACGATTACTCTGACAGATCGACTCTTCGACAGGCTTCAGAGTGCCATCGTGGAAGGGGAGATACCCTCTGGCAGCAAGATCAGTGAACCGGAACTGGCTCGCCAGCACGGCGTCAGTCGGGGCTCGTTGAGAGAGGCTATCGGACGCCTCGAAGCGAGAAAGCTGGTTGAGCGCAAACCCAACCTGGGTGCCCGGGTGGTGACCCTGTCATACGAACAGTTGATAGAGATCTATCAGGTTCGCGAAGCCCTGGAGGGTATGGCTGCAAGGTTGGCGGCACAAAATATGAGCGACAAGGAGGTCGAGGAGCTGCAGCTGCTGTTGACTGAGCATGGTCAGCAGATTGAAGAGCAGCATGGTGAGGCCTACTTTCAAAAGCAGGGTGACCTGGACTTCCACTATCGAATTGTTCAAGGCAGTAAAAACCGTCACCTGATCGGCCTGCTTTGCAACGATCTCTATCATCTGCTGCGCATGTACCGTTACCAATTCGGAATGCGTAGCAAGCGTTCCCGTCAGGCTTATGACGAACACCACTATTTATTGAATGCCATTTCCTCACGCGACCCTGAAATGGCTGAGTTGTTAATGCGCCAGCATATTCGTTCATCCCGCAGGAATGTGGAAAAAATGTTGCTGGAAAACTAACCGTTTACAAGTTTTTAGTTTTTAGTTTTTAGTTTTTAGTTTTTAGTTTTTAGTTTTTAGTTTTTAGTTTTTAGTTTTTAGTTTTGAGTTGTGGAGTTCGCTTCGCTCACTGTTTTTTTAACTTAAAACTCAAAACTATTTTTAGTTGAGGATACGAAATGACCAATCATCAAAATCCCGGTGCTCGCTTTCGCGCCGCCATCGAGCAGGAGAAGCCGTTGCAGTGCGTGGGCGCCATCAACGCCTACCACGCCCGCCTCGCCGAGGCCTCCGGCTACCGCTCCCTCTATATCTCGGGGGGCGGTGTGGCCGCCGGTTCCTGCGGCATCCCCGATCTGGGTATCACCACCATGGAGGATGTGCTGACCGATCTGCACCGCATCACCGATGTCACCGAACTGCCGGTGCTGGTGGACATCGACACCGGTTGGGGTGGCGCCTTCAACATCGCCCGCACCATCCGCAACATGAACAAGTCCGGCGCCGCCGCGGTTCACCTGGAGGACCAGGTGCAGCAGAAGCGTTGCGGCCACCGCCCCAACAAGGCCATCGTCTCCCAGGCGGAGATGGTGGATCGCATCAAGGCGGCAGTGGACGCCAAGCTGGACGACGACTTCGTGGTCATGGCCCGTACCGATGCCCTGGCGGTGGAAGGTATGCAGTCGGCCATCGACCGGGCCTGCGCTTGTGTCGAGGCAGGTGCCGATATGATCTTCCCGGAAGCGATAACGGAGCTCGATCAATACCGTGAGTTTGCTGCCGCGGTGAAGGTGCCGGTACTCGCCAATATCACCGAGTTCGGCTCCACACCGCTGTTTACCGTCGATGAGTTGGCCGGCGCCGGAGTGAGCATCGCCCTTTACCCCTTGAGCGCGTTCCGCGCTGCCAACGCCGCTGCTCTGAACGTTTACAAGACCCTGCGCAGTGAAGGTACCCAGCAGGGTGTTCTCGACACCATGCAGAGCCGGATGGATCTTTACGACTACCTTGGTTATCACGATTTCGAACAGAAGCTGGATTCGCTATTTGCTTCGGAGGAAAACGCTTAGTTGTTTAACAACAGTTTTGAGTTATGAGTTTTTAGTTTTGAGTGGATGTGTTCACTGCGCTCACGCTTATATCCCCCTCTCCCTGGCCCTCTCCCGCGAGGGTAGAGGGAATGCATGAATCAGGGGCAGTGATATACGGAAAGTTCGTTACTTCGACATGACCAGCAGCTATCGACGAACGAGGTAAGCACGTCCCCTCTCCCCTCGCGGGAGAGGGCCAGGGAGAGGGGGACCAAAACACCGTGCGCAAAGCGCACACATCAACTAAAAACTCAAAACTAAATTATTCGTACACCTTAACTATCAAGTTAACCATCGCCCAACAGGAGGATCTCCCCATGAGCGAACCCAACCAAATACTGCCCAAGGCGAAGAAGTCGGTCGCCCTCTCCGGCACCGCCGCCGGTAACACTGCCATCTGCACCGTGGGTCGTACCGGTAATGACCTGCACTACCGCGGTTACGACATCCTCGATTTTGCTGAAAAGGCGGAGTTCGAGGAGATCGCCTATCTGCTGATCCACGGTGCCCTGCCGACCCCTTCGGAGCTGGTCGCCTATAAGGCCAAGCTGAAGTCCATGCGTGGCCTGCCTCAAGCGGTTAAACAGGCCCTGGAAGCGATACCCGCCTCCGCTCATCCGATGGATGTGATGCGCACTGCCTGCTCGGTAATGGGTAGCTGTGTGCCGGAGAAGGAGACCCACCCCGCCTCCGAGGCACGGGACATCACCGACCGCCTGATGGCCAGTTTCGGTTCCGCCCTGCTCTACTGGTACCACTACGCCTTCAACGGCAAGCGTATCGAGGTGGAGACCGACGACGACTCCATCGGCGGCCACTTCCTGCACCTGCTGCACGGTGAGAAACCCAAGGAGTCCTGGGTGCGTGCCATGCACACATCCCTGGTGCTATACGCCGAGCATGAGTTCAATGCCTCCACCTTCACCGCCCGCGTGGTGGCGGGTACCAACTCCGACATGTACTCCGCTATCACCGCCGCCATCGGCGCCCTGCGCGGACCCAAGCACGGCGGCGCCAACGAGGAGGCCTTCCGTATCCAGAGCCGCTACCACACCGCCGACGAGGCGGAGGCCGACATCCGTGAGCGGGTGGGGCGCAAGGAGATTGTCATCGGTTTTGGCCATCCGGTCTACACCGTGGGCGATCCCCGCAACGAGGTGATCAAGCGGGTCGCCAAAGAGCTCTCCGAAGAGGCCGGCAACATGACCATGTTCAGCGTCGCCGACCGTCTCGAAGCGGTGATGTGGGAGATCAAGAAGATGTTCCCCAACCTGGACTGGTTCTCCGCCGTCTCCTACAACCAGATGGGTGTGCCCACCGATATGTTCACCCCCCTGTTCGTCATCTCCCGTGTCTCTGGCTGGGGCGCCCATGTGATCGAACAGCGCGAGGATGGAAAAATCATACGGCCATCGGCGAACTATACAGGTCCGGAGAATCGGGCCTGGGTTCCGATCGAGGAAAGAAGCTGAAGATTTAGTTTTGAGTTTTTAGTGTTGAGTTTTGAGTTGAGGGAAGCGCTTTGCGCTGGTTGTTTTTAGTTCCCCCTCTCCCTGGCCCTCTCCCGCGAGGGGAGAGGGAATGCAGGGATCAGGGGGAAGTGGTAAACGGAAAGTTTGTTACTTCGACCAGACCAGAAGCTTTCGACCAACTCGGCAAGAGCGTCCCCTCTCCCCTCGCGGGAGAGGGCCAGGGAGAGGGGGCCCAAAAACTCGTGAGCACAGCGAACACCCCCACTCAAAACCAAAAACTCACAACTCAAAACTTCCCATCTCGCCCGCACACCAAACGAGACCCCAGATGAACACCCAATTCAGAAAACGACTGCCCAACACCGACCTGGACTACTTCGATACCCGCGAGGCAGTCGAGGCGATCCAGCCAGGCGCCTACGAGAAGCTTCCCTACACCTCGCGGGTCCTGGCGGAGCAACTCGTACGCCGCTGCGATCCAGGCCTGCTGACCGATGCCCTGAAGCAGCTCATCGAGCGCAAACGGGACCTGGACTTCCCCTGGTATCCGGCGCGGGTGGTCTGCCACGACATCCTGGGCCAGACCGCCCTGGTCGACCTGGCCGGTCTGCGCGACGCCATCGCCGACAAGGGGGGCGACCCGGCCAAGGTCAATCCGGTGGTGCCGACTCAGCTCATCGTCGACCACTCTCTGGCGGTGGAACACGCCGGTTTCGAAACCGATGCCTTTGAGAAGAACCGGGCCATCGAGGATCGCCGCAACGAGGACCGTTTCCACTTCATCGAGTGGACCAAGACCGCCTTCGACAACGTGGATGTGATCCCCGCCGGCAACGGCATCATGCACCAGATCAACCTGGAGAAGATGTCGCCGGTGATCCAGAACCGGGACGGCCTGGCCTTCCCCGACACCTGCGTCGGCACTGACAGCCACACCCCCCACATCGACGCCCTGGGGGTGATCGCCATCGGCGTCGGCGGTCTGGAGGCCGAGACCGTGATGCTCGGTCGTCCCACCATGATGCGTCTGCCGGAGATCGTCGGCGTCAAGCTCACCGGCCAGCGCCAGCCCGGCATCACCGCCACCGATATCGTGCTGGCATTGACCGAGTTCCTGCGTCGGGAACGGGTGGTCTCGGCCTATCTGGAGTTCTTCGGCGAGGGGGCAGAGAGCCTCACCCTCGGCGACCGCGCCACCATCGCCAACATGACCCCCGAGTTCGGCGCCTCCGCCGGGCTCTTCTATATCGACGCACACACCATCGACTACCTGAAGCTCACCGGCCGCACACCGGAACAGGTGGCGCTGGTGGAGAACTATGCCCGCACCAGCGGTCTCTGGGTCGATGCGCTGGAGCGCGCCGAGTATGAACGGGTGCTGGAGTTCGATCTGTCGGAGGTGGACCGCACCATGGCCGGCCCCTCCAACCCCCATCGCCGCCTGCCCACCAGCGATCTGCAGGAACGGGGCATAGCGGTGGACCTGGACAAGGCCCAGGCCGAAGAGCAGGCAGGGAAAATGCCAGACGGCGCGGTGATCATCGCCGCCATCACCAGCTGTACCAACACCTCCAACCCGCGCAACGTGGTGGCTGCCGGTCTGGTGGCGCGCAAGGCCAATGAGCTGGGCCTGCTGCGCAAGCCCTGGGTGAAGTCCTCCTTCGCCCCTGGCTCGAAAGTGGCCCGGCTCTATCTCGAAGAATCCGGCCTGCTGCCGGAGCTGGAGAAACTCGGCTTCGGCATCGTCGCCTACGCCTGCACCACCTGCAACGGTATGAGCGGCGCCCTCGATCCGAAGATACAGCAGGAGGTCATCGATCGCGACCTCTACGCCACCGCGGTGCTCTCCGGCAACCGTAACTTCGACGGCCGCATCCACCCCTATGCCAAACAGGCCTTCCTTGCTTCGCCGCCCCTGGTGGTGGCCTACGCTATCGCCGGCACCGTGCGTTTCGATATCGAGAAAGATGTCCTGGGACATGACAAGGCGGGTAATCCGATCACCCTCAAGGATATCTGGCCCAGTGACGAGGAGATCGACGCCATTGTCTCCCAGTCGGTCAAGCCGGAGCAGTTCATCCAGGTCTACCAGCCCATGTTCGACCTGGGCGACAGGGAACAGGCGGAGAGCCCGCTCTATGACTGGCGTCCCCAGAGCACCTACATCCGCCGGCCTCCCTACTGGGAGGGCGCCCTGGCGGGTCAGCGCAGTCTGAAGGGCATGCGTCCGCTGGCGGTACTGGGTGACAACATCACCACCGACCATCTGTCACCCTCGAATGCCATTCTAGCCAGCAGTGCGGCGGGAGAGTACCTGGCCAAGATGGGTCTGCCGGAAGAGGACTTCAACTCCTACGCCACCCATCGCGGCGATCATCTTACCGCCCAGCGCGCCACCTTCGCCAACCCCAAGCTGCTCAACGAAATGTGCCGGGACGACCAGGGCGAGGTGATCCAGGGCTCCCTGGCGAGACTGGAGCCGGAGGGCGAACCCATGCGCATGTGGGAGGCGATCGAGAGCTACATGCAGCGTAAACAGCCGCTGATCATCGTCGCCGGCGCCGACTACGGTCAGGGCTCGTCGCGGGACTGGGCCGCCAAGGGTGTGCGCCTGGCCGGGGTGGAGGCGATCCTGGCCGAAGGCTTCGAGCGCATCCACCGCACCAACCTGGTGGGTATGGGCGTGCTGCCGCTGGAGTTCAAGTGGGGCGAGAATCGCAACAGCTACAACATCGACGGCACCGAGACCTTCGACGTGGTGGGTGAGCCTACTCCACGGGCCGACCTGACCGTGGTCATGCACCGGCGCAACGGCGAGCGGGTGGAGATCCCGGTCACCTGTCGGCTGGATACCGCTGAGGAGGTGTCGGTCTATGGCGCCGGGGGTGTGTTGCAGCGGTTTGCGCAGGACTTTTTGGAGTCCAAGGGGGCTTGATGCGCTTCACCCCTTCTCCGGCTGTTTGTTCCCCCTCTCCCCCAGCCCCTCTCCCGCGAGGGGAGAGGGGGGAATATATTGCCGCACCGGTCCACCGGATGGTAAAGATGTCACACAATCAGGCTCACCTCACGGGAGGCCGACAGGACGTCCGCCTCCCCTCTCCCCTTGCGGGAGAGGGGCCGGGGGAGAGGGGGCATGAAACAGGCAAATGAGACATCATGAGTAAACCAACCATGACCCACAAACCCCAAATCAAGATCCCCGCCACCTACATGCGCGGCGGCACCAGCAAAGGGGTCTTCTTCAATCTGAACGACCTGCCGGAAGCGGCACAGGCCCCTGGAGAAGCCCGCGACAAACTCCTGCTGCGGGTCATCGGCAGCCCCGATCCCTACGCCAAACACACCGACGGCATGGGCGGCGCCACTTCAAGCACCAGCAAGACAGTGATCCTGGCCAAGAGCGACAGGCCCGATCACGACGTGGACTACCTCTTCGGCCAGGTAGCCATCGACAAGGCCTTCGTCGACTGGAGCGGCAACTGCGGCAACCTCACCGCCGCGGTCGGTTCCTTCGCCATTGCCAGCGGTCTGGTGGATGGGTCGCGTATCCCCGACAACGGCACTGCCGTGGTGCGCATCTGGCAGAAGAACATCGAGAAGTCCATTGTCGCCCATGTGCCCATCGCCGATGGGCAGGTACAGGAGACCGGCGACTTCGAACTCGACGGCGTCACCTTTCCCGCCGCCGAGGTGAAGATCGAATTCATCAGCCCGGTGGATCCCAGCGAGGCCATGTTCCCCACCGGCAATCTGGTGGATGAACTGGAGGTTCCAGGCATCGGCACCTTCAAAGCCACCATGATCAACGCCGGCATTCCCACCATCTTTCTCAACGCCGCCGACATCGGCTACACCGGCACAGAACTGCAGGAGGCGATCAACGAAGACCCGGCAGCCCTGGAGCGATTCGAGACCATCCGCGCCCATGGCGCCATCAGGATGGGGCTGATCGAGAAGGTTGAAGAAGCAGCGGCCCGCCAGCACACCCCCAAGGTGGCCTTCGTGGCGCCATCCGCCGATTACACTGCATCCAGCGGTAAGGCGATCGCAGCGGACGACATCGACCTCAATGTGCGCGCCCTCTCCATGGGCAAGCTACACCATGCCATGATGGGCACCGCCGCCGTCGCCATTGGCACCGCGGCGGCCATCCCCGGTACCCTGGTCAATCTGGCCGCCGGGGGCGGCGAGCGGGAATCGGTCACCTTCGGCCACCCCTCCGGCACTCTCAGGGTGGGCGCAGCAGCCTGCGAGCAGAACGGCAACTGGATCGTGGAGAAGGTGGTGATGAGCCGCAGCGCGCGCATCCTGATGGAGGGCTGGGTACGCATTCCGGGTGATGCGTATTAGTCTTCACCTGAAAGGATTAACCGCAAAGGAACGCAAATCACCGCCACCCTACTTTTCCATATTTTGATCACTGTTCGCCGTATGGAAGAGTGATTTCAGTACATCGGGATCTTCAGGCCGGCCCCCTGTCGCTTCAGCCAACGGGGGTTCTTTTCCGAACAGGGCCCCAATACGTCGAAACAGGGATTTCAGTGCCCGCCAGATCTTTGGCAGCAACCAGATCACCAGGGCGACGAAGAGCAGCAACATGATGATGAATGCCAGCGGATAGTGCAGTGCTGCCCAGAGACCACCGATGACGGCCAGATCTTCGGCAATAGAGGCGGTCCAGTTGGTGACCGGCTCCGGGGAGGTGTTGATCATCAGGCGGGTACCGGCCTTGGTAAAGTGGCTACCGGCCGCCATGGTGCCGCCCACCAATGCAGCGGCTAGTTCGGCTGCCTGGTTGACCTCGAATCCACTCGCGGCACCGGCTGCCAGCAAGGCGCCAGCGGGGATGCGCACGAAGGTATGCAGGGCATCCCAACCGCTGTCGACACCCGGTGTCTTATCAGCGAAAAACTCGATGAAATACATGATGCCCGCGATACCCATTACCAAAGGGTCGCTAAGTACCTCGAGTCCCGGGGGCAGGACCACATGACCTGTCATGCCCAGATAGCCCAATACCAGGATTGCGGCATAGAGGTTGATGCCGGCAGCCCATCCGGCGCCTAGGGTGAGTGCAAGGGTGTCGATAGTCTCCATAATCGCATTCCTGTTGAGTACTTCCACTAATGTGGAGACGATTGATCGGAATTTCTACTTATAGTTTGGTTTATCAGCCACTAAAAGCCCCTGAGTTCACAATTGTTTAGGTTTTCTTGCTTGGTGACTTTTTCTTTTATTAACCAAGCCTTATGATAGCCGTCTTAATATTGATTCACACTCTGGATCTCTGTGGGAGCTGCAACCCATTGAGTTCACGGTGGTTTGGCATGCAAAGATAGGTCTGCTTGAAATGATAAAGGTAGGTATTGTTGGTGGTACCGGGTACACCGGTGTTGAGTTGCTGCGGTTGCTGGTGGCACATCCTTCTTGTGAGCTCGTTGCCATAACCTCACGCGCAGAGTCAGGTAGAGCGGTTGCCGACCTGTTTCCGAATCTGCGTGGCCATACCGACCTCTCTTTTATCGAGCCGGATGCGGCGCAACTGCGGCAGTGCGATCTGGTCTTCTATGCCACACCAAATGGCGTTGCCATGACGCAGGTGCCTGAATTGCTGGCTGGAGGTGTCCGCGTCATCGATCTGGCTGCGGATTTCAGGATCGCAGATCAGGCTGTTTGGGAACAGTGGTATGGGATGCAGCACGCCTGTCCGCAGCTTCTGTCCCAGGCGGTGTACGGCCTGCCGGAGTTGAATCGAAAGGCGCTGCGGGAGGCGCGTTTAGTGGCGAATCCAGGCTGTTATCCCACAGCCGTTGCGCTGGGTTTTCTTCCGTTGATTGAAAATGGCATTGTGGCTACCGATTTTTTGGTTGCGGATACGAAATCGGGGGTGAGCGGTGCCGGCAGATCGGCAAGTGTTGCCACCCTGATGGGCGAGACGGGTGAGAGTTTCAAGGCCTATGCCATCCCTGGCCACCGCCATCAACCGGAGATCCATCAGACCCTGAGCCGGGTCAGTGAAGCGCCTATTGGATTGACCTTCGTACCCCATCTGGTGCCGATGATCCGGGGTATTGAAGCAACCCTGTATGCTCGATTGACTGATCGGTCGGTGGATCTGCAATCCTTGTTTGAGGAACGTTATCAACAGGATTGCTTTGTGGATATCATGCCGGCTGGGTCACACCCGGAGACACGTAGTGTAAAAGGCGCAAATCATTGCCGTATTGCAGTGCATACACCCTTGGATGGGGATGTGGTGGTGGTCAGCTCGGTTATCGATAATCTGGTCAAGGGCGCTGCAGGGCAGGCGGTGCAGAATATGAATTTGATGTTTGATCTGGCAGAAGATTGTGGTTTGAGTCAGGTAGCTCTGCTACCTTGAGATCATGATAGACCTCAAGAAATATCGAGTACCAAAAATTGTTGGCGCCAATCAGGGTGTGCCACATTGGGCTCGCTTAACCCTGCTGCTGCTATTGCTGGGCGGGGTGGCCTGGCTGGCCTACCAACAGGGTGGGAGTAGCCTTGCCCAGGGTTTTGCCCGGCTCCAGTCGGGCATGGACCATGTGAAGACCCTGGAGCAGGAGCGGAATGAATTAAGGCGTGAATTGGCCATGGTCAAACAGGCTGGTGAGGTTGATCGTGAAGCATTGCTCGCAGTTCGTAATCAGATCAAGAAGTTACAGGACGAGCGCTTGAAGATGGAGGAAGAGCTGACGTTTTTACGCGGTATCGTCTCGACCTCGACAAAAAAACAAGTGCTTAGAGTGCAAAACTTCAAATTGGAACCGGGACTGGAAGCGCAGCAGTTTATCTACAAATTTTCCGTCAGCCAGGTGATTAACAGCGGCACGGTGGTGAAGGGAAAAATCGAGGTGGCCGTGATGGGTCTGCAGGATGGTCAAAGCAAGCTGTTGCGTCTTGAAGAGTTGTCGGATGAGAAGCTGAGCAATCACAAAATGCGTTTTCGCTATTATCAGAATGTGGAAGGCAAGGTCCATCTGCCGGCAGGTTTTCAGCCCGCATCTATCACGATTGATGTTAAGCCTAGCAGTGCCAAGTTGAAACCCGTGAGCGAATCCTATAACTGGTCACCAATATCCTGATGTAAAAAAGGTAAGACGTTATGTTTGGTAAGAGTAAGAAAAAATTCCGTTCCCCGCGGATTACTACGGTGATTGGAACGGGAACCGAAATCAAGGGTGATATCACTTTCAGTCATGGGCTGCACGTGGATGGTGTGATCAAGGGGGATGTGCTCTCCGATCCTCAGGATCAAACCGCAACCCTGACGTTGAGCGAATTGGGCACCATCGATGGCAATGTCCGGGTGGGCAATGTGATGCTGAATGGCACGGTTGTGGGAGATGTGATCGCTAGTAACAGGGTGGAGTTGGCTCCCAAGGCAAGAATAACGGGCACTCTAACCTATGCCATGTTGGAGATGGCGATGGGAGCGGAGGTCAACGGTAAACTGATCCACGCCACAGAGCAGGAACCCCCGCAGTTGCAGTATGACGGGAAACAGCAGCAAGACGAGGCCGTGGTGAGTGATGGGGAGAAGGTGATTACCCCGGAGGGATAGTAGGATTGGTGGGTGAATAATACTTGACTGTTTTTCTTGGTAATCGCATACTTCCCATTAACCGTGCCTAATACCGAATTAGGTTTGGAAATTTAGATCAAACTCACCTGAGGAGATCAGGTCGAAGAGAGCAGGACCATCATCATGACTAGCGTTGATACATATGCCGATTCCATCAACTTCACCGAAGCGGCTGCCTCCAAAGTGGCTGCATTGATTGCTGAAGAGGGTAATCCCGATCTGATGTTGCGCGTCTATATTCAGGGGGGAGGCTGCTCCGGGTTCCAGTATGGTTTCTCATTCGATGAGAATGAAAACGACGGCGACACCAAGGTCGAAACCGGTGGCGTGACACTCTTGGTAGATCCCATGAGTATGCAGTATCTGATGGGGGCCGAGGTGGACTACACAGAAGGCCTGCAGGGTGCCCAATTCATTATCCGCAATCCCAATGCAACCACCACCTGTGGCTGCGGTTCCTCATTTTCTGTCTGATTGATCTTCCACAAGGCGCCCACATCGCCGCTGCATGGCTTGTGGGCGCCTGTCAGACGCTCTCCGGCAATCCTGATCAACCCTCGGCGTAAGGCAGAAGGGTCAACTCCACGCGGCGGTTTTGCTGACGTCCGGCGGGTGTCTTGTTGGATGCGGTTGGCATCTTTTCACCATATCCAACCGTATCGATACGCACACCCTCCACGCCACTTCGTACCAGGACGTTTGAGACAGACTGGGCGCGCTGCTGTGACAACAGCTGGTTGTAGGAATCCGAACCTGTGCTGTCGGTGTGGCCCGCCACCTCTATCATGGTCGACTTGTACTCCTTGAGTACCAGGGCGACCGAGTCGAGCACCTCTACGAAGTTGGGTTTAAGGTCTGATTTGTCCACCTCGAAGGTGATATTGCCGGGTAGATTCAGGATGATGTTATCCCCTTCGCGGGTTACGCTGACCCCGGTATTTTCCAGGCGCTGACGTAACTTGGCCTCCTGCACATCCATATAGTAGCCGACACCGCCGCCGGCAATGGCACCGATTCCGGCACCCTTCAAAGCACGTTCCTTGCGTTTCTTCTTATCCTTGGAGGTGGCTATTCCCAATACAGCCCCGGCTACAGCACCTATCATGGCACCGGTGGTTGCCTTGGATGTCTTCTCTTCCCTTGTATAGGGGTCGACGGTGGTACATGCCTGCAGCATGACCATGCTTGCCACAAGGCAACAGAGTGTGCTTCGAATAGCCATCTTTATTTAATCTCCTATGCTCCTCCGACATCCAGTTGGGATGGGGGATTGGTGTTACCAGGCCCTAACAGACCTCGTCAGTCAACGTTTGTTCTCCGGGTATGTTGCTTTTATGCTAACAATTCCCGCCAATGTTAACTGCCAACGAAACGACATTTTACAATTGTTGATGGATGGAGCCCGTAGCTGGGCGCCTGGGCGCTAGTCACTCTTGCCAAACAGGTCGCGGAATAGCTGCAAGCTGGTTTGGCGACCCAATTCGCCAATAGCGGTGGTGAGAGGGATCTGTTTCGGACAGACCTGTACACAGTTCTGCGCATTGCCGCAATCGCTCAGACCCCCATCAGCCATGATGGCATGCAGACGCTGCTGTTTATGATAGCTCCCGGTAGGATGGTTGTTCATCAATCTCACTGCTGCCAGGGCTGCGGGGCCGACAAACTCCTTTTCCATCGCATACTCCGGGCAGGCCTCCATGCAACATCCACAACTCATGCAACGGCTGTAGAGGTAGTTCTCCTTCCACGCCTCCGGTGAGATTCGAGGGGCGCCCTGATGCGTATCCCAGGCACCGTCTATTTCGATCCATGCGCGGACTCGCTTCAAATCGCTGAAGATCTTGCTGCGATCAACCATTAAGTCTCGCACTACGGGGAATTTGCTCAGGGGTTCAAGTGTTATGGGTTGCTCCAGGGAGTCGACCAGGGTGGAGCAGGCTTGTCGCGGGCGCCCGTTGATGACCATGGAGCAGGCGCCACAGACCTCTTCCATGCAGTTGAATTCCCACACCACTGGATCGACTAACTGACCCTCAGTGGTGATTGGGTGCTCACGGATTGTCATCAGGGTTGAGACGATGTTATGGCCCTCGCGATAGGGTATTGAAAATGTCTGCCAATAGGGTGGGCTGTAGGGGGTGTCCTGGCGGCGTATCCGTAGTTCGATCTTTTTACCCATCATCTCTCCCTCAACGATAGTCCCGTGGCTCTTCCGGGGGCAGGACCGATAGATCAATCTCTTGAAAGCTGATCCTGGGACCGGATGTTGATTGTTCGGCGATGGTTGTCTTCAGCCAATCCTTATTCTGCTTTTTCCACTCCTTCCGATAGGTCTCATAGGTCGGATCTCCAGGATAGGCATCAATCGGTGTCGGCAGTTCAAAGGCAGGTTTGTAGTGGGCGCCTCGGCACTCATCCCGGGCCAGGGCGCTGCTTGCTATGACCTGTCCAAGGCGTATCATCTCCTGCAGCTGACGGGTGTATATAAGGCCCTGGTTGTTCCATGTATTAGCAGCCTGCAGGTCTACCGATTGGCTTCGTTGTTCCAGCTCCTGGAGCGATTCAATGGCCTGTTTCAGGATCTCATTGTCTCTGACGACGCCCACCTTGCTCGACATGATTTCACCCAGTTCATGATGCAGCGTATAGGGATTCTCCCTGCCATTGTTGGCGGTCAGATTTTGATTGATCGACTTCTGACGCATGATCTCATCGTCATAGTGGCGCTCTGGTACGCTATGCAGATCTTCCTCCAGTCCTTTCAGGTAGTTGGCGACCGCCTCACCCGCCACCCGGCCGCTGAATGAAGCAGAAAGCAGTGAATTGGCCCCCAGGCGGTTGGCGCCATGGTAGCCGTAATCGCACTCGCCACAGGCATACAGGCCAGGGATGTTTGTGGCATGGTTACGCGGGCTTCCCGCCTGCATGCCGCCATGGGATTGATCCTTCTCAAAGTCAACCCAGAGCCCTCCCATGGCATAGTGCGCCGAGGGATAGATCTCCATGGGTTCATGCACTGGATCGGTACCGTGAAACTTACGGTAGATATCGAGGATCGCATGCAAGCGCTGTTCGATAAAGCCGGGATTCAGATGGGTGAGGTCGAGATAGACCTTGTCTTCCCCGCCGACACCCAGACCCATTTCGTGGACCACCTTCCAGATGGCGCGTGACGCCACATCCCTGGGTACCGTATTGCCATAGCTGGGATACCACTCTTCGAGGAAATAGAGACGCTCCTGTTCCGGGATCTGGTTGGGTTTTCGTTTGTCACCCGGCTCCTTGGGCACCCATATGCGGCCCCCTTCACCCCGAGCCGCCTCGCTCATCAGGCGGGTTTTGTCATCCCCCAGCATGGCGGTAGGATGGAATTGAAAGAATTCGCAATTGGCATACAAGGCACCCTGTTGGTAGGCGCGACAGGCGGCCGCCCCGGTGGAGTTGGTGGAGTTGGTGGAACGATGACCAAACACCTGTCCCATGCCGCCGGTTGCAAGGATCACGGCATCTGCACGAAAACGTTTTACATCCATGGTGCGCAGGTTCATGGCTACGATGCCTTTGCACACCCCCTGGCCATTCTTCACCAAAGAGAGGAACTCCCACCACTCATATTTCTGGACACGCCCCAGCGCCTCCTGACGGCGTACCTCTTGATCGACGCCATATAACAACTGCTGTCCGGTACTGGCGCCTGCGAATACCGTGCGCCGGTTCTTGACGCCGCCAAACAGGCGCAGATCCAATAAACCCTCTGCCGTGCGGGAGAAGGTTACACCCATGCGTTCAAAGGTGCGGATGATACCGGGGGCCTCTTCGCACATAGATTTCACCGGCGGCTGATTGGCGAGGTAGGCGCCTCCTTTCAGGGTATCGGTAATATGCTGCCAAACCGAATCCCGCTCACCTTTGGTATCAAAACAGGCGTTGATGCCACCCTGAGCGCATACGGAGTGGGAGCGCTTGACCTCGAATAGGGAGAATATATCAACCTGAAATCCCGCTTCTGCGACCCGTAAAGCCGACCATAGACCGCCCAGCCCACCACCTATGACGATCACTTTAGGTGGTCGTTTCATGGCAAAAATCCCAGCATGCCATGCAGCCCCATGGCAGAGAGCATAAGGGCAAGCAGCATACAGGCGTAGAACCAGTGGCGTTGGGCCTCGACACTCGTGGTCAGTCCCCAACTGATGGCCATGGTCCATAGACCATTGCATAGATGAAAAACCGCCAGTAGAAGACCTGTCAGGTAGAGCAGGAATGTATAAGGGTTGCTGAGCAGCATCTGCATATGAGTGAAGAGGTCGAGCTTGATGTCGGGTTGCCAGATCGCCCAGATTCTTGTCCATCCAACGTGGAGTATGAGGAATAGCAGTATGCCGATGCCTGAAACCCGTTGCAGCCAATAAAAACGGTTGTGCAGCCAGGGATAGGGATTCCACTTACCTTGGGTAGGGTGGAGTATGAGTAAACCATAACCCGCATGGAATATCAGGGGCAGGGCAATGACGAAAATCTCCATCAATGTCAGGTAGTTGAGACCCTGCAGCCAGCCCACCACCTGCTCGTTGTAATGGGCCTGGCCAAAGCGGGACTGAGAATTCTCCCACAGGTGAAACAGCAGGAAACCACCAATAGGCAGGAGCCCGAAGAGTGAGTGCAGTCGGCGCAACAAGAAATGCAGATTGTGGATTGAGGCACTATGCATGGTTTAAAGAGGCTGATCTGTGTATGTATATTATAGAATTATTACCTTCTAATTATCTGACGTGGAGCATCTAAGTACCATTTATTGACGCCTGTTTAGGATTCAATTATCTGATGAACTATCTATACACGCGGATATTCTGAAAATCCAACAGGTGCCGGTGGCAACCCATAGATTTAATTGATGATCCAGCCGACATCGGTGTAATAATCAGATAGACTAATAGGTCAAGAATATAGATAGCAAAGTTATCGGTAGTTTAAAGGATAGATGCCACTTCCATTGCGTGAGTGGGGGCTCATGGAAAATGCTCAGTAAAAGCATCGGCGCAAGGATACTGTTTGTCGTGGGGATTGCAGCATCACTCACCCTCACCGGTCTAGTGGTCTTCTACACCCAAAGTCAGCGAACCGTTATTGTCAATGATTACAAGGTTGTCACTGGGCGTATAGTCTCCACCGTGGTTGCCGGTTTAGGGGCCATCATGGAGACCGGGTCTGCCGCCATAGCCCAACAATATGCGGAGGATATTAAAGGTGCCGTGGGATTGGAGGGCTTCAGCTTTATCCGTCCAAATGGTGCAGAGGCCTTTTTGGACAATGCCACCCTCAAGCAGGTCAATTCTCGACTGGGTCAGACTCTGTTCAGAGAGCGAACTGAGACACGAGAGGTTCGGCACTATCCAGAGAACCATCAACTCCTGCAGCAGGTTAAAAATACCGCCAGCTTGATTGGCAAAGTGGATGAGTCAGGAGAGCGGTATACGATTCTTTTACCGATTGCCAACAAGCTTGTCTGTCACCAATGCCATGGTGATAGCCAGAAGGTGCTGGGTTTTGCCAGATTGAGCACTTCACTGCAACAGGTCAATCAGATGGTAAGCCAAAGTCGAAACCAGGCGATCTGGGTATTGGTTGTTGTATTGATACTGTTTCTGCTTCTGACCTATCTGTTTCTGCGTAAAGCCGTGATCACACCAATTCACCAGGTGACCGAAGCGATGTACCATGTTGAGCAGGGTGATCTGACTCAGCAGGTGCCTGAAATCGGTAAGGATGAGCTGGGGCGGATGGCGCGTTCCTTCAATGCCATGGCCCGTCAAATACTCGAGATCCAAACCGGGCTGGAGATGGAGCAGGACAAGCTGACGACCATCATTCTCAATGCCGGTGAGGGGATTGTGGTAACCGACCGGGAAGAGCGGATCGCGTTGGTAAATCCTGCGGCGGAGGCGTTGCTGGGCAAGGCAAAAACAGCCATCATCAAGCAAGGGTTTTATAACATGGTGGATGATTCGGCAATGATTGAACGTCTGATCCGGCATCCCGATCCCAATTATGCTGAGTCGGTGCAGCAGGGTAAACGCTATCTCAGCATTATGGCTGCAAGGATACATACAAATCAGGGAGATATCCTGGGCATGGCCGCACTGATGCGTGATGTCACCAACCAGCGGCGTCGGGAGGCCTATCTCGAAGCTATCTCCTACACGGATGAATTAACCGGACTGCTAAATCGCCGCTCGCTGACCGATATCCTGGATCAAGCTGTTTCTGATGCTCTGGAAAAAATGCGCCCACTCAGCCTGCTGATGCTGGATCTGGATCACTTCAAGCGCTTGAATGACACCCATGGTCACGACATGGGAGACCGGGTGTTGGGCATGTTTGGGAAGCTGTTGAAAAGGCGCTTGAGAGACTCTGATTATGCCTGTCGCTATGGTGGTGAAGAGTTTTGTGTCATCTTGACCAATACCCCAGCCAAGGGTGCATTTAAAACCGCCGAGGATATTCGCCGGGCACTGACCGAGATGGACACTGACGGTGTCAGTGTCACAACAAGTATCGGTGTGGCATCTCTTGACCAGTTAGATTCACCCACACCGGAGAACCTGCTGAAGGCGGCGGACATGGCGCTCTACGAGGCCAAAGACCAGGGGCGAAACCTAACCATTCGATACACTGAGCAAGATACTTTGACGGGTTGAAATTGTCTGCTTCAATGTATGCTGAATGTGTTGTACCCCGCTCAGGGAGAAGCGGGATAGATACCACCTAACACCACATTCCGTGCAGCGCCGGTAACAGAAGCCAGGTTGCCATTAAGTCCGCCAAGGGTGCGTTTTGCCAGCCAGGCAAAGGTGATGGCTTCGATCCAATCCGGATCCACGCCATAGGAGGAGGTGGACTGTATGCTGGCAGCGGGCAGATGAATGCCCAATCGTTCGAGCAGGTAGTGGTTGTGGGTGCCGCCGCCACACAGCAAAATCTCACCCTGTGCATAACCCTCGCCAGTAATCGCCTGAGCAATAGTGACAGCGCTGAGTTCAACCAATGTTGTCTGAACATCTACCGCTGAGGTGAGGTGATTGGCAAGTCGCTCCTGTAACCAATCGAGAGTGAAATATTCTCTACCGGTGCTTTTGGGTGCTGGCAGTTGAAAATAGGGATCAGCCAGCAGTTCGTCTAACAGGCCGTGATCGATTTGACCGCTTCTCGCCCATTCACCTTTCTGGTCCAGTCTGACGTCCTGATGCTTTTCTATCCAGCGATCGAGCAATGTATTCGCTGGGCCGGTATCGTAGCCAATCACCGGTTGTGCTGCGGTATCGGGTAGGCCTGTGATATTGGCAATCCCTCCAAGATTCAGGATGATGCGCTTTTTTCCCGGTTGTTGAAAAAAAGTCTGATGCAGGGCGGGTACAAGAGGTGCCCCTTGGCCACCAACAGCCATGTCGCGGCGACGGAAATCGGCCACAGTGGTTATGCCGGTCAGTTCTACGATGGTATTCGGGTCCCCAATCTGCAAGGTAAAAGGATTAACCGCATCGGGACGATGGCGAATGGTCTGGCCATGGCTACCAATGGCGGTAACTTGCTGTGACTCCATGTGGGCGAGTTCCAATACCCTTTGGCAGGCGGTTGCGAAGGTGATAGCGACCTGCCTGTCGATCTCTCCCATGCGATCTATTTCGTTATTGCCGGGTTGGCAGAGAGTGCGTAGCGAAGTTCTCAGTCGATCCCCATAGGGTTCAATATGACTGGCAATCAGCTGGGGTTGGTTGCTGGAGAGGTCGACGACAACCGCGTCTACACCATCCAGACTGGTGCCTGAGATGAGCCCCACGAAAACCGATTCATTCGGCATTGGCGACGAGGGTGCGATTGATCAGCTCAAGCTGGCTCAGCAGGGGTTGGATCTTAAGTTGGAAATCGTCACGATATTTTTTGGCGATTGGCTTGGCTGCGGGAAGTTTTACCGTTAATGGGTTTCTGTGCACCCCGTTGACGCGGAATTCATAGTGGAGATGAGGGCCGGTGGCGAGTCCTGAACTGCCGACATAACCGATTGTCTGTCCCTGTTTGACCTTGCTCCCCCGCTTGGCCTTCTTGTTGTAGCGGGAAAGATGGCCATACAGAGTAGTGTATGTCTGACCGTGCTTGATGATAACGGTCCTCCCGTAGCCACCCTTCTTGCCTCGGTGGATGATCTTACCGTCACCGGCGGCCTTAACTGGTGTGCCGGTTTTCGCTGCATAGTCGACGCCACGGTGGGGGCGTTTTTTACCTAACACAGGGTGGTAACGCTCCCGGGCAAAGCGTGACGATATACGTCTGAAATCGACAGGGGCCCGCAAAAAGGCCTTGCGCATGCTGCGACCATCGGGACTGTAGTAATCCGATCGACCAGTATCATCGCTATATAACAGGGCACGGTAGGGTCGTCCACGATTGACGAACTCCGCGGCTAGAATGGGGCCATCGCGGAGTTTCTCCCCATCCAGATAGTCTTCCTCGAATATTACTGTGAACTGATCACCGCTGCGGATCTCCAGCGCGAAGTCGATATCCCAGCCAAAGATGCCCGCCATCTGCATGATCAGTTTTTCTGACAGGCCGGCCTCTTTTGCGGCGCCATAGAAAGAGCTTTCGATGGTGCCACTGATATGATTGGTCCTGACTTCCACCTCCCTGCTAAGTTCGACTGATTCGAACCCATCATCGACGGCGGTAATCTTGAGGCTGTTGATCTTGCTCTGCTCGAGGCGAAGGCCAAGAAAGTTCTGTTCATGATCCAGGTCCACATACAGGACCTCCCCAGGGCGAATATCGGTCAGTTTTTTGGCGGTATCGCTGGAGTGGACGATACGGTGCAGCAGGTTGGCGCTGAGATCATGCTTTTTGAAAATAGTTGCCAGGGAGTCGCCGTTCTTGATTTCGTAGGTGAGAGTGTGAAACTCGGGTCCTTGCTCCTGCATCTCAGCTACAACAGGGGTGTCGGCCTCGATGGTCGGTTCGTTTTCGGTGGCGACCGCCTGTTTGATGAAGCTGATCGACTTAGGCGACGGGCTGGGTGCGATAGGCTCCCGCTTGGATTGGCCGGGCAGCTGTAGGGGTAGAACCCTCTTCTGATCCGGTTTTTCAATCTGTTCCGGAGCAGGCAGCCTCTCATCCACAGGGGAGTTGTCAATTGAAGTGCTGAAGTATAACAATCCTGCTACCAGGAGAAGCAGCAAGATGGCGGCATAGAGTATGCGGCGGCCAATCTGACCGCGGGTCGGTTTTCTCTCCAATGTATAGGATTTAAAGTCTTGCATGATTCAACAATACAGGAATATATACTTTGTAGCGGCCTCTTGGCGATAGAATATAGGGTCTGATCACATTATGGATAGTAGCGCATTACACCATATAATGGTTAATTTTATCAGATGCTTCTAGTAGAGTGTGCAACCATTGTCTTAATTTTAGAGATTTAGTAAATGATCGATGTCACTGGTTCCCTAGAACTTATTCGGCGAGGTACTGATGAGGTGCTGCCCGAGGAGCTGCTGATTAAAAAGCTGCAGCGAGGCAAGCCCCTGAAGATCAAGGCGGGGTTCGACCCCACCGCCCCTGACCTCCATCTCGGGCACACTGTGCTGATCAACAAGCTACGCCAATTCCAGGAGTTGGGGCACGAGGTGATCTTCCTGATTGGCGATTTCACCGGCATGATCGGTGATCCTACAGGAAAAAGCGCCACCCGGCCTCCCCTTACGCGGGATGAGGTGGTGGAGAACGCAAAGACCTATGAGCATCAGATATTCAAGATTCTCGATCCGAGTAAGACCACGGTGCTGTTCAATTCGTCCTGGATGGGAGAGATGTCAGCGGTCGACCTGATCCAGCTGGCCGCCAAACATACGGTTGCAAGGATGTTGGAGCGGGATGATTTCAATAAGCGTTATGGCAGCGGCCAGGCGATTGCGGTGCACGAATTTCTCTACCCGTTGATCCAGGGCTACGACTCAGTGGTGTTGAAGGCCGATGTGGAGTTGGGGGGAACCGACCAGAAATTCAATCTCCTGGTGGGGCGTCAGTTGCAGGAGGCCTATCAGCAGGAGCCGCAGGTGGTGATCACCATGCCGATCCTGGAGGGATTGGATGGGGTGCAGAAGATGTCCAAGTCCCTGGATAACTATATAGGTATTACCGATGCAGCCGAAGAGATGTTCGGCAAGATCATGTCGATCTCCGATGATCTGATGTGGCGCTATTTCGAATTGCTGAGTTTCCGGCCGATGACGGAGATCGAGGGTTGGAAGGGCGAGATTGCGCAGGGAGCCAATCCCAGGGATGTGAAGATCCGCCTTGCCGAAGAGCTGGTGGAGCGCTTCCACTCCAGGGAGGCGGCCGTGAAGGCCCATGAGGCGTTCGTGGCGCGTTTTCAAAAAGGTCAGCTGCCGGATGAGATGTCTGAGTTTGAGTTTACGGCGCCAAATGGTGGCTACCCGATCGCCAATCTGCTGAAAGACGCTGATTTGGTGAAGAGCACATCTGAGGCGATGCGCATGATAAAGCAGGGTGCGGTACGTATTGATGGGGAGAGAGTCGCAGGTCGTGACCTCACCATTGAGGCTGGATCCACTCGTGTCTATCAGGTGGGCAAGCGCAGATTCGCCCGCATCAGTATGAACTGACCGGTCCTATATATATAGTC
Organism: Candidatus Thiodiazotropha sp. CDECU1; assembly: GCF_963455295.1. Lineage (NCBI taxonomy): Bacteria > Pseudomonadati > Pseudomonadota > Gammaproteobacteria > Chromatiales > Sedimenticolaceae > Candidatus Thiodiazotropha > Candidatus Thiodiazotropha sp. CDECU1. Next base: position 369,991 of record NZ_OY734020.1, read on the forward strand.
AGTCACTGTCGGCAGGGCCTTTTCCCGCGACCCATAAATCGATCACCAGGCTTGTCAATGGGACGGCTTGGCGGTGTGGTGATGGATGTTGTAAAAAACATTCTGAAAGTTGTTGACGGAGGGGGTGAACTACGTATAATGCGCCACTCTTTCGCGGGGGTCGAACAGGCCTTTTCGGAAGCCTGGAGCGGGTTGTTTCTGGGGCTTCGATTTAGTTGTTGACAATGACTAAACGGGCTGTAGAATACGCGCTCTTGAACGGACCGGGAGGCCCCGGTGGCTTGGAAAAAGTTGAGAAGTTTCTTGACACAAGCGCAGGGTCCTTTAAAATAGGCGGTCTTTCTCGGAAGAAAGTTCCGAGATGCTCTTTAACAATCAGGTTAGGTAATTTGTGTGGGTGCTCCGTTGATTTTGGGTAACCAAAGATCGACAGAGAGCATTCAAAGATAGTAATTCTATCCGAGAATCTCGAGTCAAAAAGATTGGCTGCCATAAGCAGCTATCAAACTTAAACTGAAGAGTTTGATCCTGGCTCAGATTGAACGCTGGCGGTATGCTTAACACATGCAAGTCGAACGGTAACAGCAGAGCTTGCTCTGGCTGACGAGTGGCGGACGGGTGAGTAACGCGTAGGAATCTGCCTAGTAGTGGGGGACAACTCGGGGAAACTCGAGCTAATACCGCATACGCCCTACGGGGGAAAGCGGGGGATCTTCGGACCTCGCGCTATTAGATGAGCCTGCGTTGGATTAGCTTGTTGGTGAGGTAACGGCTCACCAAGGCGACGATCCATAGCTGGTCTGAGAGGACGATCAGCCACACTGGGACTGAGACACGGCCCAGACTCCTACGGGAGGCAGCAGTGGGGAATATTGGACAATGGGGGCAACCCTGATCCAGCAATACCGCGTGTGTGAAGAAGGCCTGCGGGTTGTAAAGCACTTTCAATTGTGAAGAAAAGCCTAGGGTTAATAACCCTGAGTCTTGACGTTAACTTTAGAAGAAGCACCGGCTAACTCCGTGCCAGCAGCCGCGGTAATACGGAGGGTGCAAGCGTTAATCGGAATTACTGGGCGTAAAGCGCGCGTAGGTGGTTTGGTAAGTCAGATGTGAAAGCCCTGGGCTCAACCTGGGAACTGCATTTGAAACTGCCTGACTAGAGTATGGTAGAGGGAAGCGGAATTCCGGGTGTAGCGGTGAAATGCGTAGATATCCGGAGGAACATCAGTGGCGAAGGCGGCTTCCTGGACCAATACTGACACTGAGGTGCGAAAGCGTGGGTAGCAAACAGGATTAGATACCCTGGTAGTCCACGCCGTAAACGATGTCAACTAGCCGTTGGACTCATTATAAGGGTTTAGTGGCGCAGCTAACGCGATAAGTTGACCGCCTGGGGAGTACGGCCGCAAGGTTAAAACTCAAAGGAATTGACGGGGGCCCGCACAAGCGGTGGAGCATGTGGTTTAATTCGATGCAACGCGAAGAACCTTACCAGCCCTTGACATCCTCGGAAGTTTTCAGAGATGAATTCGTGCCTTCGGGAACCGAGTGACAGGTGCTGCATGGCTGTCGTCAGCTCGTGTCGTGAGATGTTGGGTTAAGTCCCGTAACGAGCGCAACCCTTGTCCATAGTTGCCAGCACGTAATGGTGGGAACTCTATGGAGACTGCCGGTGACAAACCGGAGGAAGGTGGGGATGACGTCAAGTCATCATGGCCCTTATGGGCTGGGCTACACACGTGCTACAATGGCCGGTACAGAGGGCTGCCAACCCGCGAGGGGGAGCTAATCTCAGAAAACCGGTCGTAGTCCGGATCGCAGTCTGCAACTCGACTGCGTGAAGTCGGAATCGCTAGTAATCGCGAATCAGCATGTCGCGGTGAATACGTTCCCGGGCCTTGTACACACCGCCCGTCACACCATGGGAGTGGGTTGCAAAAGAAGTGGGTAGCTTAACCTTCGGGGGGGCGCTCACCACTTTGTGATTCATGACTGGGGTGAAGTCGTAACAAGGTAGCCGTAGGGGAACCTGCGGCTGGATCACCTCCTTTAAAAATGTTGCCCGGATCTTCGGAGCATCCACACAAGTTACCTAACCGATGTTGAAGCAGATACAGACCTGTTAAACAGCTAAGCAGCTGTACTGCGCTGAGTGACTTGGGTCTGTAGCTCAGTTGGTTAGAGCGCACCCCTGATAAGGGTGAGGTCGGAGGTTCAAATCCTCCCAGACCCACCATATTTATTCAGAACCAATTGACTCTTCAGGGGCCATAGCTCAGCTGGGAGAGCGCCTGCCTTGCACGCAGGAGGTCGGGAGTTCGATCCTCCCTGGCTCCACCAAACAGCTGAACGGTTCAGGCCGTTAGTGCCAAGTGTCTAGCGACAACGCTAGCCACTTCGTATTATCGAAGTACTGCTCTTTAAAAATTAGGTTAGATCGCAGATAGGCGGATGTCGTGAGACATCCACAATATCTAATTAAGTATCTAAGTTCTCAAACTTAGTTACTTGGGTATGTTGCATTTGTACGAGCGACCTGACTCCAGAATTTTTGGGGTTATATGGTCAAGTGATTAAGCGCATATGGTGGATGCCTAGGCGGTAGAAGGCGATGAAGGACGTTGTAGCTTGCGATAAGCTTCGGGGAGCCAGCAAACAGGCTTTGATCCGGAGATTTCCGAATGGGAAAACCCACCTGTCGTAAGACAGGTATCTTGCACTGAATTCATAGGTGTAAGAGGCAAACCCGGGGAACTGAAACATCTAAGTACCCGGAGGAAAAGAAATCAATTGAGATTCCCTCAGTAGCGGCGAGCGAACGGGGACCAGCCGAGCAAGAAATTCATAGTGGAATGGTCTGGAAAGTCCAGCGATACAGGGTGATAGCCCCGTACACGAAATGAATGATTGACGTATTAAGTAGGTCGGAACACGTGATATTCTGACTGAAGATGGGGGGACCATCCTCCAAGGCTAAATACTCTCTACCGACCGATAGTGAACTAGTACCGTGAGGGAAAGGCGAAAAGAACCCCGTAGAGGGGAGTGAAATAGAACCTGAAACCGTATGCGTACAAGCAGTAGGAGCCCCTTCGGGGGTGACTGCGTACCTTTTGTATAATGGGTCAGCGACTTACTTCTCAGTGGCAAGCTTAACCGTTTAGGGGAGGCGTAGGGAAACCGAGTCTTAATAGGGCGTTTAGTCGTTGGGAGTAGACCCGAAACCGGGCGATCTATCCATGGCCAGGGTGAAGGTGCGGTAACACGCGCTGGAGGCCCGAACCCACTTATGTTGAAAAATGAGGGGATGAGCTGTGGATAGGAGTGAAAGGCTAATCAAGCCCGGAGATAGCTGGTTCTCCTCGAAAGCTATTTAGGTAGCGCCTCGCGTCTCACTCCATGGGGTAGAGCACTGTTTCGGCTAGGGGGCCATCCCGGCTTACCAAACCGATGCAAACTCCGAATACGTGGAAGTGTAATCGCGGGAGACACACGGCGGGTGCTAACGTCCGTCGTGGAAAGGGAAACAACCCAGACCGCCAGCTAAGGTCCCTAAATCATGGCTCAGTGGGAAACGATGTGGGAAGGCATAGACAGCTAGGAGGTTGGCTTAGAAGCAGCCATCCTTTAAAGAAAGCGTAATAGCTCACTAGTCGAGTCGGCCTGCGCGGAAGATTTAACGGGGCTTAAGCCATGTACCGAAGCTGCGGATGCGTGCTTGCACGCATGGTAGAGGAGCGTTCTGTAAGCCTGCGAAGGTGTGCTGTAAGGCATGCTGGAGGTATCAGAAGTGCGAATGCTGACATGAGTAACGATAAAGGGGGTGAGAGGCCCCCTCGCCGAAAACCCAAGGTTTCCTGCGCAACGCTAATCGGCGCAGGGTTAGTCGGCCCCTAAGGCGAGGCAGAAATGCGTAGTCGATGGGAATCCGGTTAATATTCCGGAACTATTTATTACTGCGATGGGGTGACGGAGTAGGCTAGGTCATCCGGGTGTTGGTTTACCCGGTTTAAGCGTGTAGGGAGTCTGTTTAGGTAAATCCGGACAGGCAATTCTGAGACGTGATGACGAGTCTCCATGTGAGACGAAGTGATTGATGCCATGCTTCCAGGAAAAACCTCTAAGCTTCAGGTAATAAGTAACCGTACTCTAAACCGACACAGGTGGGTAGGGTGAGAATCCCAAGGCGCTTGAGAGAACTCTGGTGAAGGAACTAGGCAAAATAGTACCGTAACTTCGGGAGAAGGTACGCCCTTGGTATGTGAAGAGACTTGCTCTCGGAGCAGAAGAGGGTTGCAGTGACCAGGTGGCTGCGACTGTTTATTAAAAACATAGCACTCTGCAAACTCGAAAGAGGAAGTATAGGGTGTGACGCCTGCCCGGTGCCGGAAGGTTAATTGATGGGGTTAGTCCTCGGACGAAGCTCTTGATCGAAGCCCCGGTAAACGGCGGCCGTAACTATAACGGTCCTAAGGTAGCGAAATTCCTTGTCGGGTAAGTTCCGACCTGCACGAATGGCGTAACGATGGCCACGCTGTCTCCACCAGAGACTCAGTGAAATTGAAATCGCTGTTAAGATGCAGTGTACCCGCGGCTAGACGGAAAGACCCCGTGAACCTTTACTACAGCTTTGCACTGGACTTTGAATATGTTTGTGTAGGATAGGTGGGAGGCTTTGAAGCGGAGACGCCAGTCTTCGTGGAGCCAACCTTGAAATACCACCCTGATATATTTGGAGTTCTAACCTCGACCCGTTATCCGGGTTAGGGACAGTGTATGGTGGGTAGTTTGACTGGGGCGGTCTCCTCCCAAAGAGTAACGGAGGAGCACGAAGGTACCCTCAGCGCGGTCGGACATCGCGCAACGAGTGCAAAGGCATAAGGGTGCTTGACTGCGAGACAGACAAGTCGAGCAGGTACGAAAGTAGGTCTTAGTGATCCGGTGGTTCTGTATGGAAGGGCCATCGCTCAACGGATAAAAGGTACTCCGGGGATAACAGGCTGATACCGCCCAAGAGTTCATATCGACGGCGGTGTTTGGCACCTCGATGTCGGCTCATCACATCCTGGGGCTGAAGTCGGTCCCAAGGGTATGGCTGTTCGCCATTTAAAGTGGTACGCGAGCTGGGTTTAGAACGTCGTGAGACAGTTCGGTCCCTATCTGCCGTGGGCGTTTGAGATTTGAGGGAAGCTGCTCCTAGTACGAGAGGACCGGAGTGGACGTATCTCTGGTGTTCCGGTTGTCACGCCAGTGGCACTGCCGGGTAGCTAAATACGGACAGGATAACCGCTGAAAGCATCTAAGCGGGAAGCCCCTCCCAAGATTAGATCTCACTTGTCTCTTGAAGACACTGAAGGGCCGTTGAAGACTACAACGTTGATAGGCTGGGTGTGGAAGTGCAGTAATGCATGAAGCTAACCAGTACTAATTGCCCGTGAGGCTTGACCATATAACACCCAAACATTTTGGGTCAGGTTCAAGCAAACGCAACACCCATTGATATCACCATGCGATCTAACCGAATCAGAAAAAAGGGGTCGGAGTCAAGTTTCCATGCTCGGACTCGCGATTCGCGATAGGAGTGAGGGAAATTGACTCCGACCCCTTTTTTCGACCAGTTTACCTGGTAGATATAGCGTGTTGGTACCACCCGATCCCATCTCGAACTCGGAAGTGAAACGACATAGCGCCGATGATAGTGTGGGGTTTCCCCATGTAAAAGTAGGACACTGCCAGGTTTTTACGCTAAAACCCCGGACCGAACGGTCCGGGGTTTTTTTTTGTCTTTCGCTGTGAACCAAGATGAGTTTCCTGGCTCGAATTTAACGGTTACGTGTAAGATGTCGGTCTTGATGTAGTGGAAACGCTCCGCGTATAGGCAAATAATGCTTCTCTCACTGACACTGATGGTTCTCGGTATCCTGCTGACAGGATTTGCCCTGCGACAGCTGATATTTAAAAGGAAGCTGATCGCAGCTAGCCTGAATGGCTTCTTGGGGCTGGTTGTGTTGCTGGTTTCAACCTTTGTGGCAATGTTGCTGTTCAATGTTCAAAGTTACATCCAATTGACAAAGGAGCATGTGCTTGCCGAGGTTGAAATCGGTGCCATTGACTCAGGTGCCGCAGTGCTGGTGTTAACCATCAACGGTGAACCCAGGACCTATTCCATCTCAACCGATGAGTGGCGGGTGGATGCACGCTTTATCAAATGGAAACCTTGGGTGGCGCTGCTTGGAAAAACCCCGGTTGTACGCCTGGAATCCCTATCAGGGAGAAATGCCGCAGCTGGAAGCAGAGTGATACAGGTTTATAACCTGCATGAGGATTTTCAGATCATCGATAAAATAATCACTAACCTGACTGATCATTTTGGCATGATAGACACCATGTATGGCAGCTCGGTGTATATGCCGGTTGAGGCGGGCGCACACTACCAGGTCAGTGCAAACCATGCAGGCTTGATTGCTCGCCCCATAAACCAGGAGGGAGAACAGGCAATCATGCAGTGGGACAGGTAATGATTGAGTACAAAATTAGCTTCAAGTCAGCTCAGGCACACCTGTTTGAAGTGGAGCTGACGATCAGAAATCCCGATCCCAATGGGCAGCTGGTCTATCTACCCGCTTGGATACGCGGCAGTTACATGGTGCGGGACTTCGCGCGAAATATTATTGCCATTCAGGCATCGTCTGATAATCAACCTGTGGCACTGGTCAAACTGGATAAGCAGAGTTGGCGTGCAGCAACGGTGGCAGGTGAACTGCGGATTGTATATACGGTTTATGCTTGGGAGTTGTCTGTTCGAACCGCCCATTTCGATACCGAGCATGCCTATTTCAATGGACCCTGTCTGCTGTTAGGGGTTGCCGGTTCGGAAAGTGAGGCCTGCAGATTAACCGTTGTCCGTCCCAGTGACAGTTATGCTGAGGATTGGCGTCTGGCAACCGCCATGCCGGCGGGAAATCTTGATCAAGCCGGGTTTGGCGATTACCTGTGTGACAGTTATGAAGAGCTTATCGACTATCCAGCCGAGGCAGGCGTTTTTGCAGACGCGGAATTTTCAGTCGATGGGCGACAGCATCGGATGGTGATCAGTGGTGTGCATGATCTGGATATGCAAAGGTTTTGCGACGATTTGAGCCGCGTCTGCCAGGAAGAGGTGGCACTGTTTGGTGAATTGCCTGTTTCTGAATATCTGTTTTTATTGCAAGTGGTCGGCAGTGGTTATGGTGGATTGGAACACCGCAACTCCACCAGCCTTATGATCAGTCGGGATGAACTGCCAAAGCGGGGTGATGAGGCTGTCACAGCGGGTTATCGAAAACTGCTGGCACTCTGTAGCCACGAGTATTTCCACCTCTGGCATGTGAAGCGCATAACACCCGAACTATTTTTACAGCAGGGGACGGCGGCAGAGGTCTACACAAGGCAGTTATGGATATTTGAGGGAATCACATCCTACTATGATGAGCTGTTACTCGTCAGGAGCGGAGTGATTGACCGCAATGCCTATTTCAAGATGCTGGCTGAGACCGTTACCCGGGTGATGCGAAACAGCGGACGCTTTAAACAGACCCTGGAAGAGTCGAGCTTCGATGCTTGGAGCAAATTCTATAAACAGGATGAGAACGCACCCAATGCTATCGTAAGTTACTATGCCAAGGGGGCCCTTTTTGCCCTGCTGCTTGATTTGACCATACGCCTGCGCAGTGACGATAGGTTTTCCCTTGACCATGTTATGCAAGAGATGTGGCGGCGATACGGTCGTCACTCAGTGGGGGTTCCTGAGGATGGATTCGAAACCCTGGCGGGTGATGTGACATCTCTGGATCTGAAGCCGCTGTTCGACCTGGGGGTCCGATCCACGGATGAGTTACCCCTGGCAGAGGCACTTGCCGAATTTGCTGTAGAGCTCCATTTGCTTCCCGCTATGTCGAGTGAGGATATGGGGAGGGTGGTTACAGAACCTCCGAAGGCGGCTGGGGCCAAACCGGTTTTGGGCGCTAAATGGAAGCAGTTGGAAAAGAGGGTTCGACTGTTACAGGTGTTTGATGGTGGAGGAGCTCAACAGGCGGGGCTGTCGGCAGGTGATGAGATCGTGGCCGTTGATGGGTTGAATCTGAGTGCGAAGCAGATGGAAGAGTACATTGCCCGGCAACAGCAGGGTGTATCGATCGAGTTGCATCTTTTTCGCAGGGATGAGTTAAAGGTTATCCCCTTTACTCCCCTGCCGGCTGCATCTGACACATGTACTATCTATCTTCCGCAACATCCCGGCAGTCTGCAGCAGCAACGTCTTAATAATTGGTTGAAAGGCCATGTACCCACATCATGACTTGATTCAAAGATTGGCGGATGGCCGATTTCATTCAGGCGAGGAGCTGGGACGCCTGTTGGAGGTGACACGCTCATCGGTTTGGAAGCGACTCAAACAGGTGAAGGAGCAATACAGTCTTGATATCGATGCGGTGACAGGGAAAGGATATCGGTTGCGTGAACCACTGGATCTCCTCAGCCAGAATGCCATTTTGGAGTTGTTGCGGGAGGAGGGTATGGCAGCGCCACCTGCATTGACGCTGCATGCCTGCATAGACTCCACCAACAGTTGGTTGATGAAGCAGGCTGCGAGCGGCGCCGAGTCAGGTAGTGTATGTCTTGCGGAACAGCAATTGGCCGGAAAGGGAAGGCATGGTCGAAAGTGGATCTCACCTTTCGGTAGAAACATTTATCTTTCAATCTTGTGGCGTTTTGAGTATCCGCCGATGCAGATTGCGGGTCTCAGTTTGGCCTCGGCAATAGGAGTTTTGCGCCTGCTGCATCAGTTCAATTGTGATCAGGCCGGGCTAAAGTGGCCGAACGACATATTATGGCAAGGTAAGAAACTGGCAGGTCTGCTACTGGAAGTAAGCGGTGAGGCCAGCGGTCCCTCACAGGTCGTTATCGGTGTCGGATTGAACACCCGGTTGGACAGCCATGGTGAGGCCATCGACCAGCCCTGGGTCGACCTGAATTCAATCCCGAATCTAACATTGCCAACGCGTAATGAGCTGGTCTGTAATATGATTCGCCATCTGAGAGATGTGATAGGGCAGTATCAAGCCGATGGCTTGCAATCATTTATCGATGAGTGGCGGCGACACGACCTGTTATTGGGTGAAGAGGTGGTTATCCGTAGCCATACTCAACGACATACAGGAGAGCATATGGGGATTGATGCGAATGGAGCTATCCGTTTGCGCAGTAACGGTAAGGAGCGTACATTTCACGCCGGTGAGGTGAGCTTGCGGCATTCATTCCATAAGAGATGATAAAACTCTACGTTGACATAGGTAATTCCGCCATCAAATGGGCAACCGGGGCCGAGCTGCGCGCCGGCAACCTGCACCAGGTCGAATCCAATAAACTGACCGCTGCGGTTGAACAGGCCTGGCTTGACATGGAAAGGCCCGAAGCGGTGTATATTGCCAGTGTACGCCATGAAAATGTCCACAAGACACTGCTCTCCTGGATTCGACAGCAGTGGCAACTGACACCCATATTCGCCGAGACGAGGCAGCAGGAGCACGGGGTGACGAATGGATATGAGCAGCCCGACCAATTGGGGGTCGACCGTTGGCTGGCCCTGCTTGCGGCGCGAGCCCTTTCACCCCTACCCCAGATTGTCGTAGACTGCGGCTCAGCGACTACGATCGATGCCATGGACGGGGACGGGCGGCACGTTGGCGGTATCATTTTGCCGGGATTGCGGGTATTTGCCCAATGTCTCAGGCAGAATACCGACATTCCTCCCTACGCAGCCGGTGAGATCCGGGATTGCTTCGCCAACGATACGGCATCGGGCATAATTACAGGTGCCGTTGTGGCGCAGTGTGCAGCTGTGGAGAAGCTCTATCAAGCACTACAGCAGCGGGAAAAGGGTGCTATCCAATGCACTGTGACGGGTGGTGATGCAGGAATGTTGACCCATTATCTCGAACTGCCCCATCAGCTCGTTCCCTGTCTGGTTCTAAATGGGCTGCTTATACAGTCAGGTCAAGCGGGGCTGCCGGGGTAGGTCCCACCAGCGACACAGGGTAAGAAATGAACACAACAGTTAAAGGAATGCTATGAAATGGCTCTTCTTCATTCTGCTGTTAGCGAATCTGGGGATGTTTATCTTGATCTATCCTCAGAAGGCAGAAAACATTGTTGAGAAGACCTTGCCTGATGTAGGTGAACTCTATCTCTTCCAAGAGATTGCCGAGATGGAAACCGATACAAGCGCGGTGGAGGCTGCTCCACTGACCGAGAAGGAGCAGCCGGAGTCAGACCAAGTGCTTCAATCCAATGCGGATCAAACGGAGACGCAGGCAGTTGAACAGCCAGAAGCGCCGAGTGAGGCGCCCGAGTCGGTTGCTGCATCTGTACCTGAAGCTTCCAGCGCAGAAGCTGAAATTGCCATCGAACCTGAGGTGGAGGCACCTGTGATTGATGGTGCTACGGCCGGGAAAACAGCAGAAGTTGAGCCACCAGTTTGCCGAACAGTGGGGTTTTTGGATACTCGCTCTGAAGCGGAGATCATCTCAGTAAGCCTACGTGCACTGGGACTGAAGCCGGATCTGCAGTCCGAGACCAGTAATCAACAGGCCGGATTCTGGGTATTGATCCCGCCACAAGCCTCCAGACGGGATGCGATCGATATCTCAAATCGCCTGGAGAAGGATGGTGTCAGCGACTTGTGGCGTTTTACCAGCGGTGATCTGGTGCATGCCATATCCCTCGGTTTGTTCCGTAACAAGGAGCGTGCGGAAGCAAGGAATAAAGAGATCACAGCCCTCGGTTATGAAGTGATTGTAAAGCCGCGTTACCGCCAAAAAACCAAATATTGGCTCTACTTTCAGGATAGTACACCCGCTTCCGATACCAAACCGGGTTGGATTGAGCTATTTAGAAAATTTCCTGATCTGGAGGCGCAGGAGACGGCATGCCGCTAAGTTTGCCAGAAGAGACAGAAACGCATAGAATTCGCACTCTCCAGCCGGCGTAGCTCAGTTGGTAGAGCAGCTGATTTGTAATCAGCTGGTCGGGGGTTCGAATCCTCTCGCCGGCTCCAATGAAAACAATAACTTACTGATTTATTGTGTCCATTTATGCGCTAAATGTTGTCGACCATGTTGTCGACATTAGCGTAAACTCACCACCTTCGTCGGCCGTCTACGGTAGTGTCTACGGGTAACGGATCGCCCGCTATGCCGTAGACTGAGGCTCGCCTCGTCGTCTGTTTCGAGGTCGCTGGCATGCTTGGCGCGAATATCTTTAAACTGGCAGGGTGTGCCTCCCTCGGTCCTTACGCGAGTCCGTACACGCTGCCACGCAGTATCGAATGCGCTATCAGTCATTGGTTCGGAAGGCGATCCCCGGCGGGGGAATAAAAACACCGAGTCTCCCGCTTCACTTTTCAATATCTCCACAGTGTCGCGAAGTTCGTCCGACCATGCGACGACCGTTAATTTCCCGGTTTTGTTTTCTTCGAATTCGATACCATCGTTTGTTAATTGCGAACGGTGCAGGTTGAGAATATCCGTTCGACGACGCCCAGTTAAGTAGGCCATGTGGGCAGCCAGACCTACGAGAAGCGGAGCGACAGCGATCGTAAGGTAATAGTCGGCGTCTTGAACATAGTGCGTCCTTAGTGGATTGAGGCGCGTTAGTTTGATTTCCTTCGCGGGGTTAGGTTTGAGGTAGTAGTCCATCGATATAGCCCAACTAAAAACGCGCTTGATATAACGAATCTCGGCGGTCGCTACGCTTTCACTTGCCTTTGCCCGAGTTTCTAAATAACGACGTACGGTGCCCGGTGTCCATGCGTCGAGAGCAATGTCACCCAACAAGGTGCCGGTCTTTGTTTTTGTAGCGCATATCGACTTGTGCAGCTTTAGATAGTTATCTTGCGTGCGTTTCGCTAATCGGCTCCAGTCTCTCGACTCTTGAAATTTTAGTGATATTCCTTTGAATGTGCCGACCGTGTCTGTCTCTATCGCTTCGACTTGTTGCCATATCTCGGCGAGTGTCGTATCGCTTGAGCCAAATCGGAACGCTGTACCGCGATTATTGCGGCCGGAACTTTTTCGATAGTACCACCGGCCTTTACCGCGGGGATCGTAACCGACGTTAGCGGGTAGCTTGTCGGAGTCGATATGCGAGGGGAAGTGGTTGGCAGTGCGTTTATTCAGAAGGGCCATTTTCTATGTAGTCAATTATTGAATTAACTGATTCGCATTGCTCTATTGCTTCTAGGTACGAAATTTCAATATCCGATAACTCCTCTTCATCTGAGTCATCAATCTTTCCTTTTATTTCAGTCAGCAACTTTTCAAAAATTTTAATCTGTCGCTTAGCGTTGTTGTATGTATTTAAATAAAAAATTCTTTTTTGCACTTTCTTGGGGCTATTGAGGTCCAGTGAATCAATTGTCCACTTGCCTGTGATAGAGTGATGTGCAACTGTGCCATCTCTAGATGACCTTAAATGTTCGTGCATTATATGACTACAGGGATTAGGTATAAAAATTCCAGCTTGCAATTGATCGTCTGTAGGCCAGAACTCCCCTTTTTTACTATTACAGTGGCCGCATGCGTAGTATAGATTAGTATATTCTGTTTCTAATTCAGGAAATTTTCTTTTTGGCTTATAATGTTCAACTGCATAATAATTTACCTCAGATAAGTGATCAGGTGTCCTGCAATAGACGCATGTGTTATTAAACTCTTTCTTAAGCGTTGGCTTAAATTCACTATAGTTTTTGTAAGGAAAAGGTGTTTGAGTTCTTACATGTCGACTTTTCGGGTAATGATATAGATTCATAGGGTGATATTGAGTTCATCGGCTATATCTTTTGCAGATTGAGCAGCTTCCTCTAAAGTATTCGCAAAATGCTCCATACGCGCAATTTCACTCTCACTGACCTCAGGGATTAAATTACGAAGCCTTTCAGTTAGCATATCAAGTCGGGCTGACTCTTCCTGCGAGAGACTATTACGAGCATATTTACGTGATAATAGTGTAATACGGTCTTGTGCATTTCTTTCGTCAAGACTTACTAAATTAAAATCAGTAACCGCCTCAACAATGGTGTCATTGTCGCTGATGTATCTAGTTGTTAGGTTTTTAGTGAATCTAAGGGTTAACCTTTCTGAGAGAAGGTTAAAGGTTTCTTGGCTTGGCTCTGGGTGTGTTTCACAAAATGTGGGTGTCTCTACGGACTCAACCTCAGAGCCTAATAAGCGTTTACTCGAGTCGTTATATGCGAAAGATGTAGCAGTTGATTGTATTTTGTGTAGCATGTGAGACTAACCTTATTCTTTCTGTTTACCTGCGCCAAGCTTATGTAATGCTTTTTCACCTAGGGCCCATTTGAAGAATGAAAAATTTTGTGCATTAAATTTCGTTAAAAGTTCTAAGGCATCATTATAGTCAATGCCTTCATCATAGTAGTCGAAGTCAAGAATATATCTGATCTTTGAGGCATCAAGTTGATCAGAATCTAATCCATGCCTGAAACTGTACCGTCCGTCACTAAAGGCCCCATGGATCTCAGAAACATATTTAGTTAAGGTTCCGAGTTCTCCGCCTATAAGCGGTGCAATAAGTTTTTCATTCACCCATCCATCGACTTCGCCATCTTCTAAGTCGATGACGTTGATATACCTCAGTCCGACTCGAGTAAAAAATTCTGTGTCAAGCATGCCACCGATCAGATGTAATATTCTATCGATCTTTGTACGAAAATCAGCGAACTCTGTATAACTAGTCGTTTCTATAACGAGCGAATCAGGCTTGAGGGCGACTACCCACTTTTTGTCTCTAGATTCGAAAGCATAACTAAGCGGTAAATCTGTCGAACCACCAACATGAATCGAAACCGTTTTACTTTTTTTGAAAATAGGAAAATCCTTCCTCAAGGCACCCTGAAATTCAGTGGGTGGTTTTTCTTCGAGTTCGAGTAAAACAGGGAATTTCAATTCACAAACTGCGGTTTGTATGAAATTTATATTGTATCGCACTGATTGTTCGGTAGGCACGTTAAGTGGTAGAAAATCCTTGCTCATTCTTCCTCCGTTCACAGCGACGATCCTTGAAGCATGTTCATATGAGTACTCTAACTCATATATTATCAGGATCCAAATTAACCATTTTTTTAGGATCCTTTCAAGATTAATAATCAGGCGTCTAGCTAAAGTCCTCAAGTTAAAAAAGTTTTCGCTGTACGCATGATGAGGTAGGGGGGAGTGCAGTTCTGGAAAAAGAGGTTCCAGAGATGTAAAGCACCCTTCCACGATGGTATTTGCCTGCCACGCTCGAGGAGTTCGAACCGCAGGCTGTCGGGGTTATTTCTATGAACCAGACACTCGCCGACTAATACTGGCACCCCGAAGGGGCAGAACTTGCAACAAACAGGGGTAGTTTTAAGGCGTGCCCCAGGTCCGACATTATTCAACGTTGGGCGGTTTTAGCACTTGCCCAGGTCCATATCCTTTATGCTACGGCGAACTTGATAATCTTGATCGCCTCAGAGTTCACCACGGCGCCACCGGTGCGCTTTGTGGTGTAAAAGTGGACGTAGGGCTTGCGCGTATAAGGGTCACGAAGTACGCGTGTCCCCATGCGGTCTACGACGGTATACCTTCGGTCAAAATTGCCGAACGCCACTGAGAGGCTGTCTGCAGCGATATCCGGTATGTCCTCGGCCTCGATGACCGGGTACCCCAATAGCATACCGGGTTGACCTTCTACCAGCGTGTTCTGCCAGAGAAATTGCACGTTAGCATCCTTCAGTTTGCGGATGGTCGATAGGGTGGTGCTGTTCATCACCCATACCGCTCCTTGCCGGTAAGCGGGCCGCAACTTATGGACCGTATCGATCAACAGATTAGCCGTATCACCGTCTGCCGCTGGCCAATTATCAGCTACCCCAGTCGGGATGTACTGCAGAGTACCGAATGCACGGGCCGCATCGTCTGTGGCTGCCGTGGTGTAGGTAAGAAACCCTTTCGGCTTGTTCACTCCATCCCCCAGGATGAAGGCTGTCCCTTCCAGCTGTCCGATCTCGTCGGCGATCTCCTCGGCGAGCTAGCCTTCAGCATCGAAGAAAACATCATCGAGAGCGTGCTGAGTGATCGAGGGGTTGCAGTAGATTTCACCGATCGGGGGGATAACCTCGGCAAACTGCGGTGTATCCGTCTCCGGTCTGGCATCTGTCTCGCTAACCCATCCAGAAGTCAGGCCGCCCGTGTTTACCAGTTTTTTGTAATCACTGGTACCAACGGGGACCATCCTTGCAATCTGCCTAATCGGGGAGATATCCCGGAGTAGCTTTTCGATTTGTGCATCAATGGCAGTCGGTACAGCAAAACCGCCATCGGCGCCTACACCGATACTCATCGCTTTCTGTTGCAGATCGAGGAGACCGTCTTCATCCCGGCCCCGGGTGACCCACTGCTGGAAAGCCTTCCTGTGCTCTTTCTGTGTAGAGGATTCGCTACTGTTGAAAGTCATACCACCACCCATCGAGGCACGATTGGAGCGGGTTTCGATACGATCAAGGCGGTCGCTGATCGACTGGAGATTATCGGACTGTTTCTCTTTAAATCGTTCGAAACTATGCCTGAGTTCTTCGATAGCATCATTAAATTGGTTAGGCATTATGAGCCCTTCTGTGCGTAAAACGAATTTTCGGTTGCATCAGGCCATCGCAGCGTCGCGCAGGATCGGAAACTGAGGGGCCAACCGGCGTCACGCAGGTGGCTCATATGTAAATAATAGCACATGACGATGATAACAATCTAATTAATAGTAACTGCCGATTTTTGTTTTTTTATAGACTGTGCGTCTTCGATCAACCAATCAACTGTCGCTTCGGGGCCATCCACGTCGACGCTGATGGCCGTACCAGCTCCCACTAATGCGGCGCTTACGTCCGCCGGGTCGACGCCGGAGGCTATCATCTGAGCAGCTCCTTTTTGAAAGACGGTTTTGGCTTTAATCATGTTTTCATGCTTCATTATCAACTCCTATCAGTTGTAAAGGTCTTGTGTTCACGAATTTGATCTGTGTATTCGCCGGATCTCATATTCAGCACGTCGGCGGCACGGCCTACCGCAAAAGGTTGGCAGTTTACTGCGCCCTAAATACTGGATTGGGTTTTCACACATCAAACAGTTCATTTATTCCACCTTTTTTTGCCGAGTTTCATTTTGTGGATGTAAAAAAGTCCCTAGGGCGGCGGTTCTGGTTGGCCGAGGCTGTAGAGATTCGAACCCCCCTTACCCCCTTTGATGTTGTAACTGCATGTTGTGAGGGGTGTGGATGGTTGACGCTGCTTCTTATGTCGTATCGATGAAATCGACGTTCTTTTGTCATTTTGATTAATTTCTGATCGATAGCAGCGTAGTGTGACGGCATGCGTTTGATCAATTCGTGAAAATCGGGATTCCTTGCAAAGCGCTCGCCGTTCCAACCCAGGTAATATGTTCGTTTGTAGTTCGGACGCCTCTGTGAAATGGTATCGACTAGCTTCAGATTCACCCATCCGTTACCGCTACGCTCGGGATGGATATACAACACCCACCCGTCTCGAAACTTCTTAATCGATCTTCCGTCAGTCGGTATTAACATTCTATTTCGCATATCGTTACTCCAAACAATCACCTAGTAGGGGGCGTCTCCGCCGCCCTCTGCGGGGAGACACGCCCCCCTGTAAGGGGTGCAGAGTCCGCAGAGCTGCAAAGTGCATAAACACTGGGGTTCTGAGAACTCTGCAGTTCTGCGGTTTCCGCAAAGCCGCAGCTGGTCGAAAATTCGTCTGACGCCAGTAGTTATGGGCTTTGCAACATTGCAGTTAGTCGTCATCTGCAGAGCCCGCAGAGTTATGGCTATTTGTATCTGTTCCACCTGGAGTGGTGGGTAATTGTTCCTCAGTAATATGTTCGCGACATACATGAACGGTGGCCGTTGGGTTAGTCGGATGCTTCTCTATCCACATATGCCAAAGGCCATTGAACATCGTCTTGCCTCCTATGGGTGAAAAACTAGGGCTATCGCTAAGAATGGGTAGAGAGTCTTCAACCCTTGCACGTGCAGCCGTTTCTCCCACGCCCCATATTCGACGTAATCGATCGACTAGCGATTTTCGAGTGACGCGCAACCCCCCGAGCTCGTCGAGTGCCTCTGCAATTTGTTTCAAATAATCTTGACGTTTATCGACTTTCTCTTGCTCCTTGGCGCGGGTAACTTCTGCCGTGATAGATTTAAGGTCGTATGGGGCAGGGACGCCGACATGGTCACCATTCGGCAGCGCGACAGTATCGAGCCGGAGCCAGGTTGCCTCCTTGTCAGGCAAGGCGTAATTCGCCTTCGCGCTATCGATGCGGATCATCCGCCGTCGTTCTTCCTTATCAATTCCGAGATCCTCGGCTGTTTTGGTATTCATGCGTGCCAAGGTGAAGGCAAACCGGCAGGCATTGATTAACGCCGATGCACCCCTTGATGAATCAGCGTTACCGGCGTGTGCTTCCGAATCGCTGCCCGACTTAGATGTGTGGTGTACTATGACGACCGCACAGCCTGTCTCCGCCGCGATCTGTTTGTAGATATTGATTACCTGCTGGATCTCGTCGTTCGAGTTCTCGGCTGCTGTGTGGGTGGATACGAAGGGGTCAACAATCAAAACGCCGATATCGAGATTTTGGATTTGCTCGATGATGTAGTTGACGATTTTGGTTTTAATGATCGTCTTTCCTTCGACAGTGCGTCGCGCCACCTGCCAGGGTATGTCGGCGCCAGTATTCATATAAAGACGACCTTCTAGCAACTCGGGGTGGATGTCGAAATGCTGGCACGTAGCCGCTACTCGCCGGTGTAATTCGTACTCTTCGTCTTCATTGTTGATTATCCAGACTCGTTTCGAGTACCGAATTTTCTCACCGGTAATTTCTTTATCGAGACAGATGGCGATACCGGTGACAATGGCATAAATCGACTTACCCACCCCACCTGTTGCAAATATTGCAGTCACCGCGCCCGACATAATTCGATTAGCGAGAATCCACTGACGGGGCGGTATGGTGGAAATATCTACACTGCAAATCGTTTTAGCTATAAATCGCTTGTCGATTCCATCGATATCATTCGGCGCGCCGAGATCCTCGAACATCTCTTTAGGGTCTCGGTAGCTGCCTGTAGTCTTAAGGACAATGTGTTGCCATAGGTAGTCGATGGCCTTGTTTTGAATTTTGTTTCGATGGGCTAGTGCGACATCCATGGCGCCGTGGCTGTCGACGAGTATCGATAAAACTTGTTGGTCATTGAATCCGCTATCAAATAGCTCATGGCTAATCGATGTCAGTCGAAGTGATCGATCGTCTGCGATGATGCCTTCACGAAGTTCGCGCAAGGTGTCTGCCGACACTCGATCGTCGATAATCGGCAATTCATCCTCGGGAAGTAGGTCCGGTTGAGGAATATCTCGGTCGGGTGTCGACTGTCGCGGCTTATGGGCGTCGTATATCTGATTGAGGGCATCAGGGGAAGCGACTGTCAACGTATTGATCATGCGCTGCCCCACAGTTGTCCTGTTAGCGTTATAAATCGTGTACTACCACCGCCATAGATCTCAACACCGGTTTTATGGTTAGCGATATCAGGACCAGGTAACGATCCCTTAAAAAAACCATGTAGTCCACGGCCGGAGGGCGACATTTCCCAATAACCAGGGAGTGCGCTAACAATCTCTAAGGCCGTCTTAGATGCCTTGCCATCAGCGTTGATACAGTTATCGAGATCAATGGCAACAAGTGATTCGATGCTGGTTAAAACGAAACCGATCCCATGGGCACGACCTGCGGAATAAACCTCGAGTGCTTTATCGAATGTACTCCAATGGTCCGGATTATCAGATTTGGCTTTGTACCTTGGATTATCTGGTTGATACGGGACTTTGTCGCGCTTCCCTGGCTTGCCGTCTTTCTCCACCAGTCGATAGAGTACAAACCGGATGTGCTTTTTAAGCTCGTCGGGAATACCATCAGGGTTTAACGGTAAACCTGCATATGTGATTTTATTTACGCGTCCCGCCACAGGACTTTCTTGGTCGCGTCCGTCGGTTGCAGCTGACGGACTGACCGCTCCACGGTCATTCGCCACCCATCACCCCCCTTTTGCATTCCGACTTACGCCAGCCGCAGATCGGATGCACCCACCTATTTACCTGACAGGTGGCACCCGCCTGTAGTGCTACGTCGTCCGGATGCCTGTTAGCGGCCAATCGTTTAGCGATCCGAAGTTGCTCACTAATCAGGTAATTCGCCTCTTTAATGAAACGCGGTGTCGGTTTGGTGTCGATCTCGTCATTCATCGCCATAGAGAGGAGGGCGGAAGTGTGATCGGCCGACAGCCTAAGCATCTCGATCGCATCCTCGCGGTCCAGGGCATCATTCGAATCGATAAACGGGGGTTGGTGGTTCTGCATCTTGAGTCTCCTTTTCGTTTTTTGGCTTGCCTTTGAAGTAGTGATCCGCGACGGGTTCGCCACGCAAGAATTTTTCGAGAACACCACGGGGGCAACGTGGGCGGCGGGGGCCGAGCCATATAGCAGGAAATTCTCCTTCTCGCATGGCGATGTAAACCGCTCTCCGTTTTTCCCCAGTTATTTCAACTATTTCCATTGTGTTTAATAGCGTTGGAATCATACGGATGAACCTATAATTAAAGTGACATCTACGGATATATAACAAAATATCGTGACAAACTTTAACATCTGTTTTGAATAAATCAACGGAAAATGATCAAATATCCGAAGAAATTACATTTTAGTAAGATTTAAATGTGAGAGATGGGTGGTGAAAGAGATACCTGAGGGGATGTGGCTGTTACTAGCGCTGGCCGAAACTGATGAAGATTTCGCAAATTTAGAGAAAAAGTATGGAAAACTAGGTGGTGGAACTGGAGACGTATCAATTCACGATTTGCGAGCTATCGATATTGAGATATTGCAAGCAGCTGTACGTATGTCAATGCATACTATAGGTAAAGAAACCCGTGATAAATGGGATCCACAACTAGTAAACCACTTATATAAACATGATGAATTTGAAAACGACCGAAACCCAAAAGAAAAAGCTATTGATTCATTGCTAGATTACTTGAATACAGGCCTAAGGTTTGAAGAGGTGATTGTACAAGCAGAGTGGGAAGGGGCAGGTATCATTCTAAAACCCTTAACTCGTACGTTAATAGCAAAAGCTTGGGTGCAGTTGTTTGACGCTATGACTGATCCTATACCCTGGAAAATATGTGAATACTGCAGGAACCCTTTTCCAATTAGACGAAAAGGTGCTGTTTACTGTAGTGATTCATGTCGTGCAGGCGCTTATAAAAAACGTAAGGGAATACTTAAGTGATCGAATATTTCGCCAATGATCCTTTAAATCTCCTATATTTTATCGGCGGCAGTGGTGGTATTTGGTACTGGATTAATCAATGGCGCGACCGAATTCGTATCCGAGTTCGATTACAAAAAGAAACTTTTGATCTTGCATCTGAAAATGATCTCAAAGTAAAAGTAGAATATGAAATTGAGAATGTTGGAAGTCGAACAACTTCATTAGAGCCAACAGTGTTTGTTTCGGGCTACACGCCAAAAAAGGAGTATGTCCAAGCCTCATTTGAAATAAGCGATTTAGAAAGGGAGTTGCCCCCTTTTAAACCAAAAATGTTTAGAGCGGCATTTAAAATAGGTGCTGTATATCCATTCCTCCTTTTTATTTCATATACATTTCGACCGACTAGGGGTATCGGGAAAAGACTGCGTGTTTGGTCTATCGGAAAACGACACATTGGATTTGTGAGATTTTATTATGAATTACTTCGTTTTAAATTATTTGGCATATACGACAAGCCAAGTGAACCAAATTCATAAATAAATATGTTGTCGACATACCTCTAACTATCTGATCTTTAAGGGTCGAAAAACAAGTTTTGTTGTCGACATTTCTTTGTAACCCTTTGATTATAAAAAACTGTGCAACAGATTTGTAATCAGCTGGTCGGGGGTTCGAATCCTCTCGCCGGCTCCAATGATATTAATAGTCTGACTCGATTTTGTTACTACAGGCTATGCTGAAATGTTGTCAACCCGATGGTCGTCACCATCATGACCTCATGCCGAAACTGATTGCCTGTGGTTGCCATCCTTTGCTGGCCTGCCGGAATCACCCTAGCGGTTAATTTCCCACTATTGGTGTATACCTTGGTTATATCGTGATCCTTGTCACAACCCTCTTCATCGTTACTTAAGTTTATTCGTAGATACTAGAATCGGCAGAAACCCAGATTCAGGCCCAAGAGGTAGTACGGTGGTAGAGAACGATCTAATCATCATTGCCGCGATATTGGCTCTCGCGCTTTTTTCCCTAGGGATTACCCTGCTCGCACGACGGAGAAAAACACTCCTTGGTGTGGGACACGGTTCTAGCCAGGATTCTGCATCTTCTCCGGTGGGTGGTAATAGCCAGGTGAAACAGAGTTCCTCAACTGAAAGTGGATTGGATATCACCATTACCTTCAGTGATAGCAGGCAACAGTTTCGCTGGAATGGTACAAGCGATTCCCTGCTGGAGTTTGCCGAATCCCGAGGTATTGAGGTTGAATGTCTGTGCCGGGCAGGTGAGTGTGGCTCCTGCCGTACCAAGCTTGTTGAAGGCGAGGTGGAATATCATCAGAAACCGGCTATAAATCCGGGGCGTGGCTATTGTCTAATGTGTATCTCAAAACCAAAATCCAATCTCATACTGCAAAGATAGAGCGCTGTTACTGCTGTTAAGTTACTTCTTCCCTGATTCAGTTTGTCGCGTGAAGGAAACTTTGCAGGTACTCAAACGATCGATCAATATTTTTTCACAGAATTTGAAGAGCAGAAAAAATATCATGGCGAATATCCCGGTCAACACCAGTTCCATTGTCTGAATCAGTGCGCCTTCCCGTAAAGCTATGAGCCCGTAGGTCAGGATGAAATTCCAGTTAGCGGCAAACAGGCGAAATATATTGACTGTCATTGCGCCGAAAACAAGACCCGATGCAATAAGCACAAAGAATGTGGCGAACGGATGCTTGTAGAAGCGTTGATATAGGTTCATTGCATAACCCTCAAACTGATAGGTGGTGGGGCCAAGGGCGGACTGCATAGCCGTCACTTGGTATCTGCTCCGGATTGTAAAATCATAGTGTAAGTAAACTACTACAGCTATGGTTTGAGTGACTGTATGCTTGTGTCATGGTTTCAGATGACGATTCCTGTCCTGTAAAGAAGGCTGGGATAACTCTTGTTATCTCGCTGTGATAAATACGTGATAATTGTCCTCAAGAATTGAGTTACGTCCATGGCGCAGCCTTGGCGTTTAAGTCTATTTACAACAGATACTCAGTTAAGCCGAAGGAGATATATCCATGATTACGCGCAGAAAGTTAGCCTCTCTTGCACTCGCCTCCACAGCCGCCACCCTGTTTTCCGTTGCCCCAATGGCCACGGTACAGGCAGGCAGCGATGCAAATGTTCATTGTTATGGCGTCAATAAGTGTAAGGGACACAATGATTGTAAAACCGCCAATAATGCCTGTAAGGGCCAGGCATCATGCAAGGGGCAGGGTTTTGTGAGCATGTCTAAGCATGCCTGCGAAGAGATAGGCGGCTCGGTCGATAAACCGAAGGGATAAGTCAAGCAATGATGGACTGGTGCACTATCCAAGGATAGTGATACCAGTTCTTCAATTGCTTGTATACCAAATATCTATCTGGAGATGAGTCGTGATCGAAGCTGATGACAAGCAAAGGCCTTTTCTGGGTTATGGATTGGGTCTGCGTAGACAACATTACGATGATGTGCTCGATACAAGACCTGACGTGGACTGGTTTGAGGTTATTTCCGAGAACTATATGGTGGATGGGGGGAAACCGCTCCACTACTTGAACCGGATCCGTGAACTCTATCCGATAGTGATGCATGGAGTGTCGCTGTCGATTGGCAGTATGGAGCCACTTGACTATGACTATCTCAAACAATTGAAGCAGTTGATTGGACGGGTGGAGCCGGTCTGGTTCTCCGATCATCTATGCTGGACCGGCGTCGATAAGTTGAACATGCATGACCTTTTGCCCTTACCTTATACAGAGGAGGCGATTGACCATGTGGTGGATCGGGTGTCAAGGGTGCAAGACTACCTTGGACGGCAGATGCTGTTGGAAAATGTCTCGAGTTATATAAATTACAGTGAGTCGCAACTCAGTGAATGGGAGTTTTTGCGCGAAGTTGTAGAACGTGCGGACTGTCTTGTGCTGCTCGACATCAACAACATCTATGTCAGTGCCTTCAACCATAACTTCGATCCCAGCACCTACCTGCAGGCCATGCCCGCTGATCGGATATACCAGATTCACCTGGCGGGCCATACCCGGGAGGAGAACCTGATTATAGATACCCACGATCACCCTATCGCAGATCCGGTATATGATCTTTATGCCGAAGCGGTAGAACGGTTTGGCCGTGTCAGCACGATGATTGAACGCGATGATCATATACCTCCCCTTGCTGATTTGCTGCAGGAGTTGGAGCGTGTGCGGCGTATCGGTGAAGCCGGTAGGGTAGAGCAGGTTGCATGAGAGTGGAAAATGAATAATTTAGGTGAATTACAGGCCCGCATGCAGCGATTCATATTGGATCCTGGAAGCGATGACCAGACTCACTGGGTAAGCGGAGCCGGACGCGCAACACCGCGCTATCAGCTTGAGGTCTATGCAAATGCCTATGTCTCACGCCTGAAAGAGGTGTTGGCAAATGACTATCCGGCGCTGAGTACGGCAATCGACTGTGATCGATTCGATCAGCTCGCAGAGTCGTACATTCAACAACACCCATCTCGCTACTTCAGCCTGCGTGACTATGGCGCTCAATTTCCTGACTATATCGAGCGAAAGATTCATAGCGATCCCTGGTATCGCGATATGGGATGGCTGTCTGAACTTGCCTGGTTTGAGTTGACATTGGGGGATGCCTTCGATGCTGCTGATTGTGGGCCGTTGGCGGAGGAGGATTTAACCGCCATAGCTGCCGAAGATTGGCCGCTCCTGAGGTTTGAGTTCAGTCCCTCTCTGCACCGTCTCGATCTTGAATGGAACGTCCCTGCAATGTGGAAGGCGCTCACCGCGGATCCGCCACAAACAATAGATGCGTTAAGGGAGACGGGTGAAAACGGATGGTTGATCTGGCGCCAGGATCTGGTCACCCGATTCCGTTACCTTGAGCCGGATGAACGGCTGGTCCTCGACTCCCTTCGCAATGGAGCCACCTTCAACGACGCATGTGAACTGCTGGCGATGCAGATAGATGTCGATCGGGTATCGATGCGGGCCGCCGGTCTGCTTAAAGGTTGGATTCAACAGGGCTTGATCGTCGGGGTCCTGCTCACAGATTGAGCCTTGTCTGATTCGGATATCCTGATCATCCACGATATATGTTGATCTTTTAACGACGGCTGTTATCCCGCAAGTGGCGCTGTCATAGGATTTTGATTAGACCGACGCGGGAGTTTTCGGTGGATAGAGGAGATCCAGGGGTATGGATTTTCCATTTTCCATGACTATCCGTGCATGAAAGCGCTTCAGTTCGCGCGGTTCCCGAACGCCGCATGAGTGGGCCAGAAGACCCACCTCATAGTTCATGTTTTTGACATAGTTGGCGACACGTATGGCCTTGTCCTGGGATACCAGCCCACGCTGGAGCTTAGGGTTGTGGGTCGTGATACCTGTAGGGCAGGTGTTCTTATTGCACTGTAGGGCCTGGATACAGCCCAGCGCAAACATGAAACCCCTGGCGGAGGTTACGAAATCGGCGCCAACAGCCAATGCCCAGGCTACACCGGCAGGGGTGATCAGCTTGCCTGAGCAGACAACCTTTACCCGTTCTCTCAGACCGTATTCGCACAACATGTCTACGACCATGGGCAGGCTTTCGTTGAGCGGTAATCCCACATAGTCCATCAATGCCATGGGGGCGGCACCCGTGCCGCCGTCGGCACCGTCAACCGTAATGAAATCGGGAGCATATTCCGATCCTCTCTGGTTGATCTTTTCGAACAGGGTTTCCAGCCATCCGTAGGCACCGACCACGGTCTTGAAGCCAACGGGTTTTCCGGTTACCCGTCGAATCCGTTCAATCATATTCAACAGGTCATCTGCGGAATTGATATCGGGATGTCGATTGGGACTGATAGCGTCCTGGCCAACCTCAATACCCCTGATCCGGGCAATTTCTCGGGTAACCTTGGCGCCTGGCAGGATACCGCCCTTGCCTGGCTTTGCGCCCTGACTGAGTTTGATCTCGAACATGCGCACCCTGTCTTGTGCCGCAATCTCCTCGAGTCTTATATCCGAAAGGTTGCCGTCCCGGTCGCGTACCCCGAATTTGGCCGTGCCGATTTGGAATACCAGGTCGGCGCCACCCTCGAGATGGTAGGGTGAAAGTCCTCCTTCACCGGTATTCATCCAGCAACCGGCCTGTTGGGCACCGGCCGATAGAGCGCTTATTGCGGGTACCGAGAGCGCACCGAAACTCATCCCGGAGATATTGATGATGGAATCGGTTGTGTAGGGTGTTTTACAGCCAGGGCCAATGACCACCTTGGTGGCGGGTACCGCATCCTCACCCAAGGTTGGATAGGGACAGTTGACGAAGAGTATGGAACCCATCGGACGCAGGTCCCGCGTTGAGCCAAATGCAATCGTGTTATCTTCATTCTTTGCAGCCCGATAGGCCCAGGACCGCTCCGCGCGATTGAAGGGCATCTCTTCCCTGTCCATGGCGAAGAAGTATTGGCGAAAAAACTCACCCAGGTGTTCGAAGAAGTATCGGAATCGACCGATGACCGGGTAGTTGCGGCGTATGGTCTGTTGGGTTTGGGTAACATCGATTATGTAGAGGACGATTATTGTGAGCACGCCCATGCCGAGAATGAAAACAAATATTACCGAGAGTATCTCGAACAGCGTGAATACCCAGCTTTCAGTGACAGCGGTCATCATTGGTTGGCTCCAGTATCAGCTCCAGTATCAACTGGCGACGGGGCAAGGTTCTGTCATTTCACCGAGACGCCGGGTTAGCGCCATGTTCTCCCGATAGTCCACCGGTGCCACAACCAGGCTCGGCCCCTGTTCCCTGAATGCCGCCTCCAGGGTATCGGCGAATTGGCTGCTCTGTTCCACATGATGGCCATGCCAGCCGAATGCACTGGCCAACTGCATCCAATCGGGATTGTCGAAGGAGAGTTTGGTATGCCGACCGAATTCGCTCTCCTGCTTCCAGGCAATCAGACCATAGGCGTGGTCCTCCCAGACGAGCATCACCAGGTTGGTATTGAGTCGTTTGGCGGTCTCCATCTCCTGAACGTTCATCAAAAAACCGGCATCGCCCGAGATGCCGAGAATACGTTGTTGGGGCAGGACCAGACTGGCGGCGATTGCACCAGGCAGGGCGAAGCCCATGGAACAGAAGCCGTTGGGTATCAGGCAGGTATTGGGTTCATGGCAATGGTAGTGGCGGGCAATCCACATTTTATGTGCGCCCACATCGGAAAGAACGATATCCTCAGGCCCCATTACCTTGCGTGCGTCCCACAACATCTTTTGCGGGCGTATGGAACCTGAGGTGTCGTCATTGGCATGCTCTGCCAGTTCATTCTGCATCAGCCGCCTGGTCTCGGCCTGCTGTGACAACTCATAGTCGGGTACGCCATGGGTCGTCAGACGTTCATTCAACATCCATATGGTATGCGCGAGATCGCCAACCAGTTCGAGTTCCGGATGATAATACTCATCGATCTCCGCGGGCAGGAAATCGGCATGCAGAATGGTCTTGTTTTTATGTGGATTCCAGAGTCGCGGGTGGTATTCGACCATGTCGAAACCCAGGGTTATAACCAGGTCTGCGTCATCGATGGCCAGGGTCGGATAGTCCTTGCTGCCGAGTCCGATGGTGTAGAGACAGTAGTCGGCATCCATATCGACTGCGCCCTTGGCCATAAAGGTACTCAATACACCGATCCCTGTTTTCTCGCACATCAGGCGCAGCTGCTTGGCGGCACGCCGTCGAATGGTCCCATTGCCGGCGATAATCACCGGTTTCCTGGCCTTGCTGATCAATGCGAAGGCCTGGTCGGCGATCTTGTCGTCGGCCACCGAGCGGCGAAACCGGCGTGGCTCCAGTGGTTCGGCATCAACCTGGTGTTTCGCAATATCTTCCGAGAGTTCGATATGAACGGCACCGGGTTTTTCGGTGCGTGAAAGGCGCACGGCCTTACGAATGACTTCAGGAATGGTCACCGCATTGTAGATACTGGTGGCCCACTTGGTGACCGGCTTGAACATATCCACCACATCCATGATCTGATGCGACTCCTTGTGCAGGCGCAGGGTGGAGCCCTGTCCGGTCAACACCAACATCGGGGCCCGGTCCATGTTGGCATCTGCAACACCGGTGATCAAGTTGGTGGCGCCAGGTCCGAGAGTACCCAGGCAGGCGGCGGGATTGCCGGTGAGACGACCATATATCTCCGCCATGAAGGCTGCCCCCTGTTCATGACGTGTCAGAATGAACTTGATCTTTTCGGACTCCTCCAGTGACATGATGAAGTCGGCGTTCTCTTCACCCGGCACGCCAAAGATATATTCGATACCCTCATTTTCCAAACACTTCACCATCAGTTCAGATGCCTTCATAGCGAAATCTCCAAGGTCGGTTGGGTCTTGGATTCAATACCCGGACAGTGTGACGCAGGTTTATGCATCTGCATTTTATTATTCTGCGTATAGGTAAATAGTAGCGAACCAAGGGGGCAAAACATGCATTTTTTATAATTCGGTTATAACGATTTTATAACCAGAATATCACGATTGAGCTCTCTGTACTGGGTATAAACTTTGGCATTATCCAAATATGGCTATGTAACTGCATGATTTGAAAGGCTGCTTAGCTTGGTACGAAGAGAATAAGCACAGTTTGGATCATGTTATTAACAATATCCAGTACCCAAAAAATGGCTATTTTTGAATTACACTAGAGCAAAGAGCGAGAGTCGAT
The DNA here is from genome assembly GCF_963455295.1 of Candidatus Thiodiazotropha sp. CDECU1. Taxonomy (NCBI): domain Bacteria; kingdom Pseudomonadati; phylum Pseudomonadota; class Gammaproteobacteria; order Chromatiales; family Sedimenticolaceae; genus Candidatus Thiodiazotropha; species Candidatus Thiodiazotropha sp. CDECU1. The sequence goes on from NZ_OY734020.1 coordinate 398,151, forward strand.
AACAACTCGCCGATGTGAAGTGACTGATTAAACAAATCCATAATCTGAGGAGTAGACAATGAATAAAACGACCACCTCCGCAATCGTCGCGGGCGCCATCACCACGGCACTCACTCTCTCACCCATGAGTGTGGCAAATGCTGCCGATACCGAGAAGTGTTACGGTGTTGCCAAAGCGGGAAAGAATGATTGTGCGGCCGGCCCCGGTACCAGTTGTGCAGGAACCTCTACCACTGACGGCCAGGGAAATGCCTGGATGCTCGTGCTCAAAGGCACTTGCGAAAAGATTGTAGGCGGCAGCCTGGCAGCGAAATAGTTGGTGTCATCCAAGCATGAATGATGACTCACTGAAAAAGGTGGCAGCCCCGGTACCCGAGAGGGCCGGGGCTGGTTTGAAGCCAAGGCACTATCAGGCGATCATTGAACAACAGCCGGATATCGGATGGTTCGAGGTCCACCCTGAGAACTACATGGGCCGGGGTGGTCCGGCGTTGGCTTACCTTGAACGAATCCGTGCCGATTATCCAATCTCCCTGCACAGTGTCGGCACCTCACTCGGAAGTCACCTGCCTCTGGACAGAGAACATCTGCAGGGTCTGAAGGCCCTGGTCGACCGATTCGAGCCTGGCCTGGTATCGGAACACCTGTCCTGGAGCCATGGCTATGAGTGGTATACCCACGACTTGATGCCACTCTTCTATACCGAACAAACCTTGCAGCTTATCGTGGAACATATCGACCAGGTTCAAGAGTGTCTTGGCAGGGCAATCCTCATCGAAAACCCTTCGACTTATCTGCAGTTCAAACAAAACGAAATACCGGAACATATCTTCTATGTGGAGGCCGCCAAACGTAGCGGTGCAGGCCTGCTTCTGGATATCAACAATGTTTTCGTCTCCTGCGGCAACCATGGTTGGTCTGTGGACGAGTATATGTCGGTGGTTCCCCACGAGATGGTGGCAGAGATACATCTCGCCGGACATTCCATACAAGAGCTGGAGGGAGCGACTCTTCGTGTGGATGATCATGGTTCACCGGTTTGCCAAGAGGTATGGCAGTTGTATGAAAACTATATCAACAGCAACGGTGCAGTACCCACGTTGATTGAGTGGGACAGCAATATCCCTGAATTTCCCGAACTGTTCAGGGAAGTCCGCTTTGCTGAAGAGTTTCTCAGGGCAAACCTTGAGCCATATCATGAAGCCACTGTCTGAATTACAACAGATGTTTTGTGATGGTCTTCGTTCATCGGCGCCCCCTTCAAAGGCGCTCCTGGATGAAATCGTGGATGATGGTCTCCAGTTGCAGAGATTCAACGTCTATAGAAATAACTTCATTGTTTTGAACGGTGATGCCCTTGCCGATATGTATCCGGTTATCAAGCGATTGATTGGTGATCAAGCCTTCCGTGTTCTGGCGACAGCCTATGTACGTGAGCATCCGCCCAAGGATCGCACACTGCTCCTGTATGGTGAGCAATTTGCAGATTTCCTTGCAGCAGTTCCAGAGCTCTCAGGGTTGGCGTATCTGGCTGATGTGGCAAGGTTGGAGTTTGCTTGGACCGCCGCCTATCACGCGGATGATGCATCACCCTTGGAGCAACGGCAGATCTCCAACCTGTCCCCGGATGAGCTGGAAAATCTTCATTTGCGGCCGCACCCTTCGATGCACTGTATTGCCTCCGGCTATCCCCTTTATCGTATCTGGTCTGTCAACCAGAGTGATGGAGTGGATGAAACCATCTCCCTTGATCAGGGTGGATCGCATATCGTCGTGATACGTCCCAGGGTAGAAGTGGAAGTCAGGGAAGTGTCCGCTGGCGCTCTAACGTTTCTGCAGCGGCTGGCCTGGGGTGATGCCATTGGTGAAGCATATTCCCAAGCGACCAAAGTAGAACCGGAGTTTGACCTGAATAGCTATTTCGCCCGACATCTATTCGATGGCACTTTCTGCTCGCTGTGAGTTTTGGAATCTGAATCGTCCGCAAATACGTAACAACAGTAGGCTCAATAACAGACAAAGATAGGATGGTTGATAACCATGAACGCACTCATCGATACATTTCAAAGGCTTTTCGACTTTGTTGGCAGGTCCATCCCGGAGTGGGGGCTTGGACTGCTGGCCAGGGGGGCAATTGCCTATACTTTCTGGTCGTCCGGCCGGAGTAAGGTTTCAGGTTTTCTCGATATCTCCGATTCAACCTTCCTGCTATTCGAACACGAGTATGGGGTACCGTTGATCCCGCCGAATATCGCTGCCCATATGGCGACCTATGCGGAGCACTTTTTTCCTATATTACTGGTCCTGGGTCTGTTCACCCGTTTTGCCGCTCTGTCATTGTTGATCATGACGGCAGTGATCCAGCTGTTTGTCTATCCGGACGCCTGGAACGTGCACATGTGGTGGGCCTTGGCGATGCTCTACCTGATGCGCCATGGGGGCGGTTTGATTTCTCTGGATCACCTGTGGCGAAGGTGAGTCGTCAATTGAATTCTGTTGTCTTTAATTCATTACAAATAGTGATGCCACGGTTTATTCTTGTGTGAATGAACCGTCCTGGAAACTGCGGTTTCTCATGAAAATCCTGTCAAAACAGGTGATAAGCACCAGTCTGTTGCTTTTGCGGTAAGCAACTGACAAATCTACTATAATTACAATCTAATAATAAACACAAACTTTCAGGGTGAAGGCCGGTATTTTCATGGAAGCAGATCATAGAAAGCCTAACTTCAAGCAATCAATGGGGCAGGGTAGAGTAAAGAAACTCTCCTTGATCCCATCCATGAGTCATATCCGTAGACATATATTGGCGATGCTGCTGCTGTTTACCCTTTCACCGGCGACTGGCTCCGAGTGGGTATACACCGTCGTCGATGGGGATAATCTCTGGGATTTCAGTGAAAAGTATTTGGACAGCGTGTTGCGGTTTGAGAAGTTGAGGAAATTAAACAATATTAAGAATCCGAAACGCTTACAGCCGGGCTCCTGGCTCCGGGTGCCGATGAAATGGATAAGAAGCAACGCTGTACCGGCAACACTTGCGGATCATGAAGGCCAAGTGCAGCTTACTCGGGCAGACGGATCTCTTGTGTCACCAATCAAGGCAGGCACCCTGATTCGCCTTGGCGACCAACTAAGGACAGGACCGAAAAGCAGCGCTGCTATCCTGTTTGCGGACAACAGTGCCTTGACCCTTCACAGTCATGGAGAAATGAAGTTTGATCACCTGAGTGCTCATGGCGAGACGGGCATGGTCGATTCCAGGTTGCGTTTGATCAAGGGACGTCTGCAAACAAAGGTGCGGCCATCTGCGGGGCCGGGCTCTCGTTACGAGATCTATACACCATCGGCGATCAGTGCGGTGCGCGGTACCGTATATCGTGCAGCCGTAACCGGCAACGGAACCGGCTCCAATATAGAGGTGTTGGAAGGAAAGGTTGAGGTGAGCGGGGGTGAGAAGCAGCAACTGGTTGGTGCTGGATTCGGCACCCATATTGAGCAAGGCAAGGCACCGACAGCGCCGGTGAAACTCTTGCCGCCACCCACGTTTAATCCGATCCCCGAGGTTGTGCGTCAATTCGATTGGCGATTGCAATGGGATGCGATTGAGGGGGCGGTGAACTACCGCATCGAGGTCAGCCGGGATCGGGAGTTGGCGGTGCTGACCTGGGATCAACTGACGGATCAAACCCACCTCCCACTTCCAGAACTGCCGGACGGTGAATATTGGGTCAGGGTCCGGGGAATAGATGCCAATGGTCTGGAGGGTAACAGCCGCGTCGCCTCTGTGTTACTCGATACCCAACCGCAAGCGCCGCTGTCACTCAACCCGCCGGATGGGACGATTCAAAGAGGCAGCGGGATAGAACTGCAATGGACCAAATCTGAAGATGCGGATAGGTATCTTCTGGAGATCGCCACCGATCAAGGCTTTGAACAGATCGTGCATCGCGTGGGGGATTTACAGGAAACCCGTTATCAAGCCCATATCATCACCGAGCCAGGCACCTACTATTGGCGTGTCACCAGCATTCTCGATACCGAGTTTGGTCCGCCCGGTGTTGTACGTTCATGGCAACTTAGACCGGCCCTTGAAGCGGTAAATTCCACCATTGAGACAACAGATGACAAAGTGACTGCGTCTTGGCAGCATGCGACAAATAGTCAACTCTACCAGGTGCAGCTAGCACTCGATCCAGAGTTCAGCAGCCTCGAGCTGGATCAGAAGACCGATCAGCCGGAGGTCAGTTTTGATCAACTGCATGGTCAGGTTCGTTACTTGAGAGTGCGTGCCATCGATGCCGATGGTTATCAAGGGCCATGGGGGAGTGTGCAGCGTATTGAGCCACCCCTGGATCAGGGTATCTGGGCCATACCGATACTCTTTATCTTAGGTCTGTTCTTTATTTAGCGGGATGCTCTACCCACTGATAAAAAAGCTCTATCAGCGGGGAATCATCCCGGTTGTCACGCTGATAGTGCTCGCCTATCTAATCAGTGGTAATGCCGCTGTGCAACGCATCGATCTCCTTCTGTATGACTATTTTCTCAATCTGCAGGACAACCGAGTCAGTGATGAAGTGCTTGTGGTCGCCATCGATGATGTCAGCCTGAACAGTCTTGGTCAGTGGCCCTGGTCACGGCGAGTGCATGGTCAGATGCTCGACCGCCTCACCGATATGGGGGCCAAAACAGTTGCCTTCGACATCCTGTTCGCTGAATCCGAGACCGCTGATTCCCAGGCGGACAGCATATTCGCACAAGCCATCGAACGGAATGGTAGAACGGTACTGGTGGTTGCTCCAAGTAATCCAGGGCCGGAAATGCCGATCACCGAGGTGCTGCCGCTGACCCTGCTGGCAGAGGCAGCAGCTGGTGTGGGGCATGTGGACTTCGAAATAGACAGAGATGGTTTATGCCGCAGTTTCTATCTCAATGCCGGTATCAGTGATGCACATTGGCCGGCGCTTTCGCTGGCACTGTTACAAGTAGCGGGTGTGTCACCCCTGGCGGAGCAGGTAGATGGAAATCAGGCTCCACATGTTGAACATATAGGGTGGATACGCGATAGACGTTTTCTGATTCCCTTCGATCCCAATCCCGATGCTGTTAAGGTTTTGTCTGCACATATTTTATTGAGTGATGATGAGGCGGCGTCCTTGGTCAAGGATAAGTATGTTCTGGTCGGCTCGACTGCAACCGGTTTAGGCGATGTTATGTCGACGCCGGTCTCACTCGTTCATCAACGCATGCCTGGGGTCGAAGTGAATGCCCATGTATTGAGTGGACTGTTGCAAGGGACCTTGATCAGGGAGATAGGCACAGCACATTACCTTGTGTTGACCCTCCTGGTAACTGCAATTGCCGCACTATTCATGTTTAACGCAAGTTTTCCTTCGGCAATTATTATCTTCTTTATGTGTGTATTAGGCATTCCTGCTGTTGCAGGGATTGCGATGTATGTAGAGCAACTATGGTTTCCACCCATGGCCTCCACGGCCTCCTTGATTCTTGGGTTTCCCCTCTGGGGAGTCTTCTCTCTGTTACATGAGCGGCGTATCAATCGTTCCCTCAGTGACCGCATGCATCATCAGGCGCTGCACAATGCTGCCACCGATCTACCAAACCAGTATGCCTTGGAAGACAGGTTGAATAGGCTGAGTAAAGAAAATAACAGGGATGGCAAGATAGCTGCCTTGATAATCGTGAACATCCAATGGTCGGGCTCTGCTGGAGAATTTCTGGGACGATCCGATGCTGATCAATTGCTACGTGCCATAGCACAACGAATGCGCAATGCCGTGCGTAGTGACGACATGGTGGTTCATCTAAATGGTGATGATTTTGGTGTTTTGATCGAAGGCCTGAGTGATGGCGAAAGTGCGCAACAGGTAGCAAAAAATCTACTTAACGTATTACAGGAACCACTCCAGGTCGAGCAATCCCAGCTCTTTCTGACACCACGCATGGGGCTCAGTTTGTGGCCCCAAGAGAGTCAGGACGGGGATGCGCTGTTACGTGATGCCAGTATGGCGATGTTCAGTGCCCGCATCAGGCACTCTACGGACACTTGTATCTATTCCATGCAAGTGGCGAAAGAGGTGGAGCAGCGCTCACAGCTTGAGCAGGCATTGATAAGCGCAATAAAGCGGGATGAGTTCGAGGTCTACTATCAACCGCAGATTGTCACGGGAAGTGGTCGTTTGATCGGTGTTGAGGCTTTGTTGCGCTGGCATAATCCAAAGCTTGGCCTGGTCTATCCAGGTACCTTTATTCCGGTGGCGGAACATACCGGTCTGATCAGGGAGATAGGCAGGTGGGTGTTGCATACAGCCTGTCATCAAGTACAGCAATGGAATGAGAGCGGTCTCGGCCCGTTGCGCTTGGCGGTTAACCTGTCGCCCCTGCAATTTGTCGATCAGAATCTGTTCGCAGAGGTGTGCGATACCCTTGAAAAGAGTGGTCTTGATCCCGCTCAACTAGAGCTGGAGATCACTGAAAGTGCAGTCATGCAGAACCTTGAGGAGGCGAAGGCAGGAATGCGTGCCCTGAAAGAGCTTGGGATTAAGCTGGCAATCGATGATTTTGGTACTGGATACTCGTCATTGAGTAATCTACAGCACTTCCCGCTGGACAGGATAAAGATTGATCGTTCTTTTACCCGTGGCATAGTCACTGATGACGATGTCCGGGAGATCACTCTGACCATTATCAATATGGCCAAACGCTTGAACCTCGAGGTTATCGCTGAAGGTGTGGAGAGTGAATCCCAGGTCACTCGCCTGGATCAGTATGGTTGTGATGAATTGCAGGGCTACTACTTCAGTCACCCGCTACCCGCTGCAGAGTTGGTAAGATTGTTAGATGGGCGCGACTCCATTCATGGCGGATTGTTCGCTGGTGAGCGATTGACTGGTATTCGCTAACGGTTGGCGTTGTCTGACTACCCTGGATTATGAAATGTATTTGCTGGGGCTGGTATTGGATCGGGTGTTGGTTCAGAAGCTCAGAAGGCTACTGTTTCCTTTACTATCCCTATGTTCGATGCTGAAGTGACAACTGTGTAAGTCTGCCTTCAAGGTTGCGGTTGCGCTTGTATGCTTCCAGGTTAAGTGCAGGAGATGGGATTCGCAGCGGTGTATCTCCAGTTCGCCCTTGAATGCATTTGAGCTGTTGCGCAGACGAATCAGTTCAAGCTGGTCTCTGACGATCTGTTTCTTCAGACCTGATTCAGCAGTTTCCAGGGGGATGTTGGTACGGTTGATCTCTTTATGCCCGGCTGTCCCCCCCATGTCTGCTGCCCAATAATCATTCTTGCCGGCAAACAGGTCTAGGTACCAGACCTGTGGTATGCCTGGCATGAATAGTTGTATCGCACGTGCAAGGCGCAGTTTGTTTTCATCCTCGCCTAGCGCACTGAAGAAGGTTGCATTGACCTGATAATATGCGATCTTCTTGCCGTCTGGGCCATACAGGTTTTTCACCCTGCCACCGCGCTCGATAATTCGCTCAATCAGGGTCTCGATCTTATCGTCATCCAACAAGCCTTCCCGCTTGACGCCATTCATCTCGCTGCCTCTCAGGTCGAGTAGGGGAATACCGTCATGACAACCGAGCATGTTGATGGTTTGGAGTTCTTTCTCCTGAATGTCGTTGATCCAGTTGAGCAGATGTTTGTTTGTGGCATGTTCGAGGGCGTCGATCACAAGCCCAGGGAAAAAGAAGTCGTAGATCGGATAGCCTTTTTCAGCCACCTCTTCATGCAGTCCGGCGCCATATTCTGAATGGATCTCGGGAAAGATGGTCAAATCATAGCGATTTGCGGTCTGTTTGAGTCGTTCCAGGTACTCCCAGGTTCCTGGCCGGTTGAAGAAATTGCTCTCCCCGGGTTCTTTATGCAGATAGGCGAAGGCGTCAAGCCTGACTATCTTGGCCCCATAGCCCTTTAGTTTCTTCAGCGTCTCTTCATAGAATTGCCAGACCTTCTCTGACTTCGCATTCAGATCCATCTGTCCCAGGTAGTTCCGGTTGCGATCAAGCACCTCGAGGATTTCACTCTTGTAGTGGGCATAGCCGTCCAGGTTGAACTGATCCGCATCCGATTCTGTCTCTATGTTCTCATTTACAATGGTTGCAATCGTTTTTGCAGCTTCGTGGGTTACACCCTGAATGCCGGTGAAATCATTGGCACTCACCGATTTGTAATTGACTTGCTGATAGAAGGTGTTCCAGTAGGGACGTTGGGAACCATCAGGAAAACCGACCTTTAGGATCGGCAGTCCGGGTTTGCGCATGAAGAGCTTGTTTAAATACTCCTCCTTCGGTACCACATAACCCTCATCTGCCATATGCCCGTGAGTCCGCCAAAACTCGTTCCAATCGACGAAGAAGTGTTTGTACTCCGATGTGTCGCCATGGGTCAGCAGGTCCTTGAATTGTGGTGATGCCACTGACAGGTGATTGAGGATAAGATCAAATTTGAAGGTGATATTGAGGTCGCTCAATGCCTCCAGATCCTGTTCGCAGACGAGTTCGTCATTCAGGTCATAGTCGATGATGGAGAAGCCGCGGTCGAGATCACTGTTGAAAAAGGTGGGCAGGATATAGAACTGGGAGAATGTATCCTTGAGTTCCGGATGTTGCAAAAGCGTGACCATATCGGAAAGCTTGCCACCGATACTATCCGGATAGGCGTTCAGCATTACCCCGTTCGGGAATGGTTGTCGATTACCGCTGTGTTCGGCACTCATCTTGGATCCTGCTTTAACTCATTGTTTTGTTGTTGTTTCTAGAGTGAAACGAACCTTGGGGATTATATCGTCTCGAATCCAGATTACAACTGACGTTTAATTAAGACCGTCACTCCTGTTGGCGGCAGAATGGAGTCGAGATTAAGTGGTTTTTTAATGTTGTGTGAACTGACTCGGACAGGGAAACCCGGGGATCCCGGGTTATGCCTGATTCCGTTGCAGTGTGTTCGATTTGGCGCCTGCTGCTGAGTCCATGACAGATAGGTTTTGGTTATCGGTTCGGATGCCAAATGGATATACTGAGCGACTCTGTGCCTGGGCATTGCCTATGGATGTTGGATGCAATCTTAATTGGGAGTGATAAATGGCTTCGGGTTCGAAAAAGGTCATCTTTGCGGCATTGATTGGAAACAGTTTGATATCCATAACCAAGTTCGCCGCTGCATTTATCACAGGCAGTTCCGCCATGCTTTCCGAAGGCATCCACTCATTGGTGGATACCGGCAACCAGGGTCTCCTGCTGTATGGAATTGCCAGATCAAAGCGTCCGGCGGGCCCGGAATTCCCCTTCGGCCACGGTAAGGAGATCTATTTCTGGAGCTTCATCGTGGCCATCCTGATCTTTGCCCTCGGCGGGGGCATCTCAATCTACGAAGGTATCAAACATCTGCAGCATCCTGAACCGATAGCGAATCCCTTGATTAACTATGTGGTACTCGGATTGGCGATGCTGTTCGAGGGGGCCGCCTGGATGTTCGCGTTTCGCGAATTCACCCGTGCTAAGGGCAAATGGGGCTATCTGGAAGCAGTGCAACGCGCCAAGGACCCTTCCATATTCGTGGTCCTGTTCGAGGATACCGCCGCAATGCTTGGACTCATCGTTGCCTTCGCGGGGGTTGCATTGGCCCAGATTACCGGTAACTACCTGTTTGACGGAATAGCCTCGGTCGTCATTGGCCTGATCCTGGTCGGCACAGCTGTCTGGCTGGCCTACGAGACCAAGGGTCTGCTGATTGGGGAGAGCGCCAGCCAGGCAGTGGTAGAGGGGATCCGGGAGATGGCAGGCCAGGATGTCGCGGTAGAGTGCGTCAACGAGGTGCTGACCATGCATATGGGACCGGATTTTGTGTTGGTCAATATGAGCATCGATTTCAGGGACGCTATCACCGCGGATGAGGTGGAGAGGGCGATTGGCGTTATGGATAGGCAGATCAAACTGCGATTCCCGCATGTGAAAAGAGTCTTTATAGAGGCTGAAAAACGTTTTTCATCAAATGGTTAGAATTGTTTTAGGGTGTTAGCCAAGGTTCCTTGTCGGGTTGATTTGCACGCGCCCAGGAAACCACGATTCTTTTCTCGCCCTTGGCACCTGCCACCGATCTTTATGGTTGACCGGCATGGGGCTTGTGGGTAGAATTCCCGCTCTTTACCTCGCCCGGTTGTTTGGCGGGGCGTAACGCTATTTTTTTCGGGGATTCAAGCAATGTATGCGGTAATTCAAACCGGCGGCAAACAGTATCGTGTTTCGGAAGGCGACACCATCAAGGTCGAAATGTTGACCGCTGATGAGGGGGCCTCCGTCGAGCTGGACAAGGTGTTGATGATCACCAACGGTGATGACGTCAAGGTCGGTGCGCCTTATGTGGATGGCGGAAAGGTTACCGCTACCGTTAAATCCCACGGCCGGGGCAAGAAGGTCAAGATCATCAAGTTCCGCCGTCGTAAGCACCACATGAAGCGTCAGGGGCACCGGCAGTGGTACACCGAACTTCAAGTGACCGGCATCAGCGGCTGAGGAGAGAGTTAGATGGCACATAAAAAGGCAGGCGGCAGTACACGAAACGGTCGCGATTCAGAATCCAAACGCTTGGGCGTGAAGATCTACGGCGGTGAGTCGGTCAAGGCGGGTAATATCATTGTTCGCCAGCGCGGCACCCAGTTCCACAACGGTGTCAACGTAGGCATTGGCAAGGACCATACCCTGTTTGCAAAGGCTGACGGTAAGGTTCAGTTCGATGTGAAGGGGCCGCGTAATCGCAGATATGTGAGTATCGTCATCGACTAGGCTTCACGCAAATGGAACCCTGTAAAGCCTCGTCAAATGACGGGGCTTTTTACGTTTTAGAGCCATTTATAACGCAAAGTACGCCAAGAAACGCAAAGAGTGCCATGGTGAATCAATTAACATTGCGTACATAGCGCTTCTTGGCGTGCTTTGCGTTATATTCCAACCAATCCAGTCCAAACTCTTGCCATGAAATTTGTAGACGAAGCCAGGATCAAAGTGGTTGCCGGGGACGGAGGGAACGGCTGTGCCAGTTTTCGCCGCGAGAAATATATCCCCAAAGGCGGACCCGACGGGGGGGATGGGGGTAATGGGGGCAGCGTCTATCTGGTTGCCGACAGCGGATTGAACACCCTGGTCGACTTTCGAACCCAGCGCATGCATAAGGCTGAACGGGGTCAGAACGGCATGGGACGGGAGCGGAGCGGCCGCAAGGGACAGGATCTGCATGTCCGGGTGCCCGTGGGAACCCGGGTGTTGGAAGGGGAGACCGGTGAGTTGCTGGGTGAGCTGTTGCATCACCAGCAGGAGCTTTTGGTGGCGAAGGGAGGTGAGCGGGGGATCGGAAATGTGCACTTCAAGAGCAGTACCAACCGTACCCCGCGCCAGTTCACCCATGGAACACCCGGTGAGCGACGCGAGCTCAATCTGGAATTGATCCTGCTGGCGGATGTGGGCCTGCTGGGGATGCCGAATGCGGGTAAGTCGAGCCTGATCAGTCGTATCTCCAGCGCCCGTCCGAAGATTGCCGATTATCCATTCACCACCCTCTACCCCAATCTGGGAGTGGTGAGTCTGGGTAGCGGACGCAGCTTTGTGGTCGCGGATATACCCGGTGTGATCGAGGGGGCTGCGGAGGGGGCGGGTTTGGGACTGCAGTTTCTCAAACACCTGTCGCGTACACGTCTGCTGCTACACCTGGTGGACGTGGCCCCCCTGGATGAGAGTGTGGATTACGCCGTTGAGGTGAAACAGATCGAACAGGAGTTATCACGCTATTCGGCGGAGCTTGTGGACAAAGAGCGATGGTTGGTGCTGAATAAAAAAGATCTGCTGCCAGATGAGACATTTGATGAACGGTGTAGAGAGTTGCTTGAGGCGGTAGAGTGGGATGGGCCTGTTTATGGCGTCTCTGCAGTTACAGGGGAAGGGGTGAAAAGTCTGATCGGCGATCTCATGCAGCGGCTGGAAGCAATCTGGCATGCGGAGAGGTCGCTGGATGAAGAGACGGACGATGAGTCCTGGGATCCTCTGCGAGGTTGAGACAGAACTGCGGATCCTTTCGGATCCGTTTTTACCGGCCCCAGGTCGTTGAATAGCACGGTGACGGATTAATGATTACCCGGGAAAAGATCGCTACCTCCAAACGCTGGGTGATAAAGATCGGCAGCGCACTGCTTACCGCCGATGGCAAAGGGCTCTCCCATGATGTGCTTGCCGGCTGGGTCGAGCAGATGGCGGCACTGAGGCATGCCGGGCATGAGATTCTACTGGTCTCATCCGGCGCCGTTGCCGAAGGCATGAGTCGCATGGGTTGGAGCCAGCGTCCGCACAACCTGAATGAACTGCAGGCGGCAGCGGCTATCGGTCAGATGGGCCTGGTGCATGCCTGGGAGGCCTGCTTTCAAAAGTATGGACTGCATACCGCGCAGATCCTCCTGACCCGCAACGACCTGGATGATCGCTCCCGCTACCTGAATGCCCGCTCCACCCTGCGCACCCTGCTTGAGTTGGGCGTGGTACCCGTGGTGAATGAAAACGATACCGTGACCACCGATGAGCTCCGCTTTGGGGATAACGATACCCTGGCGGCCCTGGTGGCCAACCTGATCGAGGCTGACCTGTTGCTCCTGCTCACCGATCAGGAGGGATTGTTCGACGCCGATCCCCGCTTCAATCCCTCGGCTGCCCTGTTCCATGAGACCCGGGTCGACAATCCTCAGCTGGATGCCGTGGCGGGGGGGAGTGTTGGTGGGCTCGGACTCGGCGGCATGGTGACCAAGGTGCGGGCCGCCAGGCTTGCGGCACGCTCGGGTACCGGTACGGTGATCGCCTCGGGGCTTCGGGATCGGGTTGTGGAGACCATCAGCCGCGGTGAACGGGTTGGCACATTGCTGATGCCGGTACAGGAGCCTCAGGCCGCAAGAAAACGCTGGTTGGCAGGGCAGTTGCAACCCCGTGGCAGCCTTACCCTGGATGAGGGTGCGGTACGTGTGCTGCGTGAACAGGGCAGCAGTCTGCTGGCTGTCGGCGTGTCTGGTGTGGAGGGTGATTTTGCCCGTGGTGAGGTAGTGGTCTGCCTGAACAATGCCGGTGATGAAATCGCCCGTGGCCTGGTCAACTACAATGCCCAGGAGACCCAGCGGATTATGGGGAAACCCAGCAGCATGATCGAGGGGGTACTGGGTTACGTGGATGAGGACGAGCTGATCCATCGGGATAATCTGGTGTTACTGTAGTAGGTCGGGCCAGGTTAAAAGCAACACTGACACTGAACAGTGTTCTCAGATACTCAAACAGGTGATGGGGTCTATCAATCTGGTTACAGAGGATTGAAGTGTGTGTTCAATCACAGACTTAGGATTGCCAGCTCGATAAAACTGGTCACAACCCAGGAACGAATGCCTGGATAGTAACAATGAACTGTTTTACAAGGGATGCGGGATAGCAGGACCTAAAGGAGTGGGATAGATGGAATATGCTATTTACAAAACAGAGGGAAGTCGAAATTCACCCCTGCTGAAATTATCTTTATATCTGCTGTCGATGCTGGGCCTCATCGCTTCCTTCGACATCAGTGGGGCGGTTTGGTCGCCCCGAGAAACGGCTGTGTTTGATCTCGTTAACCAACAGCGAACGCTCAATAACCTGCCCCCCCTCGTGCAGAATGACCAGCTGCACGATTCAGCCCGGGGACACTCCCGGTCCATGGCCACCAATGACTTCTTCAGTCATACAACTCTGGAAGGTAGTAATGGAGTAACCTTTGTGGATCGTCTCCGTGACGTTGGTCATGTGGACTGGACTTACGGTGGCGAGAACATCGCCGGCGGGCATGGCCGCACCTTCACGCCTTTGGAACAGATGCAACCCGTGGATGCTGCACACAGTGTTATGTACGGTACAGTTGATATTGCCGATCTGAATTCGTTCTTCTTCACCGATCCGCAAGATAGTTGGAACAGTTGGGATAGGGTGGGGGATGGTATTACCGGTGCTCAGTGGGACGCCTGGTATAGCCATAGAAGAGAGGCATCCAACTATCGAAGTGACGGCGGTTGGATGGGCAGTCAAGGCCATCGTGAAAACATCCTCAGTCGCCTGTTTGACCGGGTCGGTGTGGGTTATTTCTGGGAGTCGGACGATTCAGCGCCTATCCTCGGGGATGAAGACGAAATCACCTTCCCTTTACATACCTACTGGACCCAGGATTTCACTGGCGACGAAATCGTGGATCCTGTGCCCCTGCCCGGGGCCTTTTGGCTGTTGGGTTCCGCGCTGGCGGGCCTCTTTGCAGTAGGACACCGGAGAAGGGAAACGGGATCTGATTGCGGGCCTCTCGCCTGAGCCAAGTACCCGACAAGCAAAAAAAACCGGCCATCGGCCGGTTTTTTGCGGATTCGTGATGGTTCACATGGCCTTGATCTGCACATTCAGGCGGCTTTTATGACGCGCAGCCTTGTTCTTGTGGATCAAACCCTTGCTGACAGCGTTGTCAATAGCTGGCACGGCCTGTTTGTAGGCTTCTACGGCGCTATCTTTGGACCCTGCGGCGATCAGTTTTACTACCCGCTTGATGTGGGTACGCATTTCACTGCGCTGGGCCTGGTTCCGGCCGCGTCTTTTATCGGCCTGGCGGGCGCGTTTACGTGCTTGGGCTGAGTTGGCCAAGGTTTTCTCCTGGGATGAAACTAGCTTTTTAAAGGGGGCGAATTCTCCCTAATATTCTCCCCCATGTCAACATCTTTGATCCGGCACCTTTCTGCTGGTATGGTCGCCTCAGCGGCCGCAATCTGGCACGCGCACTCCTCAGCAGGTTGCCTGGGTATTGGATGGGTAATCAACAGCGTTGCGGAGTTCGCCAGGGAACCTCAACCCCGTTTGCGCCGCGGATTGACCCTGGTTCATACACGTTAGATACAAGGACCCGACCCTGGCCTCGTTTTTTCGCGCCTTTACCGCAGTGGGCAGCCATACCATGCTGTCACGTATCCTCGGCTTTGTCCGGGATCTGGTGTTCGCCCATTGGTTTGGCGCCAGTGCGGCCACCGATGCCTTTTTCGTGGCCTTCAAGATCCCCAATTTTCTGCGTCGCCTGTTTGCCGAAGGCTCATTCTCGGTGGCCTTCGTACCGGTACTGACCGAATACCGGACCAAAAGGAACAAGCTGGAGCTGCAGAGGTTCACCGATCATATGGCGGGCTCCCTGGGGTTGGTGGTGCTGTTGGTCTCCCTGGTGGGGGTGGTGGCGGCGCCGATACTGGTGATGATATTCGCGCCGGGATTCTGGAATGAGAGTGAGGGCAAGTATGAGCTGACAGTGGAGATGCTCACCCTGACCTTCCCCTATCTGTTCTTCATCACCCTGACCGCTTTTTCCGGCAGTATTCTGAATACCTACAATCGCTTCTGGGTGCCCGCCTTCACCCCGGTGCTGCTGAATCTCTCCCTCATAGGGTGTGCGATCTGGCTCTCTCCCATGATGGAGCGGCCGATCGTGGCCCTGGCGTGGGGAGTCCTGATTGCGGGCATGGTCCAGTTTCTGTTTCAATTGCCCTTCCTGTGGCGGGTCAAACTCTTTCCCAGACCTCGGGTAGCATTCAAGGATCCGGGTGTGGTGCGGGTCATGCGTCTGATGGTGCCCGCACTCTTCGGTGTCTCGGTGAGTCAGATCAATCTGCTCCTGGATACCCTTATCGCCTCGTTCCTTGTCAGCGGGAGCATCTCCTGGCTCTACTATTCGGACCGCTTGATGGAGTTTCCCGTGGGAGTGCTGGGTGTTGCCCTGGGTACAGTGATTCTGCCCAGTCTCTCACGCAGGCATGCGGAAAACTCCCCTGAAGCCTTCTCCGGCACCCTGGATTGGGCCCTGCGCCTGAATATCCTGTTCGGCCTGCCGGCCGCGGTGGGCCTGTTTCTGTTGGCCGGGCCGATGCTGGCCACCCTGTTCTTTTCCGAGGCCTTCGATCATCACGATGTGGGGATGGCGACAAAGAGCCTGATGGCCTATGCCCCGGGGTTGATGGCAATCATGCTGATCAAGGTCCTCGCCCCCGGTTTCTATGGTCGTCAGGATACCAAGACGCCGGTCAGGATCGGCATCATTGCCATGAGTGTGAATATGCTGCTGAATCTTCTCCTGGTATTCCCCCTGGCCCATGCCGGCTTGGCGTTGGCGACCACGATCTCTTCGGGATTGAATGCCTATCTTCTTTACCATGCCTTGAGAAAAGGGGGTATCTATACCCCGACAAAGGGCTGGGCGGTATTGTTGTCACGTACCCTGGCAGCCTCGCTGATTATGGCTGCACTGCTCTTGTGGGGGGTAGGGGATATCGGCGAATGGCTGGCGGATTCCACTTCCTCTAGGGTGTGGCGGTTGGCCGGGCTGATTGCCTCAGCCATCCTGGTCTACTTTCTGACACTGTTTCTCCTGGGCACCCGCCCCAGCCATTTTCGGAGTATAAATCGATAGGGCGTGATCTCTATTTTCCTTTTCCGGGTCTTTACTGTTATTGGCGTTCGTTTGCGGTTAATCGTAGGGTGCGGCTTGCCGCACCAACACCTAAGTATCAGCATGGCGCTAATACTTCAACGGTGCGGCAAGCCGCACCCTACGCAAGAAATAGGTTTGAGTTTTCAAGCCAAGCAATTCACCTGCAGGTCGATGACTGGGTGCGTGTTGTCTGTCAGGACGATTTGCTGTCCTGGCAGACATTTTTAAATCACGGCCGACACTGCCTCATTTGACCCAGGAAAGGAGAGGGATTAAGCGAATCTTCAATCAGGGATGTCCAATTTTCCCACAGGCCCTATAATTGACCGCTCGAGTTTGGGCGGTTAATCAATGCAACTGGTTCGCGGACTACACAATCTGAAACCTGATCACCATGGCTGCGTGGCCACTATCGGTAATTTCGATGGTGTCCACCTGGGCCATCAATCGGTCTTTCGCCACCTCATGGAAAAGGGGGTGGAACTGGATCTGCCCACCACCGTTGTCACCTTCGAGCCCCAGCCCCGGGAATTTTTTCAGGCTGCATCCGCGCCGGCCAGGCTTACCCGTATGCGGGAAAAGCTACAGGCAATCAAGGAGACCGGGGTGCAGCGGGTGGTGGTATTGGAGTTCAACAAGCGCTTGGCGGCCATGCCTGCCGACGCCTTTGTCAAGGAGCTGCTGGTGGAGGGGTTGGGGACACGCTTTCTCTCGGTGGGTGACGATTTTCGCTTCGGCCGAGGACGCGAGGGTGATTTCGAGTTGTTGCGCAGGATGGGCAGGGAATACGCTTTCGAGGTGGAGAATATGAACACCTACAAGCTGGATGCGGACCGTGTCAGCAGCACCCGGATCAGGGAGCTCCTCACCCTTGGCGACCTGGAAGGCGCCGCCCAGTGCCTGGGACGACCCTACCGGCTGTGCGGCCGGGTGGCTCATGGTCACAAACGGGGGCGCAGCATCGGATTCCCCACCATGAATATCAACATGCATCGCAGGGTGAGTCCGCTGCATGGGGTGTATGCGGTCAAGCTGGATGGCTTCGGTGTAAAAGACCTGCCTGGTGTGGCTAACATTGGAAACCGACCTATGGTTGAAGGAGATCACCGCTATCTATTGGAAGTGCACCTGTTCGATTTCAACCGGGAGGTCTATGGGGAGCATGTCTCGGTGGAGTTTGTGCGCAAACTGAGGGAGGAGCAGCGATTTGACACGTTTGAATTGCTGCGACAACAGATCCTGCGCGACGCGGACCAGGCCAGGGCAATATTGGGTGTTGCAGACAACGCCTGACGCCACCTAAATTCGATGTTGTTTATGGTTAGATAGACTGGAATCGTGCTGGAATATTTTGCGCCCGGCGCAATTTTGAGTTTCAATACTCTATTTTTTCGCACCCACAACAGGCAGCCGTAAGTGAGCGATTACAAGCAAACCCTCAATCTACCCAAAACCGATTTTCCCATGCGCGGTAATCTGGCCCAGCGTGAGCCGGAGATGCTGAAAAAGTGGCAGCAGAAAGATCTATATAAAAGGATTCGCGAAGTCAGCGCCGGCCGGCCCGGTTTTATCCTGCATGATGGACCGCCCTATGCCAATGGCGAGATCCATATCGGCCACGCGGTGAACAAGATTCTCAAGGATGTGATCGTCAAGAGCCGTACCCTGGACGGCTATGACGCCCCTTATGTGCCGGGTTGGGACTGCCATGGTCTGCCGATTGAGTTGCAGGTGGAGAAGAAGATCGGCAAACCGGGCAAGAAGGTGACCACCGGACAGTTTCGCAAGGCCTGCCGTGAGTATGCCGCCAAGCAGGTCAACGGTCAGCGGGAGGACTTCAAGCGCCTGGGTGTATTGGGTGACTGGGACAATCCATACCTGACCATGGACCACCAGTTCGAGGCCGATATCATCCGCTCCCTGGGCCGGATTGTCGCCAACAGGCATGTGCAGAAGGGCTATAAGCCGGTGCACTGGTGTACCGATTGCGGTTCCGCCCTGGCCGAGGCGGAGGTGGAGTATCAGGACAAGGACTCCTTCGCCATCGATGTGCGCTTCTATGTGGTCGATGAGACCGATCTTGAGGCGCGCTGTCACCATGGTCCGGAAGGTTGCGGAGAGGGCCCGGTCTCGATGGTGATCTGGACCACCACTCCCTGGACACTGCCGGCCAACCAGGCGGTGGCCTTGAACCCTTCCCTGGAATACGCCGTGGTGGCGTTCGAGGGTCAGCATGGCAAGCAGCGGATGGTGATCGCCGAGGCGATGCTCAAGGATGTCATGGACCGCTACGGGATCGAACACTACCATGTGGCGGGTTATGCCAAGGGTGAGGCGTTCGAGGGAGTGAAGCTGCAGCACCCCTTCTATGATCGCCAGGTGCCGGTGATTCTTGGTGAACATGTCACCCTAGAGGCGGGTACCGGTGCGGTTCACACCGCCCCGGGCCACGGCCTTGATGACTATCTGGTGGGTGTTCGCTACGACCTGCCGGTGGACAACCCGGTGGGCAGCAATGGCTGTTTCCTGGAGGGAACCCCCCTGTTTGCCGGTGAGCATGTCCTGGCCGCCAACGAGAAGGTGATCGATGTACTGAAACAGCGTGGCGCCCTGATGCATGAAGAGCGGCTGCGCCACAGCTATCCCCACTGCTGGCGCCACAAGACCCCGATCATCTTCCGCGCCACACCCCAATGGTTCATCAGCATGGATCAGAGCGGCCTGCGGGAGGCTGCCTTGCGGGAGATCGACAAGGTGACCTGGATGCCGGACTGGGGCCTGGCGCGTATCAAGGGTATGGTGGAGAACCGGCCCGACTGGTGTATCTCCAGGCAGCGCACCTGGGGGGTACCGATCACCCTGTTCATCCACAAGCAGAGTGGCGATCTCCATCCCCAGACCCCGGAGCTGATCGAACAGGTGGCGAAACTGGTAGAAGCGTCGGGCTTCGAGGCGTGGTTCAACCTCTCTCCCGATACCCTGCTTGGTGATCAGGCGGCTGACTATGAGAAGGTCACTGACACCCTGGATGTCTGGTTCGATTCCGGTGTCTCCCACCACTGTGTGCTCGATGCCCGGGAGGGACTGAAGTTTCCCGCCGATCTCTATCTCGAAGGCTCCGATCAACATCGCGGTTGGTTTCAATCCTCACTGATGAGCTCGGTGGCGATGAACGATTGTGCGCCCTATAAAGAGGTATTGACCCACGGCTTTACCGTGGATGCCGAGGGCCGCAAGATGTCCAAGTCCCTGGGCAACGTGGTGGCGCCGCAGAAGGTGCTGAAGACATTGGGCGCCGATATCATCCGTCTCTGGGTGGCGGCCACCGACTATCGCAACGAGATGAGTGTCTCCGACGAGATCCTCAAGCGTACCTCGGACGCCTATCGCCGGATCCGCAACACGGCGCGCTTTCTGCTATCCAATCTGAATGGCTTCGATCCGACGCAGAACCAGGTCGCACCGGAACGGATGATCGAACTCGACCGCTGGGTGGTGGATCGTACCCTGCAGCTGCAGCAGGAGATCGTGGAGGCCTATGCCAACTACCAGTTCCACCTCATCTACCAGAAGATCCATAACTTCTGTGTCAATGAGCTGGGCGGCTTCTATCTCGACATCATCAAGGACCGGCAGTACACCACACAGGCCGACAGCCTGCCGCGCCGCTCCTGCCAGACCGCCATGTATCACATCATCGAGGCGATGGTGCGCTGGCTGGCGCCGATCCTCAGCTTCACCGCGGACGAGATCTGGCAGTCGATGCCGGGGGAACGCAGCGACAGTGTTTTCCTCGAGCAGTGGTATGGTGATCTCTTTCCCCTCGATGCCGATGATCGTTTCGATCGCGACTTCTGGCAGCGGGCAATCGCGGTGAGAGAGAGTGTGGGCAAGGCGATGGAGTCGTTTCGTGCCGCGGGCAACTCATCACTGGATGCCGAGGTGAATATCTACTGTGGCGATGAACTGAAGGCGATGCTGGATAGCTTGGGGGATGAGTTGCGTTTCGTCCTGATTACATCCGAGGCGCGGGTCTATGCAATGGAGCAGCAGCCGGCCGATGCGGTTGTGGACGAGGAGTTGGCCATCGCCGTCCAGGTAACGGCTTCGGCCCATGAAAAATGTGTCCGTTGCTGGCATCACCGGGAGGATGTCGGGTCCAATGCCGAACATCCGCAACTCTGCGGACGTTGTGTGGAGAACGTGGTCGGGGATGGTGAAACTCGTCACTATGCCTGAGACTGCGCGAGAGGAGTGACAGGATGACACGCTGGCTATGGTTGTCACTGGTTGTGGTGGTGCTGGATCAGGTGACCAAACAGATTGCCGAGTCCAGCTTGACCCTGTATGAGTCGGTCAGGGTGTTGCCCATCTTCGATCTGACCCTGCTCTACAACAAGGGTGCGGCATTCAGCTTTCTCAGCAACCAGGGTGGCTGGCAGCGCTGGTTCTTCATCGTCTTGGCAATCGGCGTATGTGGGGTATTGGTCGGTTGGATATGGCGCCTGAAACGGGACGAGCAGTGGATTGCCGTGGCCCTCTCCCTGATCATCGGCGGCGCCATCGGCAACGTCATCGACCGCATCCTGTTCGGCCAGGTCATCGACTTTCTCCATTTCCATTATCAGCAACACTACTTTCCCGCCTTCAATGTGGCCGATTCGGCGATCACGCTCGGGGTGATCATTATGCTTTACGATGCCTTGATATTGGCTAAGAAGCGTGAGTGAACCGAGTTAACTCCGGCGCAGTGGTTGGCGACTGGCGGCTGTCCCAGTATTTACTAGTGGCACTTTTTTGGATTTTCATGGGTACTCTGATGTGCAAATCAGCCGTTACTAGACTCTGCTATACATGTATAGCATTCCTGGAGACTTCCTATGTTAGCCCTTCGATTACCCGATGACATTGAACAACGCCTGGCCGACCTGGCAGCCAAAACAGGTCGTTCCAAGAGTTTTTATGCCCGTGAAGCGATCCTTGAGCACCTGGAAGAGCTGGAGGATGCCTATCTCGCCGCTGAGCGACTGAAGGAGCCCGCCAAGCGCTGGACTCAGGAGGAGTTGGAGTCGGATCTTGATCTGGAACGTTGAGTGGGATGATCGTGCCAGGCGTGAATTGCGCCAGTTGGACCGCCAAGTACAGTGAACAATCCTACGCAATTTTTCAGAACGAATAGCAACCGATGATGATCCCCGCCGTTTTGGCAAGCCACTCAGGCATGAGATACAAGGTCTATGGCGCTACCGGATTGGTGATTATCGCGCTATTTGCCAGATTGAGAACGACAAGCTTGTCGTACTGGTATTAGCCGTTAACCATCGCCGCCAAGTCTACCGATAGCCTTCCTTTTTTCGCAGCTAAAGAGATATCTTATTTTGTTGTTACTTTCTGATTAGTTGGCATGAGCTATTGAGTTGCATTGCCATATACGCATTTCTTTAAATGGTGAGTCCCCATTTCCATTCTGTCCAACTCTGTCACCAAGATTATTTCTCATATCCAGTTTTTTCTGCACTCACCAGATCACACTCGATATTCCGCATGCCGGTGTGTGATAAGTGATTGATATTTGGTTTAAATTATATTTTTATCAAACAATTGCTGTTCTTTAGTAGGCAATTTCCAAAGATAAGCGCCCCAACTCAAGTCAAGAAAATCAAAAAAAGGTCGCTAGAAATTTGAGCACTTGTACTTGATTGGGGAAAGATGTGTTTAATCGTATGTATAAGTTTTTCATGGGAAAAACAGTAAGGGGATTCAATCTATCCCACAAGCCCAAGTTTGATCATATGACCAAATATATACTCGGGTTTTCAGTTCTTGAATTACTACTCATAACGGCGGTACTTGGCATCCTACTATCAATTGCCATACCTAACTACTCAGAATACATAAGAAATTCAAGGGCGAACAAAGCTATGGAAGTGATGCAAGGAATTGAAATCAATCTTCATGATTACAAGATTGATATGGGTCGCTATCCTGAGACTCTCTCTGAGATAAATATGACGATTTTAGATCCTTGGGGAAATCCGTATCAGTATCTTGCGATTGAAGGCGCAGGTAACGCAAGGAGAGGACATCAGCGTAAGGATCACAACCTGGTACCGATTAACTCCGATTTTGATCTATATAGTATGGGTGAAGATGGTAGAAGCTCACCACCGATCACAGCCTCACATAGTCACGATGATATAATCCGCGCCAATAATGGTGCCTACTACGGCTACGCTGAGGATTATTGACTTCATGCAGATAACATCCAAAGTGTTGTCCAACGGCGTTTCCCGCAGAATCGTTCTGCTATTTATTTCCATTGCAATCATTCCGCTGTTGATTTTTACCGGTTTAACACTATACAAGGTCAAAGATAATCTGGTAGATCACCATAGCCAACAGTTGAGGCAGATGGCTAAGAACATTGGTATGAATATCTTTGAGGTTTTGCAGTACAACAAGGATGAACTTGATCTTTTTGCATCTATTCTCACCGAGGGCAACAGTAAAACTGTTAAGGACTTCCTCCAGTATAGAGACCCTAATCAGACTTATCGTATAGATTCACTTTTCATACTTTCTCCTACAAATACTACCCGTGTGCTACATGGTGAACTCAACCTTAGCGGCAACCGGCTGTTAGATAAAATCAATGAAAATTTCGTACCTAATAAAGCGATTTTGTTAATTCAACCCGTCGACAACCAACAGGCTAATGTTGATGTTTTTATCTTCGTGCCAATGGGAGATTACTCTAAATCCAGAGAACTACTTGGTGCTAAATTAAATATGCAGACCTTACTTAACATCGATCTGTTAAGTACACGAAGTGAAGCTGTCTGTATCCTTACCGAGTCTGGGGTGCCCATCTATTGCAACAAAAGGCAAGATACCAAATGGCTCTCGAAAATAGTAAAACTAGCGCAAACAAGTTTTAGTAGTAGCTTTGTATTTCAAGGTGATGAAGAACAAGAAATGATCTCCGCTTACTGGTCAATCTTTCTAAAACCTCATTATCAGATAGAAAAATGGAATGTGGCTATTGCATTACCTTATTCTAAACAGATGGAGGCTGTGCTCACGTTTCAAGGCGTGTTTCTGAAGGTTGTTTTCGTTACCTTTATCCTTGTTGTGCTACTAAGTATATTTTCAATAAGAAAAGTATTGCTTCCTTTGGAAAAGCTTCTTATTGGTACACGTCAATTGAGTCAGGGAATATTCAAAACCCGTGTTTCAATACAGACCAAAGATGAGTTTGAAGAGCTTGGTATCTCATTTAACAACATGGCGGAGAAGCTCGGCAACCATTTCCTACAGCAAAACTTGTTGATTGAATTCAGTTCTCATATACAGAATGCAAGTACGATAAAATCTGCTTTACTCGTTGCTTATGAGGCACTACCAAAGTTCACAAGGGACTCTCATTTTGTATTAGTACAGATAGAAGGACACGCGAGTTTTTACGAAATGGCTTGTATTTATAGCAACAACGACAAGCTTATTGAGCGCAGTATGCTAAACATGGCATCTTCCACAGTACTCCCAAAGATGGTTTGGAAAGGAACGCTCAATGATGCCAACCAATTCCTGCCAATCCTGGCTGAAACATCACTACCACACAGCGATAAAATTGTACTCTATCCTGCTCTGCACAATGGACAAGTCACAGCTTACTTGGTGATGCTTCAGTCATCGACTGAGACACAAGAGAAGAGTGCCTTATCTTTATTGACCCAGTTCTGTGATATCTTAGCAAGCGCCCTATCAAATATCTCTTTAAAAAAACAGCTTCAATACCAAGCGGATCATGACTCTCTGACAGGCCTACCCAACAGAAAGCTAATAAAATCAGAGACTGAAAAGGCAATACAGCTTGCTAATGCCCGGCAACATGAGTTGGCTATCATGATTCTGGATATTGATCGTTTTAAAATGATCAATGACTCAATGGGGCATGTCATAGGGGATGATCTTCTCAGGCAACTGGCCAACCGCCTGCGACAATTCACTAGTCGGCGTGATATTCTTAGTCGTTTTGCTGGCGATGAATTCGTATTTCTATTCACAACTGACCATGCGACTATTCGAAACATTATACCGGAAATTATCGCTCGCTTGGACAGGGTATTCATCGACTCCTTCAAATTGGTTAATCGTGAAATCCACATCAGCGCTAGTAAGGGGATCGCCATCTACCCTGATGATGGTAAAACTTTCATCGATTTACTGAAAAACGCTGATGCAGCCATGTATCAGGCTAAAAGAAGTAAGCCAGGCAGCCATGCTTTCTTCTCAAAAAGTCTACAGGACTCACTGTCTGATGAGATGGAGATCGAACAGGATCTGATTGATGCGCTAACAGAGAGACAATTTGAGCTTTACTATCAACCCAGCATAGATCTGTTGAATGGTAAAATGATAGGTGCTGAAGCACTACTACGTTGGCACCGCCCAGGGTTTTCGCTTGTTTCTCCTGGTTTATTCATTGAACTTGCTGAGGATACAGGTCTTATTGAGCCGATTGGTAATTGGGTCATGAAACATGCCTGTGAGGTCTATCTAAGCTGGTGTAAGCAGGGAATACAGCTGGAATATATCTCTGTTAATGTCTCGAGTGTACAACTTAAAAATCCAACATTTGTAGAGACTGTCAAACATACATTACAGACTACAGGTATGCGGCCAGACAATTTGGAAATTGAGATCACAGAAACTGCATTCATTAAAGATTACCAGGCCAGCCTGCAAAAATTACATGCGCTCAGAGACATTGGCATCAGGATAGCAATTGATGATTTTGGTACAGGTTACGCATCACTTAAACATCTAAAACAGCTACCTGCAGATAGATTGAAAATAGACCGTTTATTCATAAAAGATCTTCCTGGAAACCAGAACGATTCCGCCATAATCAGCTCATTGGTAACGCTTGCTGACAAACTCAATCTAGGCCTGATTGCGGAGGGAATTGAAACTGAGGAGCAAAGAGACTTTCTCATAAAAACTGGGGTTACTATCGCGCAGGGATTTCTGATGAGTCCGCCTTTATCGAGTGAAGCGTTTTGGCATTTTTACCACGATAACAAGCAGGTTATAGGGTATAAAGGGGACACTTTGAGCCTCCCTTATATCAACGGACACTCTAATTAAGCCACTACAGTTGAAAGTGGTTCTACGCGAGTGGGCTTTCGTTGCACAATAATAAAATAAACCAGAAATAAACCAGGACAGTCAAAAATAAACTAATAATAAACCAGTAATAAACCAGAACAGGCACTATTTGAAAAGAACGCTCAGGTGACCTGTATTCAAATGGTGCCTGTCCTGGTTTCTTCCCTCCTTTCTTAATTTGTTATTTCTTGATTTCTCCCTGATCGCAATTACGGTCAGGTGGTTCACGCTGCCACCCCCTCCTCATGCTTCGCATTCCAGGTGCCACGCGCGGTGATGCGACGCGCATAATCGGTGAAGTCGGTCGGTTCCCTTCCCAGCGCACGCTTGACGCCGTCACAAACATGGGCGTTGCGACCATCGAGGACCGTTTCAAACAGGTAGTTCAATAGCCAGGCGATATCATCCGGCGCGCCCGATTCGGCGATGGCCTGAGTGAACGCCTGTTTCGGGATCTGAACAAACTGCACCTCGCGACCGGCGGCTTGGGAAATCTCGTGCGCCAACTCGGTGAAGGTCAGGGTGCGGGGGCCGGTTACTTCATAGATCTCACCGGCATGTCCCTCCTCGGTCAGCGCTGCAACCACCACATCTGCGATGTCATTGATATCGATAAAGGGCTCGGGGACATCCGCGGCCGGTAGTGTGATAGTACCGTCCAGAACCATGCCGAGGAACTCACCCTCGGAGAAGTTCTGCATGAACCAGCTCGCGCGAACCACTGTCCACTCGACACCGGCTTGTTGGATAATCCGCTCACAGGCCTGGGCCTCTTCTTCACCGCGACCCGACAATAGTACGAGCCGCTTGACGCCCTGCGCTACCGCCTGGTCAACGAAACGGCGAATCGAGTCGGTGGCGCCCGGTATTGCGAGATCCGGCGCATAGGTGATGTAGGCCGTCGTTACCCTTTCGAGGACTGCGTTCCAGGTGCTTGGGTCGTTCCAGTCGAAGGATGGGTTTGAGGTGCGGGATGCAATGCAGGTTTCAACCCCGCGTGCTTGCAGTCGCTCTGCGACGCGGCGACCGGTCTTTCCTGTTCCTCCCACTACCAGGGTAGTGCCCTCGGTTGTCTGCTCATTGCTTGTCTCGGTATGCATAGCGCTCTCCTCATTGTTGCCGGTCGCTGTTTCCGGGTGAATTGAAACGATGCCAAGCTGCTGGTATAGGGTTAATTGGTCCAGAAGCTCCCACTCCTCGACGATTTTTCCGTTTTCAAAATGACTCAGTATCATCCCGCTTGCCTTCACCTGCCTGCCGGTTGCACCTATTCCCATCAGATCGCCTTTGTGGGTGCCGGATAGGGTAATGGAGATCACGGTCTTGTTACCCGCGCTGACCATTTCCTCGATCTCTATGTGCAGATCGGGAAAGGCGCTGCGGTAGGTTGTGAGCAGCTCTCTGAGAGCTTCCTGACCTTGGAGCACCTGATCGGGACTGCGGTAGACGTAGTTCGGGTGAATGACCTCATCCAGAACCGGGAAATTGCCTTTGTTGATGACCTGCTCGACAAAACGTCGCATTGTCATTTCATTCTTCAGGGACATTTGCGCTTCTCCTCTATTGGTTCAGTTTGGTGCCGTTCATGCAGCTTGTTTCGGTATAAATAATGGTAAGTGCGGGGGTTGGGTGACGCCATTTTCGGAAAGCTCAGATTCATACGCGTTCGTCTATAATTGGCCCCATGGATACTTTGGGTGGATTGCTGGATGCTCCGCGTGCGCGGGGTGCCTTCGCTTTGCGAGCAGTCATGAACTCGCCGTGGTCGCTGAGGGACCTCGCCGGTTCACCGCTGACGCTGATCGCTGGTGTGGCAGGAGAGCTGTGGCTGGTAGCCGATGCCGGTGATCCCATTCAAATCGGCCCCGGAGACATCGCTGTCATACGCGCACCGATGCAATACAACCTCGCCGATTCTCCGTCCAGGCCCCCGCAGGTGATCATTCATCCGGGGCAACGCTGTTGTGACCTGAATGGAAACTCATTGCATGAGGCGATGATGCATGGGGTGAGAACCTGGGGTAACGATGCTGAAGGTTCAAGCGTATTTCTCGTCGGCGCCTATGAGCATTTAAGCGACATCAGCGATCGCCTGATGCGGGCGTTGCCGGCAGTGCTGTCGCTTACCCATACCGACTGGGAGTCTCCCCTGGTGGCGTTACTCTGTGACGAGGTGATCAAAGATGAACCGGGTCAGGCTGCGGTGCTGGATCGGCTGCTCGACCTGTTGTTGACCGCCGTGCTCAAGGCCTGGTTCGGCAAGCACGACAGCAGCAGGCCGGAGTGGTGGCGCTACCAGGGTGATCGGATCATCGAACGTGCCCTGCACATCATGCATGACAAACCGGCCAATCCATGGACCATGGATACACTGGCACTGGAAGTCGGTGCCTCGCGGGCGTCGCTTGCGCGCCGCTTCCAGGAGCGGGTTGGGGAATCACCGATGACCTTCCTGAGAAATTGGCGCATGGCCTTGGCAGCCGACCTCTTGTGTCAGCCAGACGAGACCGTGGGCAGCGTGGCCGAGAAGGTTGGCTATGCAACGCCATTTGCATTCAGTACTGCGTTCAAGCGTGTAAGGGGCGTGAGCCCGCAAGCGCATCGGTCGGCTGCGCTCTGAGTTTCGGTGCGGCAAGCCTCACCCTAACATCGACACCCGCAAGTCATCCTCGGGATCAATAATACGCCAGTCATCGATGGCCTTTATGCAATAGGTAAAACCGTGTTCTGTGACTACTCGGTTGATGTCGTTGCGCATTCCAATCAACGCATGGTCACCAACTCTTCACCGGCCGTCGGGTGGATGGCGATGGTGTCATCCAAATCCTGCTTGGTGGCCCCCATCCTGATGGCAACCGCGAATCCCTGCATCATCTCGTCCGCGCCGATGCCGATGACGTGACAGCCGATGACCTTCTCCCGGGCGCCGATGGTTACCAGTTTCATGGCCATTTTGCTCTGGTGTCGGGTGAAGGCGTGATACATCGGTGTGAACCTCGACTGGTAGATCTTCACCGCATCCCCATGGAGCTCCCTGGCCTCGGATTCGGTCAGGCCCACTGTGGCGATGGGCGGGTGTGAAAACACCACTGTCGGGATGACTTCATAGTCGAGCTTGCGTTCGGACATGCCGGCAAAAAGCCGGTCTGCGAGGCGCCTGGCGGCGGCAATGGCCACCGGGGTCAGCTGAGCCCGCCCGGTGACATCCCCGACTGCATAGATATGGGGAATGTTGGTGTTCTGAAAGGCGTCAGTGGGGATGTAACCCTCTGCGTCGGTGGTGATGCCGGCATTGGCCAGCTCCATGCCGGCGCTTGCGGGGCTTCGGCCGATCGCCCATAACAGCTGATCGAACAGGCCGATGCTTTGTCCGGTATCGGCGCAGATCAGATCCAGGGTGCCATCCGCCTCTTTCCTGACCTCCCCGATCTGGGATGAGGTGATGATGTTGATCCCGGCATTGATCATCTCCTCCATCAGGCACTCGCGCAACATGGCATCGAATGGTCGCAGCAGCTGTTCGCGGCGCAGCAGCATGGTGACATCCGCGCCCAATGCATTGAGCAGACCGGCGATTTCAACCGCTATGTAGCCGCTACCGACAACCGCCACCCGTTGCGGCAATGCTTCCAGGGCAAAAAAACCATCCGACGTGATGCCGTGTTCGGCGCCGGGCACAGAGGGTACCTCCGGATATGAACCGGGTGCGATAACGATATGATCAGCGCTTAACTCCACACCTTCCACATCCACTCTGTTGGCGTCGATGAAACGGGCAAAACCGGTGATCTCATCGATATCGGAGTCTTTAAGATAGGTGTGGTACCAGCTGTTGATCCCCGCTACATACTCATCCCGCCGAGCCTTCAGGGTCTCCCAGGAGAAGCCTTTGACGTCGATGTCGAAACCGTAATCTGAAGCATCATGCAGGGTGTGTGCGATACCGGCGCCATACCACATGACCTTCTTCGGCACACAACCCAGGTTGACGCAGGTCCCGCCAATCCTTTTGGCCTCGATAACCGCGCACTTGGCGCCGTACTTGGCGGCACGTTCCGCCACCGAGAGTCCGCCACTGCCGGCGCCGATGGCGATTAAGTCATAGTGTTTGGACATATCAATCAATCCTATGCTGGGTATCTGGAGTTGAGTATCGGCCCCTAAAGGCGGACTCAGGCTTAACCCCCTGATGGGCTAACAGGTCAAATAATGAACAGTAGCAAGTGGGACAGAGAAATGTGCCTGAAGTGCCTGGTCGTTACAATTCTGCTGATTGAGGTTTGTCGGCTCACGAGAACTGGCCCGGGTCAGGTGCTCAGCAGTTTTTTAAGAAAATGCCCGGTATGAGAACCGCGGATTTTGGTAAGCTGTTGCGGTGTGCCTTGGGCGATGATCTTACCCCCCTTATCGCCCCCTTCGGGGCCCAGGTCGATTACCCAGTCGGCGGTCTTGATCACATCCAGGTTATGCTCGATCACCACCACCGTATTGCCATGGTTGCGCAGTCGATGCAGCACCTCGAGCAGATGGTTGACGTCGTGGAAGTGCAGGCCGGTAGTCGGTTCGTCGAGGATATAGAGGGTCTTGCCGGTGTCCCGCTTGGAGAGTTCCCGGGAGAGTTTGACCCGCTGTGCCTCGCCGCCGGATAGGGTGGTGGCGTTCTGCCCCAGGGAGATGTAGGAGAGGCCCACATCCATCAGGGTCTGCAATTTGCGTTTGATGGACGGCACCGCATCGAAGAAGTCCAACGCCTCCTCCACGGTCATTGCCAGCACCTGATCGATACTCTTGCCCTTGTAACGGACCTCCAGGGTCTCACGGTTATAGCGTTTGCCCTTGCACACATCGCACTGCACATAGATGTCGGGCAGGAAGTGCATCTCCACCTTGATCACCCCGTCGCCGCTGCAGGCCTCGCAGCGCCCGCCTTTGACATTGAAACTGAAACGGCCCGGGCTATAGCCCCGGGAGCGGGCCTCGTGGGTGCCGGCGAAGAGCTCCCGGATCGGGGTGAAGAGCCCGGTATAGGTTGCCGGGTTGGAGCGGGGGGTACGCCCGATGGGGCTCTGGTCGATATCCACCACCTTGTCGAAAAAGTCCAGCCCGCGTATCTCTGTATAGGGAGCGGGCGAGGTATTGGCCTTGTTCAGGGCTGCGGCGCAGATCGGGTAGAGGGTGTCGTTGATGAGGGTCGATTTGCCCGAGCCTGAGACACCGGTGATACAGCAGAAACTTCCCACCGGGATCGCCAGCTCCACCGACTTGAGATTATTGCCGCTGGCGCCGAGAAGTTCCAGGTTGCGGGTCGGGTCGATCTCGGTGGTGCGCGCGGGTGTATCGATGCTGCGTTTGCCGCTCAGGTAGTCTCCGGTTAGTGAACCCTTACTTTTTGCTATCTTGTCGGCCCTGCCCTGGGCGATGATGCGACCGCCATGGATCCCGGCCCCGGGGCCGATATCCACCACATGGTCGGCACTGCGTATCGCCTCTTCGTCATGCTCCACCACGATCACCGTATTCCCCAGATCGCGCAGGTAGGTCAGGGTGTCGAGGAGACGCTGATTGTCCCGCTGGTGCAGGCCGATGGAGGGTTCGTCAAGCACATACATGACACCCACCAGACCGGCGCCGATCTGGCTCGCCAGACGGATGCGCTGGGCCTCCCCCCCGGAGAGGGTCTCCGCGCTACGGTCGAGGGTCAGGTAGTCGAGCCCCACGTTGACCAGAAAGTGCAGCCGCTGATCGATCTCCTTGAGGATCTTCTGGGCGATCTTGCCCCGTTTGCCTGCCAGCTTCAGGGTCGAAAGGGTCTGCTTGGCCTGGCCGATGGGCATGCTGGTGACCTGGGGGAGGTTGTGCTTGGCGATGAACACATGCCGCGCCGCCTGGGTCAGCCGGGTGCCGGCGCAATCGGGGCAGGATTGGCTGGAGATATAGCGGGAGAGCTCCTCGCGCACCGCATTGGATTCCGTCTCCCGATAGCGGCGTTCCATGTTGGGGATGATGCCCTCGAAGGGGTGACGCTTTTTCACCGAGCGGCCCCGTTCGTTGTAGTAGCTGAACTCGATGCTTTCTCGGCCACTGCCCTGGAGGATGATCTTCTGCACCTTTTTCGTCAGCGACTCCCAGGGGGCTTCGGGATCGAAATCGTAGTGGCGCCCGAGGGATGTGATCATTTGGAAATAGTAGGCGTTGCGTCGGTCCCAACTGCGTACCGCACCCCCGGCGAGGGAGAGTTCCGGGTGGCCAACCACCTTCGCCGGATCAAAGAACTGTTCCACCCCGAGGCCGTCACAGGTGGGACAGGCGCCGACTGGATTGTTGAAGGAGAAGAGTCGGGGCTCCAGCTCTGTCAGGCTGTAACCGCAGTGGGGGCAGGCAAAGCGGGAGGAGAAGAGCAGCTCCGGCTGACTGCCGTCCATCCAGGCCACCCGCACCAGGCCATCCGCCAGGTTGAGCGCGGTCTCGAACGACTCCGCCAGGCGGGTGGCGAGATCCTCCCGTACCTTGAAACGGTCGACCACGACCTCGATGGAGTGTTTTTTATGCAACTCCAAGGTGGGGGCGTCGTCGAGTTCGAACACTTCCCCATCGATACGTGCACGGATATAACCCTGGGTATGCAGCTCCTGGAGTAATTTATGGTGTTCGCCTTTGCGTTCCTGCACCACCGGTGCCAGCAGCATCATGCGTTCCCCCTCCGGCAGTGCCAATACCTGATCCACCATCTGGCTGATGCTCTGTGCCTCCAGGGTCGTGTCATGCTCGGGACAGCGGGGTGTGCCCACCCGGGCGAACAGCAGGCGCAGGTAGTCGTAGATCTCAGTGATGGTGCCAACCGTGGAACGAGGGTTGTGGGAAGTGCTCTTCTGTTCAATGGAGATCGCCGGCGAGAGGCCTTCGATATGATCCACATCGGGCTTCTCCATGAGTGACAGAAACTGCCGTGCATAGGCGGAGAGGGACTCCACATAGCGGCGCTGGCCCTCGGCATAGATGGTGTCGAAGGCGAGGGAGGATTTGCCGGATCCGGAGAGACCGGTAAACACGATGAGCTTGTCCCGCGGCAGCTCAAGATCGATATTCTGCAGATTATGGGTGCGTGCACCGCGAATAATAATGGTATCCATAAGCTTGCTGGACTAGTACCGCGTTGGAGTGAGCAAACCTGATAGTATACGCATTCTTTGGAATGACTGATAAGGGGATTGTCGGGTGGGGATATGCTCCAATCTCTTATATGACAGGAATCATCTGATGGGCCTTTCTCATTTTGTCTAGATCCTACAACGAACAGAAGCAGGCATGCCCCATCCATTATCCTGTCATAAATAGGTCATGGAAAAAATTCCGTTACTGCAATGACTCTTACTCAACCAGCCCGGCGTCTGTTGTTTTATTTACAACATTTCTAACTACTGTAGCCTAACTGCAATAGAGCTATCGTAATCCCTTAACCTCCGTTTATCAGAATGCGGCCTCGAAGCTATTTTCTGTTTCCGTTAACGGGGTATCCAATGAAAAAAATTCTCTCTCTGGCAATTGCCGCCGCGCTGGTGGCTCCTGTAGCTGCCATGGCTGAAGCATCAGTGTATGGCAAGGCACATATGGTCATACAAAACACCTCTGAAGATGATGGCACCGACGACGTCGATGTCTGGAGTGTCGACAGCATCGATTCACGGGTCGGTGTCAAGGGCAGCGAAGATCTGGGTGGCGGCCTGAAGGCTGTCTACAAGTTTGAGTTCAAGGTCAACCTCGACGATGGTAGCGGCCTGGGCGACCGAAACCAGTATGTGGGTCTGGCTGGTGGTTTCGGCACCCTGCTGCTGGGTCGTCACGACACTCCACTCAAAATGTCCCAGGGCAAATTCGATCAGTTCGGCGATGTGGCTGGCGATATCAAGTCGGTGATTCCGGGTGAGGATCGGGTCGACAACGTCATCGCCTATGTCTCTCCATCAATGGGTGGTCTGAGCTTCGTCGGTGCCCTGGTTGCTGGTGAACTGGGTGATGGTGCCGGTGGTGAGCTCGACGGTCCTGCGGATCACATCTCTATTGCCGGCCTCTACAACAACGGCCCTATCTTCGCATCCCTGGCCTATAACACCTACGATCTCGGTATTGTGGCTGATGCCGATCCCTCTCTGCTGCGTGGGACCTTGGTCTACAAGGGCGGTATGTGGCAGGCCGGTGTCATGTTCAGCAGCCTCGACCTGGACGGTGCGGGCGAAGATGCCGATGCCATCGGTGTGAGCGGTAATGTCAAGGTGGGTGGCAGCGGCAAGATCAAGGCCCAGTACCTGTCGGGTGATGCGCCGGTAGGAAAAGCACCGATCTCACCTGCGGTCAAGATCACCGACGGTACCGAGGGTAACGACGTCACTCAGTGGAGCTTGGGTTATGAGCATGGTCTGAGCAAGAAGACTAAACTGCATGTGGGTTACACTATCTACGAAGAGGATGAGAGCGACTACGAAGAGACCGCTTTCTTCGGCGGCTTGATTCACAAGTTCTAAGTAATCCAGGAAATAAGCATCATCCTGACGTGGGTCAACTGTCCATGCCCTTGCGTTACAGCCCGGTAAGGGAGAACCGGGAATGGGTGAGATAACAAATTAGATCGTCCGAGACGATAAATTGATGGGTAGCGGGGTCTTCGGGCCCCGCTTTTTTTTGCACTGCAGTGTGACATCCTCCGCCAGGGAGCCCTGGCGCCTGAAAGCACGCCGCCCATATTACCCAGGTAGTTCGGCATTGAATTGAGCAAAACCGATAGGCTAAGCATGCCTTGGAATGACTCATAAAGCGCTTCAGA
The DNA here is from genome assembly GCF_963455295.1 of Candidatus Thiodiazotropha sp. CDECU1. NCBI lineage: Bacteria > Pseudomonadati > Pseudomonadota > Gammaproteobacteria > Chromatiales > Sedimenticolaceae > Candidatus Thiodiazotropha > Candidatus Thiodiazotropha sp. CDECU1. Next base: position 432,671 of record NZ_OY734020.1, read on the forward strand.
GACGATGAGAGGCAATATGGGTAAACTGGACATGATTAAACCCGCCATGCTGTTAGATTCCCCGTGCCAGTCACTGGGTAATCAGGTTAAACTGTAGTTACAGATGTCAGGGAGAATAGTCATGAATATGCAGTCACTCATCACCCGGGTACGTTCCATCCTGTTAAAACCCAAAGAAACCTGGCCGGAAATCGCCACTGAGCAGGACAGTCTTTCCGGCATTTATCGCAACTATGTGTTGATTCTCGCGGCTATCCCTGCGCTGGGCACGTTGATCGGTACCGCCCTGTTCGGTATACAGATTCCCATGATGGGTACCATCCGCATTGGTTTCGGTGCCCTGCTGACCCAGGCGCTGCTAAGCTATGGCGTCAGCTTGCTGATGATCTACGTGATGATGCTGATCACCGAATCATTGGCCCCCACCTTCGGGGCCGTCAAGGACAGGCTGCAGAGTCTCAAGACCATTGCCTATGCGGCGACACCGGTCTGGGTTGTGGGGATTCTACACCTCCTGCCCGGTTTGGGTGTTTTGGTCAGCTTGCTCGGGCTGGTTGCCTTGTTTTATACATTTTACCTGATCAAGCTCGGGTTGCCCCATACCATGCAGTGCCCCGAGGAAAAATCACTGGGGTACACCATAACGGTGGTGGTGATCAGCATCGTACTCGGCATAATACTCAGCTTTCTGGTGGGCGCGATCAGCGGTGTCGGCAGTCTCTCAGGCAAACTGCCCGGGAGTGGGGATGACGTACACTTCGAAAAAGATTCGCCCATGGGTAAGCTCGAGAGTTGGAGCAAGCAGATGGAGGAGGCGAGTGAACAGATGGAGGCGGCGCAGCAATCCGGTGACAGCAAGGCCCAGCAGGAAGCCATGCAAAACATGGTTGGTACGCTGATGGGTGGTGATGCCCAGGTCGAGGCGATGAGCCCTGATGAGCTGGGTGATTTCCTGCCGCAAAACCTGATGGGCATGCAACGAAGCAACTTCTCCGCTGAACGCAATCAGATGATGGGTTTGCAAATCGCCCAGGCGCAGGCCGACTACAGTGACGGCAGCCAGCAGCTGCGTGTGGAAATCACCGACATGGGTGGCGCGAAGGGGATCTTATCCCTGGCAGGTTTCGCGGCCGTGGGCAGTGAACGCAAGACCGAGCGTGGGTATGAAAAAACCTACTCGGATGCAGGCCGCATAGTGAGTGAAAAGTGGCATGATGTGGACGGACGCGGTGAATACAGTGTTGTTGTCGGAGATCGTTTCGTGATCAAGGTAGAAGGCCAGGCCGATAGTATCGACACCTTGCGTACACTGGCCAACAGTCTGGATAGTGGGGGCCTGGAATCACTCGCAGACGCTTCATCCGGTTGATCAGCGGGTTGGGTCGGATGCATTTGCAGCGACCTGATCCACTGGAGTGTGCCAACGAGAAGCTCTAACGCCAGGAGATACGATCAAGCAAGTGATGTAGTACTGCATTGAATTGAGTGAACCTGATACTATACGCACCTCTTTCAATTCATAAACATAGCGAAACATCGATGAGAAGTGGGCGGGGCAACGACGCCGGTTTAAATGCGGTTGAACGACAGGCGGCCTACTCTCTATCCGGACTATTTTCCCTACGAATGCTGGGTCTATTCCTGATCCTGCCGGTGTTCGCCCTGTATGCAGAAGAACTCCCCGAGGTTACCCCGCTATTGGTGGGGATTGCCATCGGTATATATGGCCTGACCCAGGCGCTGCTGCAGATCCCATTCGGTATGCTGTCCGACCGCATCGGGCGTAAACCGGTGTTGATCGGGGGGTTGCTGGTCTTCGCCATCGGCAGTGGAGTGGCGGCCAGCTCGGAGACCATCTACGGCATCATCGCCGGGCGTGCACTCCAGGGCAGCGGCGCCATCGCTGCGGTGATCATGGCATTGGCCGCGGATCTCAGCCGTGAGCAGCAGCGGTTGCGCATGATGGCTTTCATCGGCATCAGTATCGGTGCCGCCTTTGCCCTGGCACTGATCCTGGGGCCCATTCTCAATACCTGGATCGGCGTCCCCGGTATATTCTGGCTGACCATGGTTTTGGCCCTGCTGGGGGTCGGCATCGTAATCTTTGTCGTACCGACGCCGAAAGAGAGCCACTTTCATCGGGATGCAGAAGCGGTCCCCGCCCAGTTCGGGCAGGTGTTGTCAGATCCGGAGCTGCTGCGACTCGATTTCGGTATCCTCACCCTGCACATGTGTCTGACGGCGATGTTTCTCACCTATCCGTTGGCACTGCGCGATCTGGGTATGGATAGTGAGAGCCACTGGCTGGTCTATCTGCCAGTGATGCTGATGTCCATGCTGGCAATGGTGCCCTTTGTCATCCTCGCCGAGAGCCGACGCCGCATGCGGCCGGTATTTATCTCCGCCATCGCGGCGTTGATGCTAGCCTCAACGGTGCTCTACGGTTTCAGCCACTCATTGCTTGTAATGGTGGTCTCGCTGTTTGTTTTTTTTACTGCCTTCAACCTGTTGGAGGCGACCCTGCCCAGCCTGATAGCGAAGGCGGCGCCGGGGGAGCGCAAGGGAACGGCAATGGGTGTCTACTCCAGTTCCCAGTTTATCGGCGCCTTTCTCGGTGGTGCCTTGGGTGGCTGGTTCCATACCCATTTTGGGCTCGAAGGAACATTCCTGCTCTGTGGGGGTATGACCTTGGCCTGGTTGCTGATCGCCTGGGGGATGCCGACCCCCAACTACCTGAGCAACTACCTGCTGCCGGTGGGCAGGCTGGATGAGCAGGAGATAGGAAGGTTGGCGGAGAAGCTGATGGCGATTGAGGGAGTCGATGATGCGGTCATCATCGCTGAGGACGGAGTGGCCTACCTGAAGGTGGATCTGGGGATTGTGGATAAAGATCGCCTCGAGGAATATGCCGTTCAGGGATAAGGATGATAGACTGGCCGACTTGAGATGAAAAAAGGCCCCAAGGAAGGGATCGCAACAGCACTGGAGAGATATCAGATGGCTCGAGGAATCAATAAAGTAATCCTGATCGGTAATCTGGGTAAGGACCCGGAGACACGCTATATGCCCAGTGGCGGCGCTGTCACCAATGTGACCCTGGCGACTTCGGAGAGCTGGAAGGATAAGAATAGCGGCGAACAGCAGGAGCGTACCGAGTGGCACCGGGTGGTGTTTTTCAATCGTCTCGGTGAAATTGCCGGGGAGTATCTGAAAAAGGGCTCCAAGGTCTATGTGGAGGGGAGTCTGCGTACCCGCAAATGGCAGGGTCAGGATGGGCAGGATCGCTACACAACCGAGATTGTGGCCAGCGAGATGCAGATGTTGGATAGCCGGGGTGGCAGTGCCTCGTTTGGTGAGTCTCAATCCCAGGCTGCTCCCAGGCCGCAACAGTCAGCTGCGCCTACATCCGTGCCTGACAATGATTTTGATGATGATATACCCTTCTGACAATCGTCAGGCAGCTGTGCTCTGGTGAATTCTCTCTAAGCCCCTGTAATCAGGCCCTAAGCGCGTGCCTACTCTTCCGCGGTGGGCTCGCTCGGTTGGTGGGTGGGATTGAGCTTGTCAGTGTCGTCGATGGGCCGTTGTGATTGCTCTCTCTCCAGGAGGCGGGTTAATTCTTCCGCGGGTATGGGAGTCGAGAAAAGATACCCTTGTGCCAAGTCGCAACCATGCTGTGCCAGGTGGGTTAACTGAGCTTCGGTTTCCACGCCTTCGGCGACAACGGCAAGTCCCAAGCCATGAGCCATGGCGATTGTCGCATTGACCAGTTCTCGGTCGGCGGGATCGGCAGTAATGTCCCTGACGAAGCTGCGGTCGATCTTCAGGATGTCAAAGGGATAACTGCGCAGGTTGCTGAGTGAGGAATAACCGGTACCGAAATCGTCCATGGCGAGGGTGATTCCCAGTGCATTCAACTCTGACAGGGTGTCGTCAATATAGCTGTGGCCACTCATCAACACACCTTCGGTAATCTCCAGTTCAATCGAATCGCTTGGAACCCCTGTCTGCTCCATCGCCCCTTTGATATGTTGCAAAAGATTTGGATCCCTGAACTGACGGGGTGAGATATTGATGGCCACTCTGAAAGGCCTGTTCAACAACTTCAGCCATTGAGCCGTCTTGCTCAGCGCCTCCTGAATCACAAACTGGCCGATGGATACGATCTGCCCGGTTTGTTCGGTGATGGGAATGAACTCGTCCGGGTTTATTTTTCCCAGTACCTTGCTGTTCCAGCGCAGAAGCGCCTCGGTTGCGACTATCTTGCGGCTGGTAATATCCAGAATAGGTTGATAATCGAGTCGAAATTCACCCCGTTCCAAAGCGCCATGCAGTTGTTCTTCGAGCTGCAGACGGCGGGAAACCCCCTTGTTCATCGCACGGGTGAAGTAATTGAAAGTGTTACGGCCCTGTTCTTTTGACTGGTACATGGCGGTATCCGCATTGCGAAGCAGTTCCGCGGGATTGTCCCCGTCGTTGGGGTAGATAGCGATGCCGATACTGGCGGTGAGTATTAATTCGCGCCCGTCGAGCAGGAAGGCTTTTCTGAAACAGTTGAGCAGCTTTTCCGCAACCGGATGGACCTCTTTTTCACCGTTTATGCTGCCAAGCAGAATAATAAATTCGTCGCCACCCAACCGGCTGACCGTATCATCGATTCGCACTGCATTTTTTAGTCGCTTGGCTGCCTCTACCAGTAGTTTGTCGCCGACTTCGTGACTAATAGAGTCATTGATCTTCTTGAAATCATCCAGGTCAAGAAATATCACGGCAGCCTTGTGTTTGTTGCGTTGCGCTTCTTTAATGATTTGCGAGAGTCGATCGAGGGTAAGAAAACGGTTTGGCAGGTCTGTCAGGCTGTCGTAGTTGGCTTGATGAATGATTTTTTCTCCCTGCTGTTTTTGCAGGGTGATATCCTCTTTCACGGCCAGGTAGTGGCTGGTGTTCCCTGAGTCATCCACGACAGGGGCTATATAGGCGCGTTCCCAGAAGAGTTGGCCATTCTTTTTTCGATTTTGCAGTTCACCCTGCCAGGATTCGCCCGAAGTGATTGCATTCCACAGGTCGGTGAAAAGAGCTGGAGGTGTGTTTTCCGATTTAAGAATCCTTGGATTCTTACCTATGACTTCCGAAGCCTGATAACCGGTCGCTATTTCAAAGGCTTTGTTGACATATTCGATTTCTCCGTCTGTGTCGGTCATGACCACTGAGACCGGGCTTTGTTCTACAGCCTGCAACAGAGTACGGATGCGTTTTTCTGCCCTCTTTCGTTCGCTGATATCGCGAAAATTGACCACCGTGCCTACGATCTTGCCCTGTCGGTAAATGGGGTTGCTGGAGTATTCCACTGGCAAGGGACTGCCATCCTTGCGCCAGAAAACCTCATCGTCCACAGTTTCCAGGGCCCCGCCTTTCAAGACTTGCAGCATACGGCATTCCGAGGCTGGATAGTGCGACCCATCACTGCGGGAGTGATGGATCAGCGAATGATTCTCTCGTCCGATCAGTTCATCGGGGTTATAACCCAGAATGCGTGAAGCGGCTGGATTGACAAAGGTGGTGAGACCGTGGGTATCAACGCCGTAGATCCCCTCAACAGTGGTATCCAAAAGCAGTTGTAACTGATCTTCAGCCTGCTTGCGGTTCTCAATCGCCTTTCCGACCCTGGCCAGGGTGATATACAGCAGATAGCCTGACAGGCTTAGCGCCAGAAAGACAATTGGGATGCGAAATGTATTGTGCAGACCTTCTGCTTGTTTAAGATCCAGGGTCAGCGTAGTGATTCTGTTTTGACTGACATAAAGAATACTGGCTGCATTTTCCTGAGTGCGCTGCAGGACTGTATTGATGGTCTTTATCAGGTTGTCGATGCGGATTTGCAGGCCTGCAGACTGGGCGGGGCTTTCGTTGATTCTTTGCTTGATCAACTGATGCAACAGCTGCACCTGGTTATCCAATTCGTGTATGGCTGGGCTGAGCTCGAGCACTTCAAGCACATAGCCTTCCATTGCTGGTTTTTCATAGGAAGCGACCAGGTTCATGATATTGTGTCCTGGAATGTTGGTCGCTATCTCGTCCTCAAATACACCGCCGTTGTGTAGCACTTCAAGCCCTTTTGTGATCGTCAGCAGGTTGTAATCAAAGCGTTTTTTTACGATCTCAAGTTCGAGCTCGTTATGCAGTGTACTTAGTTTGTAGATGGAAGCCTTGGCCGAAAAAAGCCGTTGATAGATTGATAATCCGATCTCCTGTCGTGCCTTCTGGTTAATCAGTCTTGCCTCAATATGGGCGCTTTTTTCACGCAGCCCGATATTTACCACAACCAATATGGCTACGATGGTCAGGATGGATAGCGCCAAGCCGATGATTTGTCGCTGTATGGGATGTTCAGTTAAGTGAGGCATTCCAATATATTTCTAATCGACCTGGTAGAGACCATAACTGTCAAATATGCGCTTTCCATTATCGGAAGCGGCAAAATCCATAAACTTTTTCGCGATTTCAGGATACTTGGCAGTGCTCAACAAACCCAACATCAGCCTCTTTTTTTTGGCGTACTGTGCATCGATTGGGAGGGAATCAATGAGCTTTGAATTTTCCGGCCAGGTGGCTGTGGCATGCCAGTTGATGACGAGATCAGCCTCGCCGTCTTTCAAAACTTCAATCAGGCGTTTAGAGTCTGTGGTCAGTTCTTTTACATTTAGCATGACATCCTCGAAGATCCCTGCTGAGGTGAGAATCCTTTTTGTCTCCTTTCCTATACTGCCGCTGTCGGGATTGCCTATGACGATATAGTGATTGGGGCTTTTCATGGCATCCAGGTTCTGCTGAAACCCTTTGGGATTGCCTTCTCGGACCATCATGGCCGCCTTGTTGTAGCCGACATGAACCGATTTGCTGATCAGTCCTTCGGCTTTGGCCTGCCTGATATAGGATTCAGAACCTGGCAGATAGAGGTCACCCTGACGGTTGAATCTGATTGATCTGAGCAGGTTGCCAGAGCCGCCTTTTATGATAGAGATCTTGATGCCTTCCCGTTTTTCGAGAATTGCAGCGATCACGGAGATCGGTTTTATCATGGTGATGCCACAGTAGACGAGCAGCTCTTTCTTGGGGACGGGTTGTTGGGGGGCGAAGACGAGCCGATTGAGGAAATAGACAGTCAGACTCAATAGTCCGAAAATCATTAAAATGATCAGGGTCTTTTTTTTAATGAGTGTAATGATAATTGGATCCCTATCTGAGAAGTGTTTCCTGTTGATATGGTGGGTGTTGCTTGGTTATTTGTAATAATTAACCTAGTGTATGGATGCTTTAGATCCTGCATTCGTAACTACTGACAAGTATAGTAATCCAAGACTGAAACAAGCCAGTAAAACTGATACATTCTTTGCTGTTTTAGGTTGGAAATGACGCTGCAGTCTGTAAAAAAAAAGGCGGACACTAAGTCCGCCTTTTTCTTTTGGGTCCGTTGTCACGGACCCTCAAGCAATCACGCTGAATTACTTGGCTTCAGGAGCTGCTGCCTGAGGAGCAACAGGAGCACCGTAAGGGGCTACAGGCGCGCCATAAGGAGCACCGTAAGGAGCGCCGTAAGGGGCGTAACCGTAGTAAGGACGGTTGTAGTAGTTGTTGTAACCACGACCATAACCGTTGCCAGCGCCACGGGCGTTACCGCTCATGTTGAAAGAGAAGTCGCCAGAACCGTCACCATTGCCGAACATGTCGTTGTTGTTGCCCCAACCATTGTTCCAAGGGTTGCCCCACCATGCAGAAGCAGAAGCGGAAGCGGCGATCAGAGCAGCAGCGGCTGCGATTTTTACGATTTTGGACATGAGTCATTCCTCAGTGTTAAATTTTTTGAAAAGTGTCAGAAGTAAGATACTGCGTTACTATGGTGCAAAAGAATATTAGTAATTACTTAAATATTCAATAACTAATTATCTATCGTTTAATTAGCCTCGATAGTAATTGGCTATATAGGGGTGGTTTTGCCGGTTGTGTCAGAGTTCAGCCGGGGCGCCCATCAACACGTGGGCGAAGCAGAATCGGTAGATAGGTAATGACAAAGAGTAGATAGCAGATCGACCAGATGGCGCCTGAGAGTGCGATGCAGACCTGATAACTGATGAGACCAGTGATGGGTAACACTACCCGAATGACCACTGCGATATTGATCAAGACGAAAGCGGTGAGCATGGATCTGTTGGGTTCAATGTCACGACCGGTATGTCCTAGGGCGACCCTGGCCATCATGCCCAGGGTGAAGATACCGATGGCCCCCACGGTGAGTGCGTGGGTGGCGAGCATGGGCGGATAAATTTCGAGCAGGGCCAGGGCTTTTAGAAGAAAGCCAGCCACAAGCCAGCATAGTCCGCTATACAGCACCCATAAGATAGGTCGCCGCCAAACTGCGGGGTGGTGCCAGTCCATGAGACGCCAGGCCTGGGTGAAGGCAACCCCAAGCGCCAGGGGAGCGATCAACCAGCTTTGAGGCATCAGCAGTTCAGCTATGATCCAGAGAATGAACAGAGCATAGACGAACTGTTCCCGATGTTTGTTGAAGCGGGGTGTCGCCCCCTTCACCGCCTTTTCAGTGAAGAAGGGTAAGACCCTGCCGCCGACGAAGATCAGCAGCAGCAGGATCAAATTGAGCATGAGAGAGATTCCCCCCTGCCCGGTTGAGGCAAAGCCTAATATCTGAAGATGGTAGAGCAGATTGGCAATTGCCATGGCACCCAATAGCGGAAGGAAGAGACGGTTGATACGGTTCTCCGCATTTATCAGCGCTGGAGTGAGGGCAAGGATCAATGCAGGAATGAACAACCAGTCGGCCAGAGATATCAGCCAGACGGGCATGGACGGGACGAAGGGAAACAGTCTGCCAACAAGCCATAACAGAGCCAGCAGTGCCAGGGGCTTGCCGGTAGGTGTCTCGATACCGGTCCAGTTGCGCACCGCTGTCAGGAGAAAACCGGCGATGATGGCCATGCTGAAGCCAAACAGCATCTCGTGGCTGTGCCAATCGATGAGTGAGTAATAGGCGGAGGGCGGCCGGCCAGTCTGCCAGGATCCGATCCACAGCAGCATGAGCACCAGTCCAGAGAGTCCAGCCAGGGCGAAAAAGGGACGAAAACCCAATCCGAAAGGCCTCCATCCTGCTGGAGGGGTGGATGGTGCAGGGCGTTCGCCGAGGGGGACCACTCCCATATCAAAACCTTTTTGAATCGAATCTCTGGCGAACCCTAGTCCACTGACCCACTTGCCTCCTTGATGTGCGTCAAGCTGATGGTGCGACTATTTGCCGCGAAACAGCAGGGGCACTACATCCTCGAATATAGAGGCGAAGTGGACCTTGAGTCCTTTGCGGATATGCTCAGGTACCTCTTCGTAGTCGCTGCGATTATCTTCCGGCAATATCAACTCCCTGATCCCGGCACGTCGGGCGGCAATTACCTTCTCGCGGATACCTCCCACCGGGAAGACCTGACCGGTCAGGGTCAACTCGCCGGTCATGGCGATATTCCGCACCGGTTTTTTCCTCGCCAGGGAGAGTAGTGCCGAGGCCATGGTGATGCCCGCGGAGGGACCATCTTTCGGTGTGGCGCCCGCAGGCACATGCAGATGGATGAATGCCTTGCTGAAAAAGTCCTGATCGGCAGCAAACTCATCCGCATGGCTTACGATATAGCCATAGGCGATCTCTGCGGACTCGCGCATCACATCCCCCAACTGGCCGGTGAGTTTGAAACCCCGGTTGAATTCGTGGGTGGCGACCGCCTCGATGTTGAGGGTAGCGCCGCCCATCGCGGTCCAGGCCAGGCCAGTTACCACCCCGGCGCCGCTCAGATTGCGTTCATCCTTGAATACGGGACCGCCCAGATAGTCCTTGAGGCCATCCTTGGTCACCTCAATCGGTTTCTTCGCCCCCTCGAGGATTTTCACCACCGCCTTGCGTACTATCTTGCCGATCTGTTTCTCCAGGCGGCGGACACCGGCATCCCGGGCATAGCCTTCGATAATGGCTCGCAGGACACTGCTGTTGAGTTTCAGGTCACTGCGTTTCAATCCCGCCCGTTGCAGTTGTCGCGGCAAAAGATATTTTCGCGCGATCTGCAGTTTTTCGCTGGCGATGTAGCCCGACAGGGCAATCGTCTCCATGCGGTCGAGCAGGGGTCTTGGAATAGTATCGAGCTGATTCGCGGTACAGATGAAGAGTACCTTCGAGAGGTCGAAACGCAGATCCAGATAGTGGTCGAGGAAATCACTGTTTTGCTCGGGATCGAGCACTTCCAACAATGCGGAGGCGGGGTCCCCATGATAGGAGGCACCGATCTTGTCGATCTCATCGAGCATGATCACCGGGTTTTGGGTTCCCGCATCTTTCATCGCCTGCAGAAACTTGCCCGGCATGGCGCCGATATAGGTGCGCCGGTGTCCCTTGATCTCAGCCTCATCGCGAATGCCGCCCACGGAGAAACGGTAGAATTTACGTCCGAGGGCCTCCGCAATGGAGTGGCCGATGGAGGTCTTGCCGACGCCGGGTGGGCCCACCAGCAGGATGATGGAACCCGCGATCTCTCCCTTCATGATACCGAGGGCGAGGAATTCAAGGATGCGTTCCTTGACATCGTCCAGGCCGTAGTGGTCCTTATCCAGGGACTTGCGGGCGAACTGCAGGTCGAGCTTGTCCTCCGAGTGGCTGCCCCAGGGCAGCAGGGTGATCCAATCCAGATAGTTGCGGGTTACCGAGTATTCCGGTGAGCCGGGTTCCAGCACCGCGAGTTTGTCCATCTCCTCTTCGACCCTTGCCTGGGCCTGCTCGGTCAGGGTCAGTTTTTCGAGCCTTTCACGGAACTTGTCCAACTCGGCGGTTCGGTCGTCCTTCTCTATCCCCAGTTCCTGTTGAATCGCCTTCAACTGCTCGCGCAGCAGAAACTCCCGTTGCTGCTTCTCCATGCGCTGTTCCACCGTTTTACGGATCGAGGCCTGGGCCTTGACCACCTCCAGTTCGCGATGCAGCAGTTCCAACACCTTTTCCATGCGGGGCAGGAGTTCGACGCTCTCGAGAACCCCCTGAAGTTGGAATTTATCCGAGGTGGTGAGGCTGGCGGCGAAGTCGGTCAAGTGGGATGGGTCATCCGGACCAAAGCGGTCGAGGAACATCCGCAGCTCTTCCGCATAGAGGGGGTTGAGAGGCAACAGCTCCTTGATGGTATTGATGATTGCGACTGCATAGGGTTTGATCTCCTTGCTGTCACTGGCCGGCTCGGGCAGATACTCGATCTGGGCGGTGAAGGGGGTTTGCGGGTGCACGATTTCATCGATACGGAAACGTTGCAGACACTCCACCAGCACCTGTAAGCGGTTTTCCGAGCGCTGTACGCGATGCACGCGGCAGACTGTGCCGATGCTCTTGAAGCTGTCGGGTGTGGAGCTTTCGGCGGTTTCCGCATCGGACAGAACCACCCCAAGCAGGTTGTGGGGGGAGCTCATCACCGCGTCCATGGTCTTCTCCCAATGGGCCTGATCCATCAGCAGTGGTACCGCCTGACCGGGAAAGAAGGGCCTGGCCGAGACAGGCAACAGGTGGATCAGGTTGGGCAGGACCTCGTTGGATCGCGCCAGGGTGTTACCGCTTATGACCTCGACAATCTCTTCTTGGTTATTCTCGTCTTCCTGCATGCCGCTACCTTTTTTCTTTAGTTACCCATGGATGGCAATTTACATCAGAACAGAAGTTTAGTTGTAAATAATCGTGGATTTCGCAAAGCGCTCCTAGGGCCTGTTACTCATCAGTCAGGAGAGGATCTCTGCGCTGCAAGCTGATCAAGTATCAAATATGGGGTCGGTTTACTGAGTTGCAAGTTTAATAGCAAAATCGATCTTGATAGGTAACGAGTATCAATACAGCTGGTAGGGGATTGGTGGTGGCATGCAGTGTAGCTGCTTGACTCGCGGAGAGGATACCTGGCCGTGATATAGTTGAACCAATCCATCCTAAATCGAATTGAAAAGCCAATAGATGAACACCGAAGACCAGATTAAAGAGCGTTATCAGGGTGACCAGGGTCGTGAATATCACGGCAAGAAACGGGAAATTCCGGAAAATGCATTTCCATGGGTGACCCAACTCAGGTATGAAAAGATCGCGCCGCAGGTAAAACCGACAGATGTGGTAATGGAGTATGGCGTCGGTTTCGGTTGGAATATCGCCAGGCTGAATTGCCAAAAGCGTCTGGGATACGATCTGGCACAGCATCTGGCGCCTCTGCTCGACAAGCAGGGTATAGAGTTTGTACCAGATACCTCGATGCTTTTGGATCACTCGGTGGATGTGATGGTTTGCCATCATGTGCTGGAACATGTGCCGGCACCGATCGAGGTGTTGACGGAGATTCGCCGCTTGCTCAAAAAGGATGGCAGGCTGTTACTGTTCGTGCCTTACGAAAAAGAGGTGCGTTATCAGAAGTATGACCCTCTGGAGCCCAATCACCATCTGTATGCCTGGAATGTGCAAACCTTGGGTAATCTGGTTAGTGATTGTGGTTTTGATATTGTCTCTGGCGGTGTGCGCCGGTTTGGTTATGACCGCTTTGCGGCTAACTGGGCGGATAGGTTGGGATTGGGAGAATCCGGTTTTCGTTTCATCAGGAGAGTTGTGCATAGTTTAAAATCGGCCAAGGAAGTCTCCATCATGGCCAGGCCACTGTAATACCTTTTCCTGATTACCCACCATGTTCAGCCATCGGAAGTAGATCATCAGGACCGTGGTAGATTCTGAAGAGTTTTGAGTTTTGAGTTTTGAGTTTTGAGTTTTGAGTTTTTAGTTTTTAGTTGACTTATTCCCGACGAACGGGCCTAGGTAAAACTGGTTATGTTCCACAGCAAAGACATGTGAATGTAGATTGGCAATCCACTGTTTGCCTTCCTGGGTCAGTTGAAGATAACGCAGGGCGTCTTTCAGATAAGGTTGCGCCTTGTTCCAGAAAAAAACCGGATAATCTTCCGCAAGATCGGCGGCACTGGTATAGCCTAGGTTCTGGGCGGTGCCGGTTTCCACGAGTTCGTAGTACAACCCGGTCAAGCGCCGCATATGATCAGGGTCGCCAAGCTGACCGATGAGATCGGCTGCACGAACCAGGCCGGCCTCGGTATCCGTCTCCTGATGATCAGCCGAATCCGGCACGGGAAATCGGGTCAGCTCAATGGCCCGTGACAGACGTTCGGTGTCGATATAGGGGACCTCTTTGCCACGGCTCTTGGCGAACAGGATGCCACGATCCACATGATAGGGTGTAAGAAAGGCGTCGGAGGCGCCACGGGGCGGAGTGATACTGTTTCCTTCGGCATCGATGACAAATTCTGTATCTGTATCACCGGGGCAAACCCCGCGTACATAACCGATGTCGTGCAATAGACAAGCACCCATGAAATGTAACCAGTCGTTGGGGCTGACCCGTTTAATCATGTGACGCCCGCGAAGGATAGCCTCGCCAACCAGGGTAACCTGCACCGTATGGTGTACATCGTGATAAAGGGCGTCACTGTTTGCTATCAGCTCCAAAATCATGCGTGATGCGTAGTTCAGTGCCTTGGGGTATAAGGGCTCCTGAGGACCATAGAGGCTAAGATAGGTTTCCTCTATATGGTTGCCTAAGGTATCGATGAGTAGTGTGGTGAGATTCATTGTACTTCCATGTCTTGATTGCTCTTGCAGAGGGCGGTCTTATACGGAGTATAGAGCATACCGAATTGATCAGGGAACGGGAATTCCACACTGAGCTACGCGCCATATGGGAATGGTTATCTGCACTCACCAATAGAATTCTCTGCACAGATACGGCCGTCAGTCCAGGTTGCGCCGTCGAACTTCGCTTTTATCAGAATGGCTCCGACCAGATTGGCGCCGCGTAGATCCGCACCACTCAAGTCAGCATCAAAAAGGCTGGCGCCGCTCAGATTGGCGAACATCAGGTTGGCATTCTGTAGATTGACGCCGTGCATATGAGCGAATTCCAAGTTACTCAACATGAGATTGGTATCCTTGAGATTGGCCAGTTGAAAAATCGATCGGGAGAAGTTTGCGCGCTCGAAATTAGATCTGTCGAGACGGGCGGAGGCAAGAGAGGATTCGTGCATATCCACACCTGGCGCTTGCACATCGATCAGAATTGCCCAGGAACACTGTGCTTCGGGTGTCAGCTGACAGACGCTGTTGACATACGCGGTCTCGGTGATCTTGTCTGTCCAGGCGCCTGCTTCTACTAGCCAAAGACAGGAGACGAGAAAGAGACAAGCCAAGGATAAGAGATTGGGCTGTTTTGTCTGGTGCATGGTTACGCTCCCTGATTGATTGTCAGATATCGCGTATCTACTGCAGGGTCGCGATAGTATCGACCGATACATCTTGGTTTGATCGATTAACCTATTTTGTGGATGAGATCAGGTTTGTGTTTGACTTAAGACAATTAGCATTTGCTACTGCAGCAACACCTGAAAATGGTAGGAAATCGGCTGATTCAGCCTGAGTGGTGGAGGTTGGCCAGCTTTACGAACTCGGCGACAGAGAGTTGCTCCGCCCGGCTGCCTGGGTCGATATCCGCTGCCCTAATGGTATCTGCCGGTAGGATCTTGCTGAGGCTGTTGCGCAGGGTCTTGCGTCTTTGGGAGAAGGCCTGGCTGACCAGTTTGCTGAATAGGGGCCAATCATCGACTCGATAGGCTGAGGGTTTACTGGGCCGCAAGCGCACGAAAGCGGACTCGACCTTGGGTGGCGGATTGAAGGCGCCGGGGCCGATGTTGAACAGGGAGTTGACCTCGGCCCTGGCCTGCAACATCACGGACAATCGGCCATAGGTCTTGCTTCCCGGTGCCGCGGCCATGCGATCCACCACCTCTTTCTGTAGCATGAAGTGCATATCGAGGATCTGGTCGGATTGGTCCAGGAGATGAAACAGCAATGGGGTGGATATATTGTAGGGCAGGTTGCCGACTACTCTGAGGGGACGGCCCGCTTCCGCCAACTGAGAAAAATCAAACTTCAAGGCGTCGCTGTTGTGGATCTGTAATTTACCCAGGGATGCACAACGCTGCGCCAGCGGAGTGATAAGATCCCGATCCAGCTCGATGGCGTGCATCTGACCCACCAAAGTCAATAGCTCGGTGGTGATGGCCCCCTGGCCAGGGCCGATCTCAACCAGGTTCTCCCCCGGCTGAGGTGCGATGGCCTGGACTATCCGTTGGATGATGCCGGGATCATGAAGGAAGTTCTGGCCAAACCTTTTCCTGGCCCTGTGCGGTGCGGGGTTAACCATGCTGAAAGCAATAAAATCAATGCGTTGGAAAATAGTGGTCTGGGATTATCCACTAAAACCAGGCGGTTAGGAAATCGGAAGAGAGAATTGAAGTCGTGACGAAAATCGCATCGATCATATCTTAAAGATATTTCATACTGGAAATGGTTGCTTTTGAGGAGAGTCCCGAAGAGATGTTACAAAAATTGTCGTGTGGTCTGCGTTGAAGATCGTGGTCCCACGCCCGCAAGCTCGATCTACCAATACAGTTCGATACCGAGGTCAGGCGAATAGCGCGTCAAAACGACAAATGGCATATTGAAACCTCGAAAGATACTTTCGAGGCCGATCATGTGGTGGTGGCCACCGGGCGTGAAAAGATCCCGTACATTCCGGACTGGCCAGGCTGTTCGCCATGTTACCGCTGCCGATACTTGATGTCGCACTGGCACTGACCCAGCGGCTGGTTGATCGGCGTCGCGATCCTATGTACTAAGATTCAGGAATTAGTGTTAACAGTCCCTAACGGGACAGTGGGTTTCGTTGAACAAACATGAAGTGGAATCAGAACTATGGCTATTAAGAAAATTGCCTTTGTCGCCATGCCCTTCGGCATCAAAGAGACCGGCTGCAGCGACAAAACGGCTGCGCCGAGCAAAGTCGATTTCGATGCCCTGTGGAATCACGCCTACTATCCTGCGCTGGAACAGGAAGGTTACCTGCCCGTTCGGGCTGATATGCAAGAGGGTTCGCTGATAATCCGCGATATGGTTGCACAACTGATACTTGCCGACCTTGTTGTGGCTGACATATCGATTCCGAATGCGAATGTCTATTACGAGACGGGGCTGCGTCACGGGGGCAGTATCCGTGGATGCCTGCTTTTCAGTGCTAACTGGGCCGATCCTGTATTTGATCTGGCGCAGATACGAAGAAGTCACTATACCTTGGATACGGATACACCATCAGAGCAGGACTACCAGCAAATTCAACAGGAGATCATGCAAGGTTTGCGTGGCCTGAATGTTTCGAGTAATCCCGTTCGGGAATTGATTGATCGAAATCTTATGCTTCAGGGTGAAAGTGCGCACTTGAACGAAGTGCGGGACGAAGTCATTCGGTTCCAGACAGATGTCAGGGCCTGCAAAATCAAGACAAACGCCCAGGAGGCCAAACAGGCCGCTTTAAGGATATTGAGCAGGTATGACCTGGCTAAACTGCCTGACTATTCGATTCGAGAGCTGTTTGAGCTTGTACGGGATGTTTTGGGTTGGCAATCGCTGCGTGATTTCTATATGCAGTTGAACAGCAAGCAGCGAAAGACGCCTTTCTTCCAGGAACAGATAGCCCTTGCCGAGAGTAAAACCGGCGATGTGGATCAAGCGATTGCTGAAATCGAATCCCTGATCGATGAGTATGGAAACAGCGGTGAACGCTGTCGCCTGCTGGGCGGATTCTATAAGCAGCGCTATTTTGATTTGGACAATGCGCGTAAGAAAAGGCTGGCGCTGCAGGCTTCGATTAAACACTACGAAACGGGGTTGAAACTCGATCTCAACGACTATGGCTGTGCACGCAACCTGTTGGTCTTGTATCCATTGGCCGATAAGGGTGCTTATGAAAAAGCCGCTTCAGACATGGCCGCTCACATTTTACAGGTTTGTGATCACAAGCAACTGCTCAACACTGGCGATAACTGGGTCGACGCTGCCCGCCTGCTTGTGGCATTTCACCAGGCTGATTTGAGCCGGGCCAGGGAACTTGCCGATGCTGTTGCCCTGCAAGAATTGGCTAACTGGGAAATCGCGTTATGTATCGAGTTTCTTGAAATTCTGGTTGAACAGATGCCGGAAACATCCCAGGGTGATTTTCATCGGCTGATCGATGACTTCAAGTCCGATATCAGCATCGAGCAAAAAGACCTTGTCCAGGGCCTCAAGGCCTCCTTGATGGAAACAGGCGTGGATTATAGAAAATACCAAATTATCAAGGCCCGCGCGGCAATGGAGGGGGAGGAGGTGGTTTCGGTTGTTGCATCAGGGCGCGAGACGGTCAATATCGCCAACAAGGGTGATTACGTGGTTGAAAATCAGACCGGGGCAAAAGAGCGCTACATTGTGTCCGGCACAAAATTCGAGCAACGCTACACGCAGGAGACTCAGCTCGACGGCGGTTGGAGCACATATATGCCGCAAGGTAGGGTCAAGGGTATCGCGGTGGATCGAGGCATTCTCAATCTCTTCGATCAACAGGGGTCATTCTATATCACGGCCCCATGGGGTGAGGCCCAGTACGTTGAGGAAGGTGATATGTTCGTTACCACCTTGCCGCTACAGGATGATATGGAGATATATCGGATCGCACGTAAAGAGTTTTCGGAGACCTACGAATCTATTTGAATAATGCCTGGAGAATCATGGCCGGCAGCTATCGTTTGAGATCCCTGCTGCCTGACTTGGTAACAGGCTCCATATGAGTTGAAATTTGGCTGTGTGGAATGTTGAATGAATAGGGATTCGAGAGGCTGATTGACTTAGTTCGGAGGGGCGTTTAACCTTAGCTGCCCCTTCGTCGTATCAGGAAATACCCTGACGTGGTTACAAGCGCGAGAACACGAATTGCGGCTTGGCTCCGTAGTATGAAAAGCCGTGGTTTTATTGGCCCACGCTATCAGGGGCTTAGTGGTAAATTGCGTTTACTGGTTCAGGGCTTCCTTATTCATACTGAGATTGTGTCGTTCGCTGATGCAGCATGGTGGAAAGAGACAGTGTCTGTCCCCGATGGATGCGAGTTGATCCACCTAGACAGCTTCGAAGCGTCAATCCCCTATCTCCCTGCGCTCAATGAAGCCTATGGCCGGGACCTGTCGAGCGAATGGAAGCGCTATTTCGGCTGGGGACAGACCTGCGCATTACTCACCGTCAAGGATGAGGTTGCTGCGTTCGGTTGGCTGCAAAGTGGTGATGTCGGCGCTAAATGTTACTATTTACAACTACAACCTGGCGAGTTCCGGGCTGTGCGCGAAGGTGTGTTGCCTGGGTTTCGGGGGCAAGGGCTCTATCCTGTACGTCACCAGTTGCTGCTAAGCTCTCTTTTCGCGCGCGGCGCCTCACGTGTCTATATCGATGCATATGAGGATAATGTACCATCCTGGAAGGGGCACAAACGAGCCGGATATCGTGAATTTGGGCGGATACGCGTATTCACTCCACTTGGCCTGGTCGAGTATGCCCGGTGGATATAACATGTCCAATGAATACAATCAGACCCGATAGACATTATGCAACGCCTACATTTAACTTACACACCTTATCGAATGGAGATGTCGGAATACGATGAGGTAGCCCGGCGATTCGAAGAGTTTTCATCCAAAACACTATTTCATGAACGGCCCTGGCTCGAGTATCTTGAGGCCACTGGTAAAGGTAAACCAGAGGTGCTTGCGCTGCGCGATGAGGCTGGCGATACCCCTGCATACCACATCTGGCTGACCAGGCGAATCGGGCCTGTTAAGGTCATGGGTAGCCCGCTTCCTGGCTGGACCACGAATTTCATGGGGCCATTGATGGGTGCCGACACCGACCTCGATTCGGTGCTTGTCAGTCTAAAGCGGTATATGTGGCGTAACGGTTACCTCTATGCTGAGCTGAAAAACCAGGCGCTCGATGAAAACAAAATGCTCGCCCACGGATTTCAACCCGTGCGGGATGTTACGGCTGTGTTGCAGATTGCGCCTACTGAAGAAGAGACCTGGAGCAAGTTGAAAAGCACCGCGCGCAATCGTGTTCGCAAGGCCCAGAAGTCTCTCGTAGCTGAAGCCACAACAGACATGGATATGATTGATGAGTACTACGAGTTGATCGTCGAGCGATATCGTGAGCAGGGTATGAGCTTTCCATTCTCAGTCGAGAGGCTGAAGACCCTTGCGCGTTGTCTCTTGCCTCACGGTCGGTTGCTGCTGGTCAAGGTAATCCATGAAGGAGAACTCGCTGCGGCGGGCCTGTTTCCCCATGATGAGCGCACAATCTACTACTTCGGGGGCGCATCCAAGCGCAGCCTGACCAAATTGTGTCCCAACGAGCTCATGCACTGGACCGCCATAAGCCATGCCGTTGAACAGGGAATAGGCAGTTATGATCTTTGTGGGACCAGTCAGTTCAAACGCAAATTCGGCGCAACCAACGAAGAAGTGATCACTTGGTGTTATTCACCAGTTCCAGGACTGTTGTTGGCACGCACCGCGCTGATTCGTCTCCACTGGGCGCGCTTGCGATTGCTGCACCGGTTGAAAAGTTGGATGGGCGGAAAAAAATGAGGTTTCCCGGGGGAGCCAAATTTGCATTCACAGTCTTCGATGATACCGATGTTTCCACAGTGGCGAATGTTGCGCCGGTTTATGATTTGCTCGATGAATTGGGATTTCGTACCACCAAGTCGGTGTGGATGCTGCGGGGTGACACCGAAGGATCCAACTTCGCGCGTTCTGAGACCATGCAGGATAAGCACTATCGGGAGTTCGTGTTAGACCTCCACAAGCGTGGATTTGAGATTGCATTCCATGGGGCGGCAATGGAATCCTCGCGGCGTGAGGATGTCATGGCGGCCCTGAAATCATTTGCACAGGAGTTCGGTTCCCCACCAAATGCACATGCCAATCATGCTGAAAATCGCGATAACCTCTATTGGGGCGGGGAGCGGTTCTCTTCATTGCCTCTGCGCATGTTGGCGTGGATGATATCGAAACTGCGTTCAGACAATGATCCCGCTTTCTCAGGCAATCACCCGGACTCCCCCTACTTCTGGGGGGATCTCTGTCAGCAACAGGTTAAGTACGTGCGTAACTTCTGTCTGGATAACATTAACCTGCTGAATGTGAATCCCTCGATGCCCTACCACAATCCCCGCAAGCCATACGTCAACTACTGGTTTTCAGCCCTTGATGCGCCAAACGTCACCAGTTTTAATCATTTGTTGACGCAATCAGCGGTGGATCGGTTGGAGGAACAAGGTGGGGTATGCATCGTTGCTACACATTTTGGCAAGTTTTTTGTCCGCGATGGGGTGGTCGATCCTTCAACTCAGTCCATTCTGGAGTACATCTCAGGTAAGAATGGTTGGTACGTGCCGGTGTCGGAACTGCTCGATTATATGCAGAGCCAGGCTCAGGGGAATGGCCTGCTCAGTGCAACAGAACTACTTCTATTGGAGTTGCGCTGGCTGATATACCGTTTGCGAGCCAGTGGACGTGACGAGCGTCCCGACTGGGTGGTCAGGGATTGAGGCTATTGATACAGGTATGGATGATTAGTTTGTCTGCTGTTTTTTTGATTGGCTGGAACGGTTTATTCACATAAATGGGTAGTGATTGAACGATTCGTTCAATGTTTCTGAGTCTAGGATCCAGGGCAGACTCAGCAACGATTCATTCCCTTTCGAAGTAGGTCAAATTACACCAAAGTAGGTAGTACGTGTAACACTCTGTATTCCCCTACAATTTGTCATCCAATACAACTATAAAATTGTTCCTTCGCTTGGATTTTCTAGCTCTCGACCCCTTATGAATTTGTCTTGGTATGGATCTTGCCATTATTACCATGCATTGCGTGTGTTTATCAGTGGGGAGTGATCACAAACAAGAGGTTGAATGGGTGTGAAATCCCTTTTCGCCGCTTCCGTCGGTCGGAAGCATCTTTTCTTATTCTTTTGGGAGCTAAAAAAAATGAAACGCCTAGCATTACTTGCAGTAGTGGCGTTAGTCGGATGGGGTAGTGGAGGTTCTACTTTCGTCCCTATCGCTGAAGCCGAAGGCAAAGCCTGTCTGGCTTGTCACGATGGCGTTGAACGCTTTAGTGACGGCGTCATGCAGGAAGATATTGAAAAGATGGGCGCCGAACACGGCGATCCCGCGGGTTGCGTGGTCTGTCACGGTGGTAACCCAGCCGAAGAGAAGGACAAGATGAAGGCCCATATGGGCTCTCCTTCCGACCTTGCCAAGAAGGGTGGTCCCAAGAACTTCCTCCCCGATCCCGGCGCAATGCCGGTAAACGACCAGGCCTGTGGTCAGTGCCACTCCGGTTACTACGATCGTATGAACAAGTCCCTGATGAATACCGAGGCCGGTAAGCTGCAGGGTAACATGTGGTCCTGGGGCTATCAGAAAGACATGAAGGTTGTCTGGGGCAACTACGACGTGATGGACGAAGATGGTCCTGTACCTCTGGTGGGTACCAAGGCCTACAAGAAGTACATGAAGGACTTCGTCAAGAAACATCCGGACCAGATGCCCAAACGTCTGAAACAGCTGCCTCAGGTGGATCTGGCCAAGTTGACCGACAATCCCAATCATGCGGGTCTTACCTACTCCCGTCATGACTGTCAGCGCTGTCACGTTGGCGTTACCGGTCGCGACAAGCGTGGTGACTATCGTGGTTCCGGTTGTTCCGCCTGTCACGTGCCTTACTCCAATGATGGTTTCTACGAAGGCGGCGATCCCACCATCAAGAAGGACGAAGCGGGTCACATACTGACTCACCGCATGCAGGGCACCCGTAAGAGCAAGGTCAAGGTTGGCGAGGTTGAATACTCCGGTATCCCGGTTGAAACCTGTGTCTCCTGTCACAACCGCGGTAAGCGTGTCGGCGTGAGCTATCAGGGCATCATGGAACAGCCTTACGGCTCTCCTTTCAATGCAAAGGGTAAGAAACAGCCGAAGATGCACACCAAGCGTTACCTGTTCATCAAGGAAGACCTGCATCATGAGATGAACTCCATTGCGGGTAACCCGAAAGGTGGGATGCTGTGTCAGGACTGCCATACCACCATCGACCTGCACGGTGACGGCAACATCGCCGGTACCACCCTGGCTCAGGTTGAGGTCGAGTGTGAAGACTGCCACGGTACCTTCAACACGCTACCCTGGGATCTGCCCCTGGGCCGTGGTGAAGAGTTCGGTGAGATGAAGGACGGTATGCCGACTGCCAACGCCAATCCTCGCGGTCTTGGCAAGAAGTGGCCGGAGTACATGAAAGACGCGACCCAGTACGAACCTGAGGATGGTTTCCTGCTGACCGCTCGCGGCAACCCCCTGGGTAATGTGGTGAAGAAGGGCAAGGACGTTATCGTTCACTCCGCCAACGGTCTGGACTTCAGGGTTCCACTGCTGAAGCAGATCGGCGACGAAGGCACCTTCAAATCAACCCTGGCCAAGGTTTCCATGTTCCTGATCCCTCAGCATCAGAACAACATGGAGTGCTACGCTTGTCACGCCGACTGGGTTCCCCAGTGTTATGGCTGCCATGTCACTGTTGACTACTCCAAGGGCAATGAGGGTACCGACTGGCTGGTCAACGCCAATAATCGTGATCCCAAGACCGGTCTGACCCCGGATGCGCCTCCTACCACCAACGGCATGAAGAGCCCGGGCAAAGTCATGGAGACCCGCTCCTATCTGCGTTGGGAGACTCCGGTACTCGGTATCAACGGTGAAGGCCGTGTCAGTCCGATGATGCCTGGTTGTCAGGTAACCACCACGGTTATCGACAAAGACGGCAAGACCCTGGTCAATAACAAGATCTGGGAAACCCCTGAAGGCCCAGGTATCGACACCGCCGCCGTACAGCCTCATACCGCTGGCCGTAGCGCGCGTAGCTGTGAGTCCTGTCACGACAATCCCAAGGCATTGGGCTACGGTGTTGAAGGCGGCCGCTTCCTGCTGGGTGCTGACAAGGACTTCGTCCTGGATCTGAAGGACTCCGCTTCCGGTAAGATCATTCCTCAGAAGACCCAGGTTCAGATCCCCGGTATCCCCGGCCTGACCTACGACTGGTCTGCGATCGTTACTGAGGATGGCGAACAGCTGAGTTCCGTAGGTTCTCACTGGCCGCTGACAGGTCCTCTGCCTGATGAGAAGCGTGACGCCATCGAGAAGACCGGTGTCTGCCTCGGATGTCACGAAGAGCGTTTCAATCCTGACTTCTGGAACAAGGTATCCCAACCTGGCGTTATGGATAGCTTCGAACACCAGCAGTTCATGAAGAAAGCGCTGAAGGCTATTGCTGCTCAGAAGAAGTAAGCTGCAGTAGCAGGCGGTAAAGAGGTGATTATCACCTGAATGGATGGAGCCAGTCCTTTGGGCTGGCTCCATTTTTTCACCCCTTTTTTTAAATTTTATGACTGCCTTCGATTGCGGTATTGATCTAGGGCCTATCGGATTAGTGTTAACAGGCCCTAAAGCAGTTGTCTGTTTTTAAGATATATTTTTTGCCTATATTTTATTGTTGAATAGATCTTGATTTACGACTCTATGCTTCAATGATGAAACTTTCAGAATTGTAATCGGTAGGAATGTGATGGTTAAAAGAGCGTTCAAATGGTTGTCGGGAACAGGCCCACGCAGCCTGGTGCTTGGTATCGGTATCGTTGCCGGTATTATTGGTTGGGGCGGTTTTAACACCTTCATGGAATATACCAATAGTTATGAATTCTGTACTTCCTGCCACGAAATGAGCGTGGTGAAGGGGGAGTATCAAGAGTCTGCCCACGCACACAATCCCTCTGGTGTCCCGGCTATCTGTTCAGACTGCCATGTGCCGAAACCCTGGGGTGCAAAACTGGTGCGTAAAATCATGGCGACCAAGGAGTTGTACCATTGGGCATTGGGAACCATCGATACGCCGGAGAAGTTTGAACAACATCGGATGCAACTTGCCAATAAAGTATGGGATACCATGGAGAAGAGTGACTCCCGCGAGTGCCGTAACTGCCATACGAACGAAACAATGCTGACTGACAAGCAGACTTCATTGGCGCAAAAGATGCACAAGAAGCTTATGAGTGGTGAACAGACCTGTATCAATTGTCACAAAGGGATTGCCCATAAATTACCTGTGGAGAGTCTTTATGCGAAGATGGAAGCCGAATATCAGACAGAAACCAACAATTCCCAACTGGCTGACAAAGCGGTTGTGATCCTGCCTGAAGCGGAAATGACAGCTACTCCGGATGGCGAGGATCCTTTGGCAACACTGTATGGCGGTACGCCTTTGATGGTTGTCAAACAGGAGGGAGATTGGGTTCAAGTGACAAGTGAAGGTTGGGACAGGGAAGAGGGCAGTCAGATCTTTATAGATTTCAATCGTGCTGTCGCGCTGGCGAAGATGAATTTCGATGGTATGGATCGAGTGGAGAAGATAGAGAGCAGGCTGGAGCCGGAGTATGAGTTGACCTGGAACCGTATCAAGCTCACCGGATGGGTGCCCCGCGCTGCCGTTGGACCCAGTGAAGAGAGGTTCTGGGAGTATGTGACCGACCTGCATGAGGTGGATTGCAATCTGTGTCACAAAACCTATCCACGTGATAAGTGGATCATGTTCGATTGGCGCAATAATCTGAAGGAGATGCGCCGTTACACCAAACTGAGTCAGGAACAGTTGCAATTGGTCAGTAACTGGGTGCTGCGCGGTGCGCGTAATGATGCGGAGGCGGATTGATGAAAAAGCCACTGGTTATGGCTGTTTTGATCTTGGCGTTTGGATATTGCGTCGGTCCTGCCTTGGCAAAGGCGGCGGATGAAGGCGCGATGAAAGAACCGCAGATGCCCATGCCGATGCAGCGGGATCACCTGTTCGAAGAGCGAGCCGGAACCTGGAAGGCGACATGCGACGAGATGGAGGAGAACAAGGTCTACTGCCGCATGTTTCACATCGAACAGTTCGGTGAGTGGAAAGCCAAGAATTTTATCCAGGTGGGGCCAGCGTGGACACCGGATTCCATTGGCTTTGTGGTCGCCACCTACCAGGGATTCAAGGCGGGAACCACTGTCACTATCGGCATCGATAAGCACAGCCGTCACAAGATCACGGCACCCAAGGGGAACAACCTGATGATCTCCCCTGAAATTGCCGCGAAGATCCTTGATGAGATGGAGAAGGGACACAAAATTGTGGTCACTTTCAACTCTCACAGCGGGGTCCGCCACCTCACTCTGGCCGACTTGGGGCCATATAAAGAGCTACTGGCGAAAGTGAAAGGGCGATTGGCGAAAAACAGCCAGGCGACAAGTGCTGAATAGGGAACAGTGGGTTTGGAGTGGTTATGGCTAGATTGGTTATCGTAGTTATCGCGCTCTGTTTGGGGCTTATTACTCAGGTGGTTGCTGGTGATATGCCTGCCAAAGAGACGCCACAAACTGGTTTCCGCGTGGGTGTTACACAGCCGCCTATGTTTACCCTGGCTTCTGCCCTGGCATGGGGCAGCCCGGTGGAAGTCCTGTTGGTAGAGAGGGATGTGGATGCTCGCTGGCAGATACCCG
The DNA here is from genome assembly GCF_963455295.1 of Candidatus Thiodiazotropha sp. CDECU1. Taxonomy (NCBI): domain Bacteria; kingdom Pseudomonadati; phylum Pseudomonadota; class Gammaproteobacteria; order Chromatiales; family Sedimenticolaceae; genus Candidatus Thiodiazotropha; species Candidatus Thiodiazotropha sp. CDECU1. Next base: position 458,276 of record NZ_OY734020.1, read on the forward strand.
ATGATCTCACGGTCCTCTTCTGGAGTGGTGCGACGTTAGAGCCCGAGCTTGGGAAGCAGTTGGCGGAATCCGGCCAGGCATCAGTCTCCTTGATTGACGCTGCAGGGGTTCACCAGTTGGCCAAACGAACCCCGGCAGACTGGAAAGGACCGAATGAAGATGACGATCCGCACATGGAGTCATTGGGAAAGGGATATGGCATGGTGCAAACCATTCGACCCGAAGGCCTGATAGACACAAAGTATTGGCTCGATCCGTTGAACGCAATGGCGGCCCTGGAAGCGATAACCATGGTTTTCCAGGGATTGGATCAACGCAACCACTGGGGCTACCAAAGTAATTCAGATCAGATTATCCAGGCCCTATGGGAGCTGGATATTCGGATTAACAAGCTGTTGCACGAAGCCAGTAGTCACCCGTTTGTGGTCTTGCAGGATGACTTTCAGTACCTTGAACAGCGCTATAAGCTGATAACAGTTCCAGCCGGCGGAAGCGCCCGGGACATCGTTGATAAGGCCAAGGCCCGGGGCGCAAAATGCGTGGTGGCGGCAGAACCTTTTGATCAGCATCTCCAATCCATATTGGATCAGGCTGGTTTGAACAGTGTTGTATTGGATCCCGCTGGTCAAGAGATGCCCAAAACCACGGGAGGCTACTTTCAGTGGTTTGGCAATCTGGTATCCAAACTGAATCACTGCGTGACTCGATCATAATGTCTTTGCTGTTGCGCATCCTGGCTCTGCTGGGGTGTCTCTGGTCATACCATCTTTCAGCCGCGCCATTGCCGGTGCTGGTGGATGGCAGCTGGCTCTCCCAGAACAAAAGTAAAGTTGTTGTTCTGGATGTCAGGACCCGGATCGAGTTCATGGGTGGCCACTGGCCGCAGGCACGTTGGGCCGGCTTTAAAGAACGTGATTGGCAGGTGGCTCGCTACGGCCTGCCCGGTTATCTGCCTGATGAGAAAAAACTGGCGGAGTTGCTGGGCAGCCTTGGATTGGAAGGCAAGGAGTCGGTGATTGTGATCGGCTCCGCCAGGCAACCCAGGCGGGTCGCTGAAGCGGCTCGTGTTGTGTGGAGCCTGATGATGGCCGGCTTTCAGCAGGTTGCACTTTTAGATGGTGGTATTGAGTCGCTGTCCACTCACGACTTGGTCAAAGGCATGCCATCCGTGGTCCAAAAAGAGTGCACCATGAGATTCCAACCTGATCTGTTGGCCGACAGCAATCATGTGGAAGATCTATTGGGTAATAACAGGCCAGTGATCGACCTACGGCCCAAGCCCTACTTTGAAGGCTACAAGCGAGACCCGCAGGTGCCAGAAGGCGGGACGATTTACGACGGAGTCGGGATTCCGCCTGAACGGTTACTGGATGGCGACACAGGGCGGTTCCTTCCCTCGGAGATCATCCAACAGGAGTTTGAGCGTTATGACATTCAAACCATGGGAGAACTTGCCACATTCAGCGATACCGGCGTCTGGGCTGCATTGGGTTGGTTCGTATTGCATCAGATGCTGCAAAACCCAAAAGCCCGGCTCTATGACGGTTCCCTGGTGGAGTGGATAGATTGGGGCGGGGAGATGCATGACAGCACCGATGATATGGGTGGTCCGATCGGTTAATGTCTGTTGTGTTTTCAGTTAAGTTTGTATGACTCAATTAACGTGCATAGGTAATATCAATGCAACACGATTACAGCTTGAGAGGGAAAGCCATGAAACAACTGGTTATTGCAGTCATAGGACTGTTCCTTCTGCCCAGCCTGGCCATGGCGGCAGGGGCTCCTTTTGGTTGGCAGAGGGAGGTTACCTCCCTGGTTTCACAGCTGCAGTATGAAGAGGCGGGTGAAAAGCTGAAAGGGTACTGTATTGAAGAGAAAAGTGGCGAGCTCTGCCTTGTCCTGGCGTCGGCCTATTTTGAAGGGGAGGTTAAATTCGGCATTCAATCCAAAGACATCGTTGAGGCCTACAAATATACCAAACTCGCTTGTGATTTTGGCTCAGTGGAGGGGTGTGAAGCCTATAAAGGGGCGGTTGAGAAGGGGGAATTGCTACAGCTTGTGCTGTATGAGCCGGGTGTTAAGGATCGTGACAAACAGTTAAAAAAGGCAATTCAACTGGGGCTGGATCCCAATGTGACAACCATGTTCAGCAGAACGCTCCTGCAAGAGGCTGTCAGTGAGGAAAAAATCGAAGCGGTCAGGCTGCTGCTGGAAAATGGCGTTGATGTCAACTACAGGGTAAGTGAGGAGGATCTGACTCCTCTCATGTACGCCATCAACACCGGTAGTAATATGATGGTTAAGCTGTTGCTGGAATATGGCGCGGATCCCGAGCAGACGATGAAGGCGGCGGACTACCTTAAAATGGGCAAGCAGGAGGTCGACGCCTGTGATTTTGCCAATAAACTGGAGAACAGGGAGATGCTTGCCCTGCTGAAGTGTGGAGACATGGCTGCTGCTGCCGAGTAGGCCGTAGTGAAACTTTTGATAAGCTGCTGTCACTGCATTGGCCAAGCTCGTAGGGTTAAGCCGGAGTAGTCATGACCAGTTATGATAGTTGTTGTTGGTTTATCCAGCGGTGACTGTTGAAAACAAACAGGCCGGTCTTCCAGGAATACCTGATCAAATAGAATGCCCGACATTCTGGCATGCGCTGTAATGGCGTGTAGCTTAAACTGTGAGAATCTCGGCTTGATCTGACAGTAAGTGTGAGATTATCAGGTCTGTTTTGCGACCATAGCTAACGTAAAGACTTTCTTACGGTCCTTATCAAAAGAAGACATTAACGCTTCAAACACCAGCGCAGCTTTACTGCGTCGGTGTGCTTTGACTTGTTAATTTTTCTATTGCCGAAAGCTTTTCTTTAGCTTTAATACTTAAGCTCGATCTAGGTGCTAAACTTACTACTTTATTATAATCATTAGATGCCTTTTCATACTTATTAATTTCTTCATACACGCCAGCTCTACCATAATATGCGAGAGCATAATTTTTATTGATACTAATTGCAGAGTTGAACTGATATATTGCTTCAGAGTAGTTTTTGCTTCGTTTAGCTATGGCGCCTAATCCTGCGTAAGCTTGATAGAGATTTGTATTTAACGATATTGCCTTCTCATAGCTATTCTTTGCTAGAACAAGGTCATCTAGATAGTAATATGCTGTACCTAAACCATGGTAAGCCGCGAATTCATTTGGGCTTTGATAAATAATATCTCTATAGACATTTATAGCTTCAGAATAATTTTCCTCCTGAATTAGCATAGTAGCTTTACTCAAAAGATTGTTGTTCGCTTCTGAGAATGACTTTCCTTCATCTTGAGACTGAAAGCCCCCTTCAACACCCTTAGTTGCAATGTGCTTATCATCATGCTCATTGCAAGCTTGGAGTGAGAATATGAATAAAAGTGTAAGGGTTAAGGTGTATTTCTTCATAAATTTAACAGCTTTAATAACGAGACCCCGCGTCTCAATGGTATGGACTCCTCCACCTTAAGCTGAAATCTCGCTAAAGTGACAGGTCGACCAAAACCAACGGAGCCCATACCATGAAAAATATTACCACAATCACCATAGACCTCGCCAAAGACGTGTTCCAAGTTGCTGTTTTTAATAAGTATGGTAAGAAGTTGATCAATAAGAGCATGAATTCGAAGCGATTAGTACAACTGGTATTGCAACATCCAGAAGCTTGTATCTATATGGAAGCCTGCGGATCAGCTCATTACTGGGGAAGACGTTTCACGCAATTAGGCTACAAGGCGCAGCTGATTCCACCCCATCTGGTTGCTAAATACCGTAGTGGCAACAAAAGTGACAAAAACGATGCCGTAGCCATTTACGAAGCATCCAAGAATCCCAATATCTACTTTGTTACCATACGTACCTTGGAGCAACAGGATCTGGCAATTCAGCATAAACTACGCAGTGGCTATATCAAACAAAGGACACAGTTAGGTAACCGCATCAGAGGCTTTGCCATGGAATATGGGATTAACTTCTCCAAGGGTTTACATCGACTGCGCCAGCAGATTACTTCAGCTTTAGAAGATGCAGAAAACGAATTAACGACCGTCGCAAGGAGCGCTTTGTGGCATTTATACAACCAGTTATTGGTCCTGGATAAAATCATTGAGGAGACGACCAGCACACTTGTCAATCACGCAAAGAAAATTGATGCCTGTTTACGACTCGAAAAGATACCTGGTGTCGGTTGGCTGGTAGCAAGCATGCTCTATGCTCGCTTAGGTGATGGCAGTGCCTTCCGTCGAGGTCGAGATGCCAGTGCAAGTCTGGGCTTGGTTCCATCCCATTCCGGAAGTGGTGGAAAGAATAGGCTTGGAAAAATCACTAAGCGGGGTGACAAGTATCTTCGCTGTTTGCTCGTACATGGGGCACGTTCTACCCTGCATAGGGTGCAGGGTAAGGAAGATGGATTGAGTCGCTGGGTACGCCAACAACTTTCTACAAAACATGCAAATAATACGGCTGTGGCATTGGCCAATAAGATAGTCAGAATGGCCTGGTCTATTTTAATCAGCGGGGATGAATATAGGGCGCCTGTCGCGCAGTAGCACCTCATTCATCTCAAAAGACACAGTTGTAGGCCGAGTTTAGGTAATGTACTAACGGAAACTGACAAAATAGTCAGCCGGATAAAACCTGGGTATAACGACGGCTCTTGAAGCCACCGTCCCGATAAGGCATCTTGCAAACGGTGTATTGTACCGTTGAGGTCAGGGGTAGCTCCCCATAAACAAGACCGGATATACGTGAACCAAACTATTTCGTTTTTCCACAAAACACATTGCCAAACAGGAGGAGTCCATATACGTTATACATTTTTATTCATTGAACCACCCATTTTGCATTATTAGTGCTATTAACTGCAAAATTGCTGCAAGAATTATTAATAAGAAGCCTGAAATTAAGAGAGGAAGTTTCTGGGCTTTTTCAACGTGCTCAGTGGAGTTTTTCAATTGAATAAGAGCTCTATCGCTGTTTTTTTGGACAGAGCTATGTGCATTGATATTAAATTCGTGAGCTTGAGCGACTATAGATAATGCCTTTAGGATACCTGTTACTCTAAGAGCTAGAATAGAAGAACCTGCAATACTGCATATTGCGGATATAATTTTTATCGATTCAATGTCCATAATTTTCCTTTGATGCATAACGAGCCTGTCGAAAAACCTGATTTCGGAAAATAGATTTCCCTATGATCAATTTTTGACAAAGCTTTTTCATTGTTTTACTGATTAATCAACTTCTTTAATTGTTGCACCAAACTTTGTTTCATTCTCGATTCTAAGTCCATTCCCATCCATACCGGTGGATCTTCAGGATATTGTGTAACATCATCATCAATTTCCATTGACCGTCAACTTTCCTTTTGCCTCTATAGCTGAACCGATTGATCCCAATGGCATCAGTGAGATGGCCAAACACCGGTTCAACCGTACCTAATCGTTGACTGTAGATATGGCGGCCTCTTGGGCTATCGATCTTACGCTTCATCCGTTCGAGGATTCCCGCCTTCTGTTCCTGCGTGATATCCAGTGTGACATTGATCTGCCTTGGTGTATGCTGGGCCTCGTTTCTCAGGCAGCGTTTCCTCAAGCCGCAGTTGTCGCAGTCTTGTTCGTAGCCCTGGAACTGCATGAACAGGTGATGGCCGATTCTTGCCCGACGGGCTTTTAGCCACATTGCCTTTCCGGCAGGACACCGGCAAGTCTCGTTATTGCGGTCAACCTTAAACTCGCTCTGGCTGAACCGTTCCTTCTCTTTACGCTTGTTTCTCTCTTTCGATGCCTTGTGATCCTTGAACCGGGGGTCGCGGGCGCGAAAGCCGGTGTCCGCCAGATAGCCGTCTATGCCTTCGGCTTCCAGGTATTCCAGGGTATCCCGGTTGTGGTATCCCGAGTCGGCAGTGATCTTGGTCTTTTGCAGTTTCCTCTCTTCTTTGGGGCTGCTCTCTTTGAAGGTCTCCCTGATCCCTTCTATTACGGGCTTGAGCAGACCATGTTCCTGGCCTTGCCCAAAGGCTTCGGCGTGCACGACCACCTGGTGTAGACTGTCGGCGGCGGCAACGCCGGTGTAGCCCTGGATAACCCCGTGGCTGGTCTTCATCTTGGCGCTTTCGTTGTCGGTGATGTTGCTTTTGACCCTCTTCCCGCTTGTGCCCTTGCGCTCGGGCTCGGTGTCCAGGTGCTGTTTGATCTTACGTGAGGCTGCTCGCAGCTTTTTGATCTGCTCTTGCTCTCGCTCGTAGATATCCGGTTGTTGTTCCGCTGTATCCTGCTCACGATGGCGTTGCAGCATGCGTCGCACCGCGCGATCGATCTTCTGTCGTTTCTTCTTCAGTTCAGCATGTGTGCCGCTCCAGCTCTTGGACGCGTTTGAGGGCAGCTTGCAGCCATCAACGGCGAACATCTCTTTACCGATCAGGCCTAACCGATCACACACCAATACGACTTGTCCAAACAGGTCGGCTATCGTATCAGGGGCGCGGGAGATGAAATCTGCTACTGTACTGTGGTCGGGTTGCAGGTCTGCCGACAGCGCCATGAACACGATATTCTCGCGACATAGGCGTTCGATCTGACGGCTGCTGGTAATGCCCTTGGAATAGGCAAGAATGATGATCTTTAACAGCAGTTTGGGATCATAGGCAGGCCGGCCTGTGCTGTCGTTTTGATACTGTTGGTCAAATGCGCTTATATCAAGCTCGTTATCGATCAGGTAGGAGAGGGAGTATTCGAAACTGCCCGGCAGGATTTGTTTCTCATAGGACACGGGCAGCATTTTCATCTGATCGTAGTTGTAATCCTTATAACGTGCCATCTTCCTTTCTCCATGCACCGTTATTGTCTATGTGATTTTATCGGATTATGGGGTTTTCCGACAGCCTCAACGCTCGCAATAACCGGACCGATGTAGCGGTGTTTAAGTTGTGCTAGGCTCTTTTAGCACAACTTAAACACCGCGGAATTGGGTCCGAGTTTATTGCCATTGTTAGGCCTAGCAATTTCCATAGAATGTGTGTTCATCATTTTGATAAATTGATGAATAATTGATACTAAATTTCAGTCGAGAAATAGCCTCTTTAATATTCTCTCTACTCTCGGGATCATAAGTAATATCCAGCAACATAAGATCTTCGCCTGGGCCGTATACGTCATCGATAGATGGTAAAAAATGCTTACACTTGGCATCCCCTATTACATCAATTCCAATACCAATAAGCGCATTTTTCATTAATCCATCACCTTGACTAGGAACTTGTTTTCCGTCCACTTCAATGGCAAAGCTTTTAATAATAGCTGGCCCAAGGCCATTACTTCGCATAGTAAATATTACTTCTTCTTCCGAAGTATGGTCACTATGAACGGAAATATTTGGCTTTACTGACAATCGAAAATGTTTGCGTTGTAAATAACCCTGCCATATCGATACTCCTACTGCTATTGATGCAATAATTACAGCAGATGAGGCAATTATATCGCTTGTATCCATATACTCTGATTTCCTGGGCCTAACAGCTTTATTAACGAGACCCCGCGTCTCAATGGTATGGACTCCTCCACCTTAAGTCGAAATCTCGTTAAAGTGACAGGTCGACCAAAACCAACGGAGCCCATACCATGAAAAATACTACCACAATCACCATAGACCTCGCCAAAGATGTATTCCAAGTTGCTGTTTTTAATAAATTTGGTAAACAATTAGTCAATAAGGACGTGAATTCAAAGCAGTTGGCGAAACTGGTTATGCAACATCCAGGAGCCTGCATTTACATGGAAGCCTGTGGGTCAGCCCATTATTGGGGGAGACGATTCACGCAATTAGGCTACAAGGCTCACTTGATTCCGCCCCATTTGGTTGCTAAATATCGTACCAGCAACAAGAGCGACAAAAACGATGCTGTGGCTATTTATGAAGCATCCAAAAATCCTCATGTTTACTTCGTTTCAATACGTACCCTGGAGCAACAGGATCTAGCAACGCAACATAAATTGCGAAGTGAGTATATCAAGCAAAGAACGTAGTTAGGTAACCGTATCCGTGGATTCGCAATGGAATATGGAGTTAACTTCTCACGTGGCATACATCGATTGCGCCATCAGATTCCTTCCGCCCTGGAAGATGCAGAGAATGAATTAACATTAGTTGCAAGAACATGCTTGTGGGATTTATACAACCAGTTGTTGGCCCTAGACAAAATCATTGAGCAGGCGACGACCATTCTGGTTAGTCATGCCAAACAAATTGATGCTTGTGTGCGACTCGAAAAAATACCCGGTGTAAGCTGGCTAGTTGCGAGCATGCTCTATGCACGATTAGGTAATGGTAGTGCCTTCCAGCGAGGCCGAGATGCCAGCGTGAGCCTGGGTTTGGTACCATCCCATTCCGGTAGTGGTGGAAAGAACCGATTAGGAAAAATCACTAAACGGGGTGACAAGTATCTTCGCTGTTTGCTGGTGCATGGCGCGCGGTCTACCCTGCATAGAGTACACGGCAAGAAGGATGGATTGAGTGCTTGGGTACGCCAGCAACTGTCCACAAAACATGCAAACAATACAGCTGTGGCATTGGCTAATAAGATAGTCAGGATGGCCTGGTCATTTTTGATTACTGGCGATGAATATAGATCCCCTGTAGCTCAGTAGCATCATATTCATTTCAAATGCCACAGTTGTAAACCGAGTTTTGGCAGTGTATTAACGGAAAGTGACAAATAGTCAGCCAGATAAAACCTGGGTATAACGACGGCTCTTGAAGCCACTGTCTCGATAAGGTATCTGGCAAACGGTGAATTAAGCCGTTAAGGTCAGGGGTAGCTCCCCATAATAAAGACCGGATATACGTGAACTAAAACTATTTCGTTATTTTCCTGAAAATACATTGCTGAACAGGAGGAGTCCATATACGTTATACATTTTTAGGCGAATTATTCACCCATTGCCGCCTTTGCTTCCAGCCATTTAGCATGAGGCAATACGCTTGTTTTTGGATTCCCTGCCTCATACACCGTAAGCGCATAAAGTTTGTTTGTTGCAGGATTCTTGAATTTCTCGACCACATCGGCAGGAATATCATCGCCAATTTTCCAGTGAGCCGTATAACTTCCTTTGGGGTCGAGAACGTGAACTTCGACAACCTCCTGTTTGCTTATAAGACCATCCCGTTCCCATTCCTTAAACTGCTTTTCAGAAACTTGTTTTTCAAACGGATTACCATTCTCGTCTTGACCTTGAATGGTTACTTTTTTACCAAATAATGAATCCCATAATCCCATCTCCGTACCCTCTCAGTAATGATGTTACTGGGCCAACATCTGCTGTATTCTGGCCTCGGCAGTTTCCGCGTTGTGGATAAAGTAATTTTCTGCGAAGGAATACGCATCCTGCCAATTTGGAAACACCTCGGCAAATGCCCCTATCATTTCTGTAAGTGTTTCGCGGCATTCTTTTGCGCCAACATTCCTTGCAACCGCCCCATCGACAACCATTGCCAATAACGTGTCTCTCAATACGTCTTCAAATTTCTTGTAAGCGTTCAGCCCCTTATCTTTTCCGAACAGAGTTTTCTTTCCTCTGTTTTTCTCATAATCCGCCATGGCCATTACAAGTTTTTGCAGGGAATTGAATGTATGCGGGAATCTAGTTTGAAACGTACCCGCAAGATCCCAATCAGTTGTTGTCATTTCGCTTCCTCATTATTTTGCCTAACGTTGCCTTCAGCAGAGCAGGCGCGCTAGCGACTGCGTCCGCTGGAAGGCCTGGTTAGAGCGGATTTTGATGATGAAAATTAACATATAACTCCTTCAGGTTGCTCGGTAACAACTCCCAGTATGATTCTGCTCTTTCTGATGTGACCTGCCAAAAAAGATTTTCAGTAAACGCTACATCGATACAATTTCTAACTTCTTCATCTCCATTGTTAAATGATGCGCTCATATGCCTAAATAAACCTGCATATTTTTTTGGAGCAACACCCCTGCTCATTTCTTTATTCAGTGCATTTGCCAGACTCTCAAACCAAGAATAGGCAAACTCTAGATCAAGAGAATGCCAATTTCGAATGTGTTCACGATCGGCCTTTTCAGTAATGGCTGGATACTTCTCCCTAGTTTTGTAATAAAAATCCAATACCGGCATTTTTTTAAGCTCTAACATTACATTACACAGAATCTTTACTATTACTAATAGTGCGGATGCGGCCTATCATGCGATTGAACGAATCGGCCTAGCATCAGAATCAATCTGGTTGATATGGGCAGCCTGCTCGAGGCTTTGTAAAAGAAAGTAGATATGAACGGTTTTCCTACCATCGTCCCTGACCTCACTTTCTGATTGTTCTATAACTAGATGAATTGCCTGTAAATAATTGATACTTATGTTGACGCGAATGTACATAGTTAAGAGTATCGACGCTCTAATTAAGGCCTAGAACAAACAGGAAATCAAGCGGTTATCTGGATCTAAAGTCGAACGACACTTGGAAATGATAGGCTGCCAAAATCGTCACGTGGGCTCTGCGATTCTGGACTGGATTGATGCTATACGGATTCTCTAACGGAAGTCACCTGCAAGCACATGACCACCTTTGGATCGATTCTCGATGTTGATGCCTGCCAGGCAGAGTTCTTGAGGTCTGCCATTCGTCCACGTTATTTAAAGTGCACTGCGCATGACGCTTGTGAAATGACTATGTCAGCTTTTCTTATTACCGTCGTCGTTACCTCATCGATGACTATGTCCGCTATTGGCCGGAGAGCGACCGTACCCCGGACTCAAACCGGCCAATATTTGGTCAGATCTCTGTATGCTCCGCCATTTCAAGAGCATCATCCACTTCTACCCCAAGATATCTCACTGTACTTTCGAGCTTGGTATGGCCAAGCAGTAATTGAACGGCACGCAGATTCTTTGTCCGCTTGTATATAATGCTGGCTTTCGTGCGGCGAATCGAGTGCGTTCCATAGATAGACGGGTCGAGCCCTATCATAGCAACCAAAGCTTTGACAATCCGTGCGTACTGGCGCGTCGTGATATGAGCCTCGGGTCGTACCCGACTTGCGAATAGCCAGGTATCACCTCGCAAATTTGCAGTCGTTATCCACTGCTGCACCGCAACACGGGTTTGGTCAGTGATTTCAAACCGAACCTGTTGTCCCGTTTTCTGCTGTAAAATTGATGCGCGTGACAGGACGTTCTCGCCATGGACGACATCACTTGTCTTCAGCTTTACCAAGTCACATGCTCTGAGCTTACTGTCAATTGCCAGATTGAACAATGCGATATCGCGATACCTCTTTTTCATCTTTAAGAGGATCCTAATTGACCAGATATCCTGTGGCTTTAGGGGCGGTTTTTGCCCGATGATCCTTCCTTTATTCCATGGGATGCGACGATTATTGGCACATTCGATGTTCGCGGGTTGCTGCTTCATGATTCGATTCCTCCAATCAAGGGAAAGGAATCATTAGTATTGTCGATTTACGGTACGGTCACTTTCGCGACCATTACAGTCTTTAAGACGAATCTTCAGTTCACCCATAAGGTGACATTCAACGCCTAGCTCAGACGAGGAGGCGCGTAACTTCCAACGATTGGCTGCTCAATTATTTATCTTCGGCGGGTTTATACTAAGATTTGTTGTTCTCTCCTTAATAATCCCGTCACCCTTCCCTGTAGACACTGCAACTAGCTGCAAAGTCTTAAATAATTATGCGAGCAGAAGATTCTATAAAAACTGTCTGCATGTTTTCAGGCTGTTGGCGCAAGCCTTCAGCTGACCATTCGGTTACTGGGAAGAGTGCGTTCCTGATAAACATAGCGAGTGGTCGGACAAAATTTCAATTATTCGGCAATCTGCTACTTGGTTACCGGCACATTGGTTAATCATTCGTTTCAGTTCCATCCTCATGCTCTGAAGCCGTTTTATTTTGGACTCCACCTCCTGCAGATGGCTACGTGCAATTTGATCGACTTCTTCACATGAGTGGGAAGGGTCATCACTTATAGCAAGTATTTCGCGAATGCGATCGAGCGAAAAGCCAAGTTCACGACTATGGCGAACAAATCCCAACCGGTCCAGATGATTCTGATGGTAGATGCGCTGGTTTCCCTCACTTCTTTCCGGCTCCGGTAAGAGACCTATCTGTTCGTAGTATCGAATAGTCTGTACCTTGCAGTTGCCTGCCTCAGCCATCTGGCCGATGGAGTATCGTCGATTCATGTGGAAACTCCTCTTGAAGCTACAGTCACTGTAGGTATTAAGATTATATCAGAGAGTAGAAAAGCTACCTAAAAATGGGTGAAAAGATGACTGGGTGCGGCTGTGAAAGCAATCTGAAATTTGATGGTGTATCGCGTCAATATAAGGCTGTGTTATGGGTTGTTATTGCTATCAATGCAGTAATGTTTCTAATAGAAATGGGTGCTAGTTTCACTGCAAAATCAATGGCTTTGAGGGCTGATGCGCTGGATTTCCTGGGTGATAGCCTTACCTACAGTATTACTTTGCTTGCTATCGGTCACTCCTTGCACTGGCGTGCCTCAGCGGCGATGTTTAAAGGACTTACGCTGGCCGCCATGGGGGTGTGGGTTCTGGTCTCGACGTTGCATAGAGTGTTTATACTCGGTATTCCCAACGAACTCGTTATGAGTTCTGTGGCTATAATCGCCTTCAGTGCCAATGTCTTCAGTGTGATTCTTTTGCAAAAATATCGTAATGGGGATGCAAACGTACGCTCCGTGTGGCTTTGTAGTCGCAATGACGCCATAGGAAATTTGGCGGTTTTGATTGCCGCAGGCGTCGTTTATGTCACTCAAAGTCAATGGCCGGATCATATTGTAGCCTTTTTAATGGCCGCACTGTTTCTGCACTCCGCATCGTTGATAATTCGGCAAGCTCTTGCGGAATTACGCTACACTCGAGCTGGTTACTCAGAGTCATCAGTCTGTGAACTCAGCGAACAAAAAATTGAATCCCCTATTAAACGCTCCTGTTAGAACTGGCGTTAAGTCTTCAAGTTACCCATGAAAAGTAGACATCTCACTACAACCTAATAAGGAGTCTTGAGATGACGAAAAACAAAAGACACAAGAATAAATACAATCACTATACAGAGGACTTTCGGCGCGAAGCCGTCAGACGGTCAGAAGATCCGAATACCTCTGCTGTTGAGGTTGCCCGGGAACTGGGTATACATCCCGGTCAGATCTATAATTGGAGACGCCAATATAAACGTCTATCTGAGAAACAGTTTAATAACATGAACGGAGTCGATTATTCGAAACAGGAGAGTGAGGAAATCCGCAAATTAAAGCGCGAGATCGCCGATCTCAAGGAGGAGCGCGATTTCCTAAAAAAAGCAGCGGCGTACTTCTCGAATCAAAATCGGTGAAGTACGCCTATGTAGAATCTCTGCGGGGCCAGCATGCGATACACAAGATGTGTGCATGGCTGGGTGTGAGTCGATCGGGCTACTACAAGTGGCGTAATCGCCAGCCGAGCGAGCAGGCATTACGTCGTGAGCAGGTGCGCCAGGCCGTGATTTTGGTATTTGAGCAGTTCAAAAAGCGCTATGGGGCGCCACGAATCAGGGTGGAGCTGAATGAAGCAGGTATTCCCTGTAGCCTCAACCATGTCGCCAGATTGATGGCAGAATCCGGCCTAAAGGCCCGTAATGGCAAGCATTTTAAATTTTATCCATCAGGCAATGCCATCAATCATGTCAGCGACAATCTGCTTGGGCGAAACTTTAGTGCCAGCGCTCCGGATGAGAAATGGGTATCGGATATTACCTATATCAAGCTGGAGCGTGGCTTTGTTTATCTAGCGGTGGTCATGGACCTTTTCTCACGACAGATTATCGGCTGGGCACTGGACACGTCGATGACAACGGAATTGATCATAGAGGCCTTTGAGATGGCAAAAGCACGCCGCAACGTAAAGCCTGGGCTCATCCTTCACTCAGACAGGGGTGTTCAGTATCGCTCATCTGAGTATCAAGGAAAGTTGTATGAACAAGGTATACGGCCTAGTATGAGTCGAAAAGGTAACTGCTGGGACAATGCTGCAGTCGAATCTTTCTTTGCGAGAATGAAGGTGGAGTCGATCTATGCAGAGAGATTTCTAACCAAGGATGATGCTTATGCATGCGTATTTGAATATATCGAACTGTTCTACAACAGTGTCCGACGGCACTCAACTATCGATTATAAAAGCCCAAGGCAATTTGAAGAAGACTACTATGCTAAGTGTGCATAATTTAATGTCTACTTTTTGTGGTTAGGATCAGTCTGCTTTTCACTCGGCATGGTTGTCACGAATCCTGTGATGGATCACACGCACTTTAGTCGCTGTTTTTGGATCGACTGGTAGTGATTCAGAGAAATGAGACCTCCGTGATTTAGTGTGTTTGCGATAGTAACGGCTTGTCGTCTGGATCAACAACTTTCCATTGACACCGAAGACCTTGATATGAAGATGGCCGGGAATTCGTCCGCGCCTTTGAAATGATTTGCGAATATCTCCGCTAACTCTCAATTCGGAGCCATCGGAGCGTACCTGTACATGGGCTATCCGTGCAACTCGGGAATCAATACGTTCAACGCTTATTTTTCCGTCGTTGGCCATATTATCGGACAGGCCGGCACAGCCCGAGAGGAAAGAGGCAGCGGCCAACGCTACAAGACTTTTTTGGTTGAAAACAAATGGATTCTTCATGATGATTGCCTCTTTCTCGTTTGACCATTTTCCGGAGTTGATTGAGCCCCTTTGGAGAACACCTGGTATAAGGAAGGCAGGACAAACAAAGTCAGCAGGGTACTGGATACCAATCCTCCAACCACTACAGTAGCCAGGGGACGCTGAACCTCGGATCCGACTCCAGTTGAAAGTAACATTGGAATCAATCCCAACGCTGCAATAGCAGCAGTCATTAGTACTGGGCGCAGACGAGATAAGGCACCACGGAAGACAGAATCAGATAATGGCATACCGCCTTCAACGTTCTGATTAATGGCGTTAACCATCACTACGCCATTGAGCACCGCAACTCCGAACAGGGCAATGAACCCGATAGAACCTGGAACCGAGAGATATTGCCCCGTCCCATAAAGAGCAGCGACACCACCTATCAATGCCAGTGGTACATTAAGCATGATCAATAATGCCTGACCCACGGAGTGGAAGGCAAAGTAGAGTAGGAGGAATATCAAGCCAAGAGATAAGGGTACGACGATCATTAATCGTTGTTGTGCACGCTCCTGGTTCTCGAACTGCCCACCAAAGACAACGGAGTATCCTGGCGGTAATTTGATCTCCCCGGCAATACGCTCGCGCAGTTCAGTGACTAGCCCTCCCATATCTCGACCATCCACGTTAGATTGAATTACTACTCGACGCTGAACGTCATCTCGACGTATCTGTGGCGGGCCGGATTCAATGACTACATCGGCCACTTCACCAAGACGCACCCAGGCTCCTCCAGGAGCCTGTAGGACCAGCTCTTTCAGTGCCACGGTGTTCTTACGATATGACTCTCCCAGACGCACAGTGATGTCATAACGTTCATTACCCTGAATGACCTGACCAGCTTCAGTGCCGCCAATTCCATCAGAAACCAAGTCCATTACCTGTGACACTGGAATACCGTACCGAGCCAACACCTCCCGCTTCGGTCGGACAGTCAACTGTGCCTCCCCTGTTATTTGCTCCATCTCCACAGCACGGGTGCCTTGGACCGTCCTCGCAAGAGCTTCGATGGCTTTACCCTTTTCTACAAGTACATTTAGATTTGGGCCGAATAATTTGATCGCCAGTTGGGCCTTGACGCCCGAGAGCAGCTCATCCACACGGGTAGCGATGGGTTGAGAGAAAGTAAAAAGTAGGCCCGGATGTATAGATAGTGCCTTTTCGAACTGTTTCTGTAATGCAAAACGATCCTTTGCACTGGTCCATTCACTAACCGGCATCAATCCCACAAAGATCTCAATGTTGGAGACTGGCTCTGGATCGCCACCCAGTTCTGGACGTCCTACTCGGCTGGAGGCATAGGTCACTTCTGGAAACGCCATGAGAATTTTTTCGAGCTGCGCGGCCACCCCTAATGCAGTATTAAGGCTGGTAGACGGCGCCAGGGTGACTCGAATGTTAAGGGTACCTTCTTCCAGCTCTGGCACGAACTCAGTACCCAACCGTGGAAGAAGCATCATGGCAGCAGCGAACATCGCCACAGCAACCAGTACAACTAACCATTTCACTTTGAGAGCAAAGCGCAAGGAATGCCGATAGAGCCACTCTAGTGGATGGAATATGGGGCTATTTCGATGTTTGACAGCACGCTGGAAGGCATAAGTGGATAGCGCAGGCATCACCACCAGCGCCACCACGAGTGAAGTCAACATAGCCAGTACTATGGAGATCGCCATAGGCTGAAACAGCTTGCCTTCCACACCTTCCAACGTGAACAGTGGGGCAAAGACCACGATGATGATGACTACCGCATAGAACACCGGTCTGCCCACTTCCCGGGCAGCCTCCTGAATGCGCAATGGAATACCTCGCCGGTCTTGAGCCGCGTCATAGGGATCAGCGTCCCCCGGTGCCTGTTCCTCCTTTGCCGCTTCTTCATGGGTAGGGTCGGGGTGGGAAAGATGTTTGAAGATGTTTTCCATCATTACGACCGAACCGTCCACCATCATGCCGATGGCGATCGCCAGACCTCCCAGGGACATTAGATTGGCTGAGAGCCCCCAGTAGCTCATAGCCGTCAAAGCCAGGCCCACGGAGAGAGGGACGGATATCAACACCAGAAGAGTGGCCCGAATATTCAAGAGAAACAGCAGTAACACGACCACGATGAGTACTAAGGCTTCGGTAAGCGCTCGGCTGACGGTTTCCACTGCCTGTTCCACCAGGTCAGCCTGGTCATAGAAGGGTTCGATGGTGACTCCATCCGGGAGCGCCTGTTGAATGGCCGGCATTCGTTCCTTGACTGAATCAATAGTCGTCTTTGTGTTGGCCCCTAACCGTTTGAGCACGATCCCGGCTACAACCTCACCTAAGGATTCCGGTTTTCCTTCGGAGTTGCGATGTGTCATGGTCACCGCTCCCTGGCGTATTTCACCGCCGAATACCACCTGACCGATATCGCGCACCTGTACTACCACGCCGTCTTCTTCCCTGAGAGGGATACTGGCGATGTCATGCAGGCCATCTTCACCAGCCCGCAACCACCCTACACCGCGAATCACCAGTTGTTCAGCGCCACGGTCGAGATACCAGCCACCGGCATTGCGATTGTTCTCTTCGATAGCCTCGGCGATCCCGTCGATCGTGATACCGTAGGCGAGCAGTCTGTCGGGATTGACCTGTACCTGGTATTGGCGTACTTCCCCACCATAGGAGAGTACGTCAGTGATTCCATCCACCGGCAGGAGCAACAGTTTAACCACCCAATCATTGAGGCTGCGCAAAGCGATAGCATCGTACTTTTCAGGATCGCTGGAGCGCAGGATATATTGATAGATCTGGCCCAAGCCAGACGTGTTCGGCCCCATCTCTGGCGTGCCGACGCCTTCAGGAATCTGCTCCCTAGCATCCTGTAGCCGTTCAAAGACAAGCTGACGGGCAAAGTAGATGTCAGTGCCTTCCTTAAACACAACGGTGATTACAGAAAGACCGGTCTTGGAGATGGAACGGACCTCTTCGACGTCGGGCAAGGCGTACATCACTGCCTCAATGGGATAGGTGATGAGTTGCTCCACTTCCTCAGCGGCTAATCCCTGTGCTTCGGTGTTGATCTGTACCTGGATATTGGTGACATCGGGAAAGGCATCCAGATTGAGCCGGGGTATCAGGGCGACGGCAGCACCCAACGCAGCCAGCAAGCTAAGCACCACCAACAGACGGTTGGCGACAGACCAGTCGATAAGTCGATTGAGCATACCGGCCTCCTAGTGGTTGTGAACGTCGAAACCGGACTTAGCTAGTTCCGATTGCACAAAGAAGGCCCCCTGAGTGACCACACGCGTACCGGGTGACAGTCCCACGATTACAGCCAGCCCCGGCAATTGCCGAACCACTTCGACCTCTTTTGGCTCGAATTCGCCTGGCTCCTCTTCCACAAAAACCTGCCAATCACCATCAGGACTGCGCAAGACCGCTTCCAGTGGCAGGGTGAGGGCGGTTTGCCCTGACGTACCGGTCTGAATTCTTACAGTCACGAATTGACCGGGATGAATTTTGTCTTCCGGATTTGGAATCTCCAGACGAACGGCCAAGGTGCGAGTTGTCTCATCCAGTGCGTGATGAATCTGGATGACTTTGCCATCGATCCATGCGTCTCCCACGAGCACCCGTGCGGACGCATCAATGTTGAGCTGGGAAACGAATTGAGGGTTAATACGGGCTTCGACCCAGAGACTGGATTCGTCAGTGAGCTCAAATAACAAATCCCCAGGGTCCACCATTTGGCCTGTAAGGAAATCGTCACGAATGACAGTGCCATCCTGGGGTGACAGCAGCGTAAAACGACCATCTGCTTGGGTGATATTGCCTGTATGGATCAACTGATCAGTCTGTTTGGAGGTTAAGCCATAGGCCAGCAGTTTGGCTTGAGCCTGTTGAAAGGCCACTCGGGCTTCAAGATAGCGCCGCTCAGAGACAACTTTCTTCCCCAAATCTTTCACCCGTTGCCACTCTTTTGCGGCAACTAGCAGCTCCCCTTGTGCTTCGGCCATCGAGACGCTGGACAAGGTTACAAGCGGTTGCCCTACAGCGACAGGATCTCCGAGGCGAGCATGGCGCGTGACAACCTGAGCTTCGATACGAGGTGTAACCTGGCTGGAGGCATAGGCGTTGAGTCGGATCTCACCCGGTGCTTCTATCTCTGTAGGAACGGATCGCGCTGTTAAGGTGTCCACTACAATTCCGGCACTATGGCGTTGTTCATTATTAAGATGGACGCGGTTTTCCTCTTCATGTCCGTGCTCATCCTTATGTTCATCTTCGTGCCCGTGTTCATCCTTATGCTCACCTCTGTGTTCTTCTGTCACTTCTTCAGCGTGATCATGTTCTTCCGCAGCAGTAAGTGGATGGGTGTAAAAGAAGATCAGGGCCAGGAGACAAAGGCTCCAGTTTCGAATGTTCATTGTCTACTGCTCCTCTGACGTTTCATTCAGCCATTTATTCAAGTTTCCAGATGCGCTCAACCACTCAACCCAGGCGCTCCACAGATTGCCGTGAAGTTCAACTCCGGCGATTTGGGTGTCCAGTGTTTGTTGGATCTGTAGAAGGTAGTCAGTGGTGCTGATCTCACCGGCTTGCCACTGGGCTTCCAGCAATTCAATACGCTGTTGCAAACTGGGCTGCCCATGGGACAACCAGAAGGACCAGGCGCGAGCTACTAACTTGTAGCGCTCTTGGGCACCTTTCAACCTGGCCAGTACACTCAGGTAAGCCTGTTGAGCCTCCTGCTCTGCTTGCAGCGCTTCTGCCTGTGTGGCATCAACGTTGCTTCGAAAACTGTTTCTGACTTGAAGTGGAATAGAGAACGAGAGTGCAACCAAGTTTTCTTGGTCTTCACGTCCAGCGGTCAAGCCGAATGTAGGGTCCGCCTTGCGTTCCTGGTCAGATGCACGAATTTTTTGCCGAGCTACCTGTGCCATCTGGTAAGCAGTTTGGACTTGTGGATGATTCCGAGCGAGAGTTGCTTCATCCTGGGTGCTGGGAAGAGTTGTAGGCAATTGGTCAGGAAACTTGATGCTGCTTTTCAACATCTGCCCACTAAGGCTGAAAAAATCGCTTCTCGCCTGGATGAGTTCAGAGCCATTTCCGGCATGTTGCATAACCGCTTCCGCCAGTGACAGGCGTGCCAACTCTAGCTCCGACTGAGGTATGTCACCTGCGGCATAACGTCGCTCTGCAAGTTTAGTGAAACGCTCCAATATCTTGGTGCGGTGTTTGGAAAACGTGGTGATCTCATGGTGTACGGCGATTCTCCCTACGGTGTCGAGAAGCTCGGAGGTTTTTGTCAACCGTAGGACGTCAACATGTGCTTGGGCTGATGCGAATTCTGCCCGAGCCACCTGTTCAAACGCACTCTGTTTGTCGTGCCAGTCGATGGTCTGACTGATACCGAGGGTGTAGATATTAATGTCAGTACGTTCAGCCTCCAGTTCCAACTCAGGATTGTTTAGCGGCAAACCAGCACCGGCAAGACGAGCCCGGGTCGCTTCCATTGCGGCCTTAGCTGCTTGTATCTCCGGGTTAATTTCAAGAGCACTGTTGACGATGTCAGCCAGTTGTTGAATATCCTCGCTATGTGATGACTCCGTCTTTGAGAGCGCCGATGGCGTCCAGGCAATCAGTGATAACAGGCAGGCTAACAGGCCTGCACGCATGCAGATAGAAAACGGCATAATCTGAGTTCCGTTGTATCGTTAGAAACGATTGCCTGCTATGAACGCCGTCTGATATGTAGCTAGCAGGCGGTTAGGCAGGCACCAAATATGGTGGAAATCAGGCTGCGATTGGAGGTCGGAGAACTGAGGGCGGAAAGAAGGAAACTAACGAAACAGAATAGGACGCAGGAACAATGCCTAGATCGGCTTCTAGGTTAAAAGTTTCAGTGCTGTTCAGACCGAGCAAATGGAGAACACCGTGGCAGCAGTGGTCACAACCAACCGCGTCATCGGTATCACTCTGATTATTCACGTGTTCGCCAATAATGTGAATATGGTCTGACGCTAGATCGTTGTGCACATCAGCTGCCATCGCCATCCCATAACCGAGGATGGACACGACTAGCCATGTGACAAGGAAACGACGAAGCATAGACAGTTATCAGTTAATGTAAAACATCCTCAATCTAGAGTGATCGACATATTAAGTCAACTTATTGACCGAAGATAGGGAGTACAGAAGAATCTTGCTCCTAATGCATCATCAGTTTAGAAACAGTGAATCCATGCAGATTAAACTAAAGTTTTTCAATGGATTAGAATTTTTATTGGTGTCTACAACTGTGCACAAAAAACAGAGTGAAACGGATTGGTAGTCTTTTAGGTCGTTAGTGATCGCAACAATTACGATCGCCAATCTGGATAGGAGGACATTTCACCGTTCCGTAAGAACAAAATACACAACAATCTCCCTTCATGGGACGTAACAGTTTCTTGCAGTTTTCACATTCGTAAAACCATTGGCATGCATCGGTCGGCATTATTTCGGTTTTCTGATAGCCGCAATGGGGGCAGGTGAGAGTGGATTCTAGGATGACCTGTTTCATATCGTATCTAGCAACTGTGTGCGAAAGTGGCAGCGCTACAATTATCCAGCTCTGTAACTCTCTGAGAAACGGGGGAGAATACAGCAAAGAGAAGGCTTCTGGGCGGACTGTCTGCACGCCATTTATTTCCTAGTGCATCGACTATCCATCTGAAAGCGGATTTAACTAGCTGATTAGAAGTCGGTTTATAGTGTTCATCATTAACGAAATTCGCAATTGCAAAATTTGGAGCGTCCGCTTTTTAGGTTTATTAATTTGGTCAATAGCTACCCCTACCTTCCGCTCTTGGCCGCCTCATGTCTATTGCATTGCACAATCAGAGGGGCTGCTTTTGAGAAAACCGCCATGAAAAACCCCTCCTTGGCGGGGTAATGCTGAGCAGTTCTGATCAGCGCCAGAGCGAAAATTGAAGAGTACGTCTATAAGTTCTCGACAAGCTTTCTCATACCCTCCACTGAGTACGCCCGCATTGATTCCGTCCGGATATTGCCGAGGGAGCCTACCTTCAGTAGTGCCGCTGTAGCCGCTTCGTCGCTCCCCTCCAAGATCACGACCATGTCATAATGCCCGACAGTGTAGTAGACGCCCACAACTGTTAACCCCATTTGTTCTGCGAGTACCTTGAAAGCTTCGTACCGATCCGGTGATTCTTTCACATTTCGGATTCCTTGGTCCGTAAAGTTCACAAGAGTGATATGCGTAGACATAATTTCATCCTCCTCTGTTGAAGAATACTGTTTTGACGATCGCCTGCTTATTGTTCTTGATCGATGACCCTCGTGCTTCTTGAGCATTCAATTATTCGACGTCTATAGAGAGTGGCAGAAGCCGATACATTGCGATGATGAGATATCTGACAAGACTCCTTGCCCAAAGGAGAGCATAGCTCACTGGAGAAAAGATACGAGGTAATCATTGTGTGAACCAATCAGGATCGATTTACTACTCGCGCATGATCAACCTTCCCGCCTATCGTCCTGATGGTGGCCAATTAGTCCGGTCTTGGCCGGAAGCCGAAGTAAGTCTATAGCCCATCTGACACTAACTGTCAGATCAAATCTGAATTTATACTCCTTAGCTGTCCCAATTCAGCGTTGTCTGACCTGATACCCCTTATCATATTAAGAACCGACTGCTACAGTTAAGCAATCTGGCTGGATACTCTCCCTATTTACGCCTGTCGCTGATTTTCCCTGATATAACAGTGTCAATCTCCACAACTCATGCGAACCTCGTTGACGGGCCGTTTCATTTATTGGCTAAGGCCCGACTTCCGCTAACTGTCGCTCACCACGATATTACTAGCCGGCGCTATTACATCCATTCTACTGCCATCATCAAACTCAAGCGTCAACGGAACCGAATCGCCATTGTTGATGACCCTGGTGGTCGAGAAAGCACTCAGGCTCAAGCCCAACAAAATTTCTTTCAACCTTTCTATCATTATTAGTATTAACAGGCCCTGGTTACCTTAGACTTGAAGAAGTCTGCGACAGAGAGTGGAACAGTGCCCACTCACACGATACCGAAGCATAGATAGAATATGTCAACCTGATGCTTCTTGGTCGACCCTTACATTCAAGCAGTCGTTCAATAACTCCAATACTGGTTTGCTTTCCCAATCCACACCGCCAATCAAAACACCTTTTACCAGTCCTTGTTGGTCGACAAACAGCGTCTGGGGCAGCGCGCCAATACGGTGGTCATGGGAGATCTTGCCGAAACGGTCGGCAGCGACCGGCAGATTGGTTATTTCATGGGTTCGATAGAAACGCTCCGCTTCCGATAATCCTTTTCCATCCCTAACCAAGGGCAGTATCAGCAACCGGTCACTGGAGATGCGTCCCTGCAGCCGGTCAAGGGAGGGCATCTCCTCTCTGCATGGGGTACACCAGGTGGTCCAGAAATTGACAAGCAGGGCGCGTGGGCCGGGAAGAGAGGCCAAATCGATCTTTTCACCGCCATCGGTGGTAAACGCCTGCTTGGATACCGGTCTTGGGTCGGTGTAAGCGCGAAAAATACCGCTACCGAAAGAGCGGCTTTCACAGGCTCCCGACGACACTGGCTCAGAGAGTGCGGCAATCGGAGATGCAATAAGCCAAAGCAGGATTGGTAGAAGGAGGCGAAGACTGGAAAGTGTCACTGGGCTGCTTTCTGAGCCAGCTCCGCCATTACCTGGTCCAACTCATCCAGCAGGCTACAGTTTTGCAAGCTATAAGTGTTGCGCAATGCGCTGGGTTTGCGATAGATCACTTGGGTACCCACGTCGTCCTGGAAAACGGCTATCTTCAGGGGCAGTTCCAGACCGGCGGCGGGGTCGTGCCACATGATGCGTGAATTGTGACTGGTTTTTCCGAAAGCGATAACCTGCTTTACGGAATCCTTGTCCCCATGGTCATACACCGAAAAGATCTTGAAACGCATTTGCTCAAGCTGCATTTTTAAGCTTTCCAGGATCTCCGCTGCGGAGTTTTTGGCATTGATTGTTACCACACCGCTGTCGGCCGCAAACACAGGAGAGGAGATAAACATAATGAGTAATAGGGGTAATATGATTCGATTGCACAAGCGGGTCATGATTCACGATCTCCTTACTGCTGGAGCTGAAAATAACTTTTATTTTAGAGACTTCAGGAATTCGATCACATTCTTCCGTTGTTTATCGCTCATAGCAGGCACACCAACAACGGGAAATGCCATTTTGTTACCGGGTACAAGCGCCTTTGGATCCTGCAAATAAGCATCGAGGGTGGTTTCATCCCAAACGATTGAATCCGCTTTGCTCAAATGGGCTTCGGAGTATTGATAACCTTCAACCGCACCGGCAGACCTGCCGTAGACACCCCACAGCGGGGGGCCGACTCTGTTCTGCTTGTCTTCGGTTATGTCATGGCATGCGAAACATTGCTTAATGGCAACTTTCTTACCTCTTTTTACCATTTTTTTTATCGCCTTGGCTTCATCCATTGCCATAACGTCAACGCTAGCCATAGGAAAAGCGATTGCAGCAGCCAAGACTACCAGAGCATACTTCTTCATGAAAAAACTCCTAAACCAGAAACTTGTAGTGATAGAGACGATGGTCCCTCGCGGGCAATTTACAAACCTCTTTTAGAGGGACATAGACTTTGATGACTAATTCAATTTGCAAGAACTATACCAGAGCCAATCCAAAGCAGATGGAGAAGGATAAACGCCATCCGGGGGAGAGCTCCAAAGTGGTGTCAACTATCGAATAATCGGGGATCATAGCGCGTTACAGGAGCTGCCTGCCTGGATGTTATTTGCTCTACTTCGAAAGATAACGATCCACTGCAGCGAGTCAGGTATCGAAAGTATTGAACGAATCGTTCAATTGGCTTCAGTTCGTGTGAACAGTCCGTTCCAGCCATTCAGGCAAACTGTAGGCATGGCATATCTTTAAAAGGTATCATCCCTACCCATCTTGCGAGAGCACCCACCACGGGTGTTTCTGGCTCCAATTTCCTGATCAGGAGGCGTGGCGTGATATTGTTTAAAAAGCCATTGGATCAACGGCGCTGGATGTGGCTCATGATTGTCATTTCGGCGCTCCTTGACAGCATTGCTTTAGCGGCAAAGCCGCCTGTGTCCGAGCCCGGTGGAGAGCCTGTTGGACTCATGGGGGAGTGGTGTCGTGAGAAGAAGCGCAAGATCACCCAGTACACCGTAATGGATGGCAAGTTGTTCATCCGCGGTGGTCGCAGCGGGCAGACCCACGAGGCGGATCTCAGGTGCAATGATGCCTATACCGAGTGTGAGGCCAAAACTGTTCGTGGTTGGGGGACGCCGGTACGCGAAATCCTGCGCCTGGATGGGGACGAGATGAATCTCACCCGGATCTGGGGCGGAGCCTGGAAAGACAAAACCTACAACTTCACCTTTACCCGTTGTCCCAAGTGGTGATCCTGTAACAATCGCCCTATCTACGGTATGTTAGAAGTAGCCTATTGGCTTAAAACCACTGCATAGACATGCACACCAAGCAATAGCAGTAGATCTCATTTAAAAAAATATAGTATTACGGGCTATTGCCATTATGATTACAATGATTTTGGTCCCAGGATTTCCAACTTAGAGAAGACAACCATGTACACGTTTAGGCAAATTTCATGGACTTTCTTAGTTCTGTTCACCCTTGCTGGTACGCAAGTTTGGTCTTACGGAACAAGCATGTCTGACAATAATCCGGGAGCTATCGCCCACACGGCTACCGTTATGGAAACCATGTCCAGTGCCGGCTATACTTATATTCGGGTTGAGGAAAAAGGTAAAACATTCTGGATTGCATTGCCTGAAACCCAGGTTAGTGTTGGGGAAAAGGTCAGTTTTTACGAACAGATGCTAATGGAAAACTTCACTAGTAAATCACTCAATCGAACCTTTGATAGAATTCTTTTTGTCGAGGCAATTAACAGAGGAACAGATTTACCTACAAAGGCTAAAGCAAAACCATCACCAAATATAAAATCACCTGAACAACACGCTGAAGCACAAAATCCAAAAGAATTAGCAGCCCCTGTCGGACGTTTTACTATCAAAGATATCTTTGAAAAGAAGGATGATCTGGTCGGCAAGGTAATTGAAGTAAAGGGAAAGATATCAAAATTATCCAGTCAAATCATGGGTAGAGATTGGGTCCACATTGAAGATGGGACAGGAGCAAAGCAGGAAAATAACAATAAGATTATCTTTCGTACAACTCAAGTTGGATTGGCTGTAGGTGACGAAGTTGTCGGGAAAGGTGTTTTATATGTCAATAAAGATTTTGGCTATGGCTACTTCTATCCGTTAATTATTGAGGATGCTGTTTTTAGTAAATGACTTTGAACAATGCATGCGGCACCCAATTAACTGGTTTCTGTTGTTCATTGTGTTCTATTCTGAATCGCTTCGGACAGAAGTCATCCTGACCGCGCTGGCCGAGGTACACTAGAGTATGCGCTGGATGGTGCCGGGAATCTGGTGGAGTTTTGGGATCAATCAACCACTAACAAGGTGGTACTGCAATAATTTAATTATTCTCATTGACTAAAATTAAAGATGAGAACGGACACAGTTTGTACCAGGTACTATCTTCACGCTGCGACCCTTATGTCACCTGGCTGATAATGCAGCCTCAGGGACCCTGCCGCTTTGAACCATATGGCATGAATACTCGGCGGGGAAAATTATCAATAGCGTGGCGCGCCTTCGAGGCTGATGGATAACCGTTGCCCGCTATAAGCGGTTTTGTTGGTGTTTTGATTTCTATGCAAGTTGAACTTCGGCGTGTGATGATTGAGTGTTGACAGACTGGAAATTCCTTTTTTTACTGATCGCTATTTGGAAAATAGATGTTATTTGTCGTGAATTTGCCCAGAGTGCGTCATTTGCTGATCACTGTCTTGGTATTGATGAGCGCATCCGTTGTGGCTTTTGCCGCGGAAATCGATAGCGTTACAACAAGAAATGTAGAGCTGGAAAACAGTCGTACAGCCATTAATCAAATCTTTAATCAACGACTCAAGGAGGGTATTGACGAAGCAAATCGGAAACGCATAAGCATACATGCAGTGGGCGATCTTGAGCTCTACCGGGAAGGTGAGTATTGCGACGAGCAAGTGCTCTACAGGGAACTCAGAAAGGCTATCTTTAAATCCAACTCCGTGACATGGGGGCTTAAGGGTTACCATCTCGATATTCAGTTGCGAAGCCTGCTTGTCAGGAACAGCTACTCTCTGCCTCTGAATGACTCGATCTATCGCGATATCGACTATATCGAGGGCATCTCACTGAATTTGAAGCAGCTAAGTGATGTGGTGCATGTTGAAGGCAACCTCATCGGTGTCGACAAGCTCGGCCACTTTTTTGCTGAAGGATGGCGTTATTTCGAGTTGATGGAGTACGATAACAGGTCTCTGTCAGATGTGCTTGCCTGGGGTAGAGAGAAGGAGTCAGGTCTGTTTGGCTATAGCACTACCGGTATTTTTTCCTATGCTGACCTGGTCGCCAACTTCAATGGTATGCGTTTCTGGAACAAGGTGCTGCTTAAGCACGACGATCCCTTGAAAGGCGTGATTGCCAATCTGTTGGAAAGGCCCTATGTCACTTGCGATATCCAGATCATCGATTCATTTAAAGCCGGTGAGATCGTAAGGGCCTGGGAATTTAGCGTCGAGTTCGATATTGAGGATTTTATTGATGGAAGCTGGGATGAGGGGAATAACTGCAACAGCTACGCCGATCCGGTCATCGAGGAAAAGGTGGTTAAGCGAATTCATGATATTGACCAAAACTTTACCTGTCCCTATCAAAAGGAGGCGTGTACTCGGGCACGTGTCAAGTATGGTGAATTATCAAGAAACCTGCTGCACCCATTTTGTTTGAGGGCAAAGTAATTGTGAATTTAATTAACTGCCAATGGAATTGTTCCTAAACCTCGACTGTCATGCCTAAGTCGAGGTTAAGAAGAGTTGCTATATTTCCGCGGTTGATAGCGAATTCCACCAAACCATTGGAGTTGCGGTACCAAAACGCCTGACCTGCAGGAACCTCAGAGAATGTCCGTGCATAACCTAATCTAGTCCCCTTGATGAAAAATAACTTGTCATCCCTGACAGCTTCTGCGCTGATACCCGTCATCGCATTGCCGTAGTTATCGATATAGATAATTCGTCTATCATCGACTGGTAAATCATATCCAACTAATTGATCTAAATTGAGGGGGCTTCCCTCAACATCTTTGCCGGCCGCTAGTTTGGCGGCTACGGGTGCAAATAGATCCCGTCCGTGAAAGGTATCGGAGAGCTCGTGGGGGCGCCAGTCGATGGTCTCGATTTCGCATCTTTCGTGACGGCGTAGAACAGGGATGAACAGGCCATTGTCAGGGCCGACAAACAGCTGCCTTTCACTCTTGATCATGATGGGCCGTCTGTTTCCCCCTACACCTGGGTCTACTACAGATAAGACCAGAGTATGCAACGGCAGCTTGTCGCATAGGCAGGACAATAACAGTCCGGCAGATTGAGGATCGAACATCGGTGCATCCGCCATCAGTGTTACATGGGGTATCTCTGGAGCCTGGGTTGCGAGCACGGCTGCCATTTGGCCCTGGTAAGGACCGCTGGGGCCAAAGTCGGTATACATGGCAATCAGAGGGATTCGATGCTTATTCAAATGCATTGAGTTAGGATACACCCAATGAGCATTCAGCAGACAGAACACGACTACCAGAGTAACCTGCCGTACTACTCCTCGAACGGTGTGTATTCGATCTGTCGTTCATTTCTGCAGCGTGCAACCAGTAAATAAAGAAGAGACTTAGCAGCGATAGATCATAAGGAAATTCTCATAATTAGCCTCTAGTATAATTTTATTATACACACGACGTTATTGCTGGAAACTAGTCTATATCAGCTGTTGCTGCTAGTCTGAGGTTGAGGATAAGCACGCAAGGATGTGTTAGAACGTGTCGGCAGTAATGGTACAGACCTCTCTCTGGCTGCTCACCGGGTCTTTCAGATACTGTAGAGTAGGGCATGGATGGATCGAAGATCGCCACTTGTCCCTCAAGCGTAATGAATCAAGGCATAGGATTCGAGTGGTCCAAAACCAGTCGATAATTGCGGGTAATAACTAACGAGGAGGGTTCCATGACTCAAAACCAAAAAAGTCAGGATCAAGAAACAGCGCCTGACAACACTACTGACATGCGCCGTCGCCAGTTTCTCAAAACCTCGGCAGCCGCCGGTGCACTGACCATTACCGGCGCACCATTTATCGGTAATGCGGTAGCTGCCAAAACCACAACCTGGAAGATTCAAACCTCATGGCCCGGTGGAATAGGCCTGGAGGTGTTCAAGGACTGGTGTAACGGTATCGCTGAAAAAACCGGAGGTGAGCTGGCATTCAAACCCTTCGGCGCTAAGGATGTGGTTGGGGAGTTCCAACTATTTGATGCGGTGAAGAACGGGGTTCTCGATGCCATGAATCCCTTCACCCTCTACTGGGCCGGGCGCATGCCATTGGCGGTTTTTCTTTCATCCTATCCTCTTGGGCTGCGCAATCCCCATGAGTGGGATACCTTCTATTATGGGCTCGGTGGCCTGGAGTTGGCGCGGGAAGCCTTTGGTAAGATGGGGCTCTATTTTGTCGGACCTATTCATCACGGCCCCAATATCATCCACTCCAAGGTGCCCATCCGCTCCATCGATGATTTTCGCGGACGCAAGATGCGCCTGCCCGGCGGCATGGTGGCGGAGGTATTCCAGGCGGCCGGTGCGAAGACTACCCTGCTGCCCGGCTCGGAGATCTTCCCGGCCTTGGAGAAGGGGACCATCGACGTGGCGGACTACGTGGGCCCGGCGATCAACCACGCCCTGGGTTTCCATCAGGTGACCAAGTACATCTCCATGGGACCGCCGGGATTCATGTCCCTCTATCAGCCGGTGGATCTGATGGATCTCACCGTTTCGCAAAAGTCCTGGGATAAGCTGTCTGCGAATATGAAGCAGTTCGTGGAGATGGAGGTACACACCTACTCCGATCTGCATCATGCGGCGATTCAGGCGGCCGATCAGAAGGCTTGGAAGAAATTCGAGGAGGCCGGTACGGAAGTCACCCGTCTTACCGAGGAAGACGTAGAGGCCTTCACGCTGCTCTCCGTACCCCTGTGGTACAAATGGGCGAATAAAGATGCCTATGCGGCCAAGGCCTTCAAGATCCAGTTGGAGTATATGATGTCGGGCTCCCTGGGTTATGTGGATAAGGAGATGATCAAAGGACAGTCTTTGAAAGCTTGATCCAGTGATGAGCAGACGGGGCCTGCCCAAGAGCAGGCCCCGCACTACCCACTATCCTACGAAGAATAACTGCTGCGCCATGGGTGGGTGCAGTCGGGAGACCCGGTCCCATGCCTGAGATCAGCTTTGTACTGCCACACTGGCTCTACTGGAGTGGTCTGATCCTGTTTCCTCTATTGGCCATGGTGCTGTTCCGCAAGGCAGCACTCAAGCAATCGACTAAACCTCTTTCCCTCTCACTCGGCTATTTTCTGCTCATCGTTGGCGGAATTTTCGGCGTGCACAGGCTCTATCTGAAAAGTTTTTGGGCGCTGGCCTTCATCTCCCTCTTCATCTCGCTGTTGGTGGTGAATGTGGAGGTGCGGAGTATGCGTGATGATCTTTCCGCTGCACAAAATGGGGTCAAGCTGGCGGAATTCAGGGTGCAGCGTGGGCAAAAGGCGGTCGAGAAGGGGCGCCGAAACGCAGAACAACGTCTCAGTGATGCCAAGCAGAAGCTGACCGGGGCCAGATTATCACTGGAAGAGGCACAACAGGGGAGTGAGAATTGGAGTGGCATAGCCCAAATCCTGGGTGGTGGTATGCTGCTTCTGCTGCTTATCGATCTGGTGTTGATGCCGAAACTGATCCGACAGCGCAACCAGATTGAAAAGTTAGAGCCGGATGAGGGCTTTCATTGTCCTGTTGTAGAAGAGGAGCATGAAGACCGGTTCGAACCCCTTCTGATTAACCGGGTAATATCCCACATCAATGGTGTGGCTGGTGAGTTTGTCGCTTACTGGTCGGTGATTGCAGTATTCGTCTACTACTACGAAGTCATCGTCCGCTATGTCTTCAATTCACCCACCAACTGGGCTCACGAGAGCATGTTTCTGATGTTTGGCATGCAGTATCTCATTGCCGGTGGTTTTGTCTTGCGTGAAGGGGCGCATGTACGGGTGGATGTGATCTACAATCACTTCTCCAACCGTGCCAAAGCAATGGTGGATGTCGTAACATCCATCTTCTTTTTTATCTTTATGCTCACCCTGTTGATGACCGGTTGGACCTTTTTCTATGACTCCTATGAGGTGAATGAGGTGTCTATCTCCGAGTGGGGTATCCAATATTGGCCGATCAAACTGGCGCTCTCAATTGGCGCGCTGCTGCTCTTGATTCAGGGCATCGCCCAGTTGATCAAAGACATATTGGTTGTGATCAAACCAGACACAGTGAGCTTGGATGCGGAAGTGAGGCCGGAAGGGTAGCGCCATGGGACTGGAAATCGATATCTTATGGTTGACCGTCCTTATGTTCGGTTCTTTGTTGGTGCTGCTGATGGCAGGATTACCCCTGGCCTTTGTCACCGGCGGCCTGGCTTGTGTTTTCTTGTTCCTGTTCGGCGATGCCGCGATGCTGAACATCTTGCCGTCACGCATCTTCCCCCTGATGACCAACTACCAGTTGTCGGCGATCCCGTTGTTCATCTTCATGGCCTCGATGTTGGAGCGGGCGGGGATCATCGAAGAGCTCTACGATATGGTCTACAAGATCCTCGGTGGCTTACGCGGCGGGCTGGCCATATCCACTATCATCGCCTCTACCCTGCTGGCCGCGATGTGCGGCGTCATCGGCGCCACCGAAGTGACCATGGGCATGATCGCCCTCCCGGCCATGATACGTCGCCACTACCATCCGACCATCGCCTGTGGCTCCATCCTGGCTGGCGGGACCCTGGGGATTCTGATCCCCCCGTCGATCCTGGCCATCCTGTTTGCGGTAATAGCGCAGCAGTCGGTGGGCGAACTCTTCATCGGCGCGGTTATTCCCGGCCTGATCCTTTCCAGTCTCTATATCATCTATGTGGCGACCGCCACTACCATAAAACCGTCATGGGGGCCGCCGCTGCCGAAAGAGGAGCGGGTGACGACCCGGGAAAAGATTCGCCTGCTGGGTAACATGTTCGCCCCCCTGGTATTGGTGGCCTTGGTGCTGGGCATCATCTTCGCCGGCATCGCAACCCCGGTGGAGGCTGCGGGGGTTGGTACCTTCGGCGCCCTGGTGGTGGCCGCCATGCATCGACGTCTCAGCATCGAGAACATCCGTTCCGCTGCCATCACCACCCTGCGGGTTACCGGGATGGTGCTCTGGATCATCTTCGGTGCCACCCTGTTTGTCGGCTTCTACGTGGTCAACGGCGGGCAGGAATTCGTCAATGAAACTATAGCCGGTACCGGTCTGGGGCCCTATGGGGTGTTGATATTGATGATGGTGATCCTGGTCATCCTGGGCATGTTTCTCGACTGGGTCGGCATCCTGTTGCTGGCGGTACCGATATTCATTCCACTGATGAAGACCATGAGCTTCGATGGCGTCTTCGGTCTGCCGGGAGTCAGTCCGCAGGAGTTACCCCTATGGTTCGGTGTGGTCTATATGGTCAACATGCAGATGTCATTTATCAGTCCGCCCTTCGGCTATGCCCTCTTCTATCTGAAGAGCGTCGCCCCCCCCGAGGTGACCATGGGGCAGATCTATCGATCCTCGCTACCCTTCCTCTTTCTGCAGGCTGTCGGCCTGGCGATCTGTATTATTTTTCCGGAAGTCGTCCTATGGCTGCCGAGGCAGGTTTATGGTTGATGCTTTGTCCAGCTGTGAAGAAGGCTATGCTTCTGTGCTTTGTTAGTGCTGGGTAGTTACTAAGTACGTCAATGGACAGATGCTGAAGCAGACTGTAATGTAATGCGAATTCAAGGAATATATTCAGCAGGGAGTGCCATGATCGACCCTACCTTTATCCTAAAAGACTATGACGAAGCCACCTACCTGAAACTCAATCCGGATGTGAGTGCGGCTGTCGATAATCGATCATTCGCATCCGGCTTGGAGCATTGTTTGATCTATGGGATATATGAGGATCGTCCCGGGCTTCCGCGATCCATGCGCGAGCATATGCGAAGCCATCCTCATGATTCGATGTCGCCACCTAGCTATTTACGCACCAGGGTGCATGGGGATGAGAGCCTGCAAGATTTTGAAAATGCAGGTAAGTTATTGTCTTATGATCTTTTTTCATTTTTTTATTCACATGCCGAGAAAGCCGGGGGTAATCGCGTATTTGACTTTGGCTGCGGTTGTGGCCGAGTTGTCAGATATCTCTCCAAGCTGTTCTCGCAAAATCAATTTTACGCCAGCGATATTGACCATGAGGCGATCGCATGGTGCCGGGATAAGCTATCGGATATATGTGATTTCACTGCTAACAATAGCTTTCCACCACTTCCGTTCGATAGTAACTATTTTGATTTCATCTACTCGATCTCGGTGTTTACCCATCTCCCGGAGGAGATGCATCTCGTTTGGCTGGAGGAGTTAAGGCGAGTAACCAAGAGGAATGGTTATCTGCTCCTTACAACCCATAGCGAGCAGCTTGCGCCAAAAGAGATTCAACCAAGGCTAAACGAGCATGGTTTCTACTATTCGGTTGCCGGTGGAACAGATGGCTTGCCCGATTTTTATCAGACCAGTTTTCACACTGAACAATATATTCGGAGTACTTGGGGAAGGTATTTAGAAATAGTCAAAATCGTTAAAAAAGGCATAATGAATCATCAGGATCTAGTGATATGCAGGAACTCCCTTTGATCCTGGGGTGGCAACGCAGAGTATCAAGTGACAGTTTAATCACTGCTGTATCTGGGTGGTTCGGCCTCTTCCTGTCCCATCAAACATAATCCTAGCTAACGTATGTGAGCCAAACGGATGGGAACAATCTTCCTGTTCCCATCTGCTGCAACTCCTGCGCCTATCTCTATGATCTAGATGTGCATAATCAGCGGAGCCGTATGACTTTACTGCAGCCGAGGCTGTGATTGTGGGGGTTGCTCTAAAGTTTTAGCTCCCCTATCCGTTAACATCATAATTAATGGGGGATTTTTCCAATCCACAGCCCAATTTTATCCTGGGGAAAGCAGTTTTGCCTCGAATTTTGCTGATCGAACTATCTGCCACGATTCGGCACATTGAAAAAAATCTCCTAATCAAATCGGGTTATGAGGTGGTGGCGGATTTCGATTTCAATTCTGCGCTGCACCGTTTCAAGCCGGGTTCGGATGATGGGGGTGCCTTTGACGCGGTCGTCCTGGGTTGGCCGGATCAAACCATCCCGGGGGCGGACGAGCTCTATACATTACTCGAGAGTAAAACCTATCAATCCCTGCCTGTGCTTATCCTCGCCCATGAAGCGGATGCGGCTGTCACAGCCCGCTTGAAGAGCAGGTCCAATTCGTCGTTTCTACTCTGGGAGGAGTATTGGAGCAGTACAGACCTACTCGCTAAACTGCTTGTCGATGCGAATGAGAGAAAACGTAAACAAACAGTTATCAAACCTATCGTGCAGCCGATCCGGGTACTTTTTGTCGACGACTCACGCACGGTGCGGGTGAAGTATCAACGACTTTTGATGGCAAATGGTTATGAAGCGGAGACTGCCGGTACCGTGGGAGAGGGTTACCAGAAGGCCCTTGAATCTCAGTTCGATATTGCCATTATCGATTACTTCATGCCGGATGCCACAGGTGACGTATTATGTCAGCGTTTACGTGATAATGTGACAACGACAGGTATTACCACTGCCATCATAACCGGTACCTATCTCGATAAAGCCATTCAACAAT
Source organism: Candidatus Thiodiazotropha sp. CDECU1 (assembly GCF_963455295.1). NCBI lineage: Bacteria > Pseudomonadati > Pseudomonadota > Gammaproteobacteria > Chromatiales > Sedimenticolaceae > Candidatus Thiodiazotropha > Candidatus Thiodiazotropha sp. CDECU1. The sequence goes on from NZ_OY734020.1 coordinate 493,036, forward strand.
CTCTTGAAGCCGGCGCTGTCGAATGCATGTTCAAGAATGAAAGTGATGATCTGTTTCTGACTCGCATAGACGCCATGAGCCGGCATATCCGCGCGCATAAATCGATCGAAAAAGAGCGTGAACGCCTCAGTGGTATCCTCAGGTCTGTTGGTGAAGGGGTGTATGGTGTGAATTCCGAGGGTGCCATATCGTTCGTCAATCCTGCCTGCAGAAGTATCCTGGGGTATGAGGCTGATGAACGCTTGATTGGCGAATCGGCGCTGGAGCTTTTTCATCACACTGATGCAGAAGGTTGTCCCGTCGATGCAACGGGCTGTTTTTTGCAACAGAGCTATGCAGGTGGGGTGCCTGTCAAAGCGCGGGAGACCCTGTTTTGGCATAAGTCCGGTAATTCGATACCAGTGGAGTGCACCGTATACCCGCTGACGATAGAAGATAAGCGCGAGGGTTCAGTGGTTGCATTCCGCGATATCTCTGAACGGAAGTTACTGGAAGAAGAGTTACGTTGGCAAGCAAGCCACGATGCACTGACCAAGCTCTACAATCGGCGTTACTTCGAGGAGCAGCTGACCCATGAGGTTGAGCGACTGAAGCGTAGCAATGAGATCAGTGCGCTCCTGTATATAGATCTAGATCGCTTTAAATACATCAATGACACCGCTGGTCATGCGGCGGGTGATCGATTATTGGTGGAGATCTCTCAACAACTGAAACAGCGTCTGCGACAAACCGATCTACTCGCGCGTTTGGGAGGAGACGAATTCGCCATCATACTGTGCAATGCGTGCAAGAATAGTGTTGGCAAGGTGGCCGATGAATATCGAGAGATGCTCGATAACTATATGTTCATCTACAATGGGAAGCAGTACAAAGTAAATGTGACCATCGGGATTGCCCTGATCGACAAGGAATCCGAATCAGCCAGTGAAATACTCGCCAACGCTGATATCGCCTGCCATATCGCGAAAGGCGAAGGTCGCAACCGCACTCATCTGTTTATCTCCGAGAGCGACAGTAAAAAGGCGATGGATCTAGATCTGGGCTGGTCCTCGCGTCTGCATAATGCATTGGTGGAGAATCACTTGGTTCTACACTACCAACCTATCGTCCCCATAGCCCATATTCCCCCTGAGATGTTGTTGGAAAACGAAGGACCGATCTACGATCGACTGCTACCCTTTATTCCCCAGGAAGAACAGATCAATGAACTGTTGCTGCGCCTGGATGATCCGGTGTGGGGGGTCGTCTTTCCGGGTGCGTTCCTGCCTACGGCGGAACGCTTCAACATGATGGATAAAATTGATTACTGGGTGGTTAACGCCGCATTGAAGAAGCTGGGGCTGTTGCAGAAGAGCGGCTATTTGGGTGTGTTTACCATCAATCTATCTGGTCAAACAATCACCAACGAACAACTAATCAGCGATATTGAGGAACTGGTCGTAAAGTCTGAGATCGACCCCAGCAAAGTGATTTTCGAGATCACTGAGACCTCGGCGGTATCCAATCTGGTCTCCGCCAATGAAATGATCACGCGTTTGAAGGCCCTTGGTTGTCGCTTCGCTTTGGATGATTTCGGCAGCGGGTTCTCGTCGTTTTCCCATTTGAAAAATCTACCGGTGGACTTCATCAAGATCGATGGTCTGTTCGTCAGGGGTGTTGCAATGGACCCCAGCGATCGGGCTATCGTCCACTCCATCAACGATATCGCCCACTCCTTGGGCAAGTACACCATTGCGGAATATGTGGAGGACGCTGCGATACTGAGATTTTTATTTGAATCCGGTGTCGACTATGTACAGGGACACTTCCTCTCAAAACCCATGGACGTCGCCGAAATCGACCAGGGAAGCAATCAAAAAAAAAGTCTGAGTAACGAGAAAAAGCTGATAATAAAGCGCTGAATGGCTGTTAATTGCCATGCCACTCAAAAGAGAGGCAATCGAGTGATTTATGCTCCAGGTCACGCTTTTCGATCCCCCCACCTGGCCTGAACCGTTATCATTGAATGATATCAATACCAGACTTAATGATCCTGAAGCATTGATGCCGGCGCACTAGATCATGACACCCTGTGGCTAACGTCGATCCGATGCGGAGTGTCCATCAAGGGCGGCATAAGGACGGAGGAGTGTGTGATGCAGATCCATCTTGCATGGTTCGTGACAGTTGCGTTATATCCCGTCGTGATAATGATAAGCGGTTGTGGTGGCGGTGGAGGCAGTGATGACACAGACTCATCCACCCGGCTTGAAGTGGATGTGGGAGAGGCTCAAACACTTACCCTGCCGGATAGACTGATTCCCAATCCCAGCGTGCTGATCGATGGGGCGCCAGCCTCGGATCAGGTCTCCTTTGCCTGGCGACAGGTTGCCGGGCCGGATGCGGCGGCAATCACAGACTCCTCCATTGCATCACCCGAGATCGCTTTCCCTGCCATCGGTAGTTATGAGCTCCTGCTTGAGGTGAGTGATCAGGACCTGGTTGGCAGGGATAGGTTGTGGGTAACCGTGAATCCCATGGCCGCAGGGGCGTCAGGACTCAGTGCAATACCGGCCAACAGTAGTCAGTGCGTCGCGCCTGCGGATGCCGGTATCGCAACCGCGATACAGCTATCCACACCCTATCCATCGCTGCCCAACTTGAGTTCCCTTGTGGGGCTGTACCAGATAGCTGGCGACAATTCTATGTGGTACGCGCTGCAACAGACCGGTCAGGTGGTTCGTTTCGCCAATGACCCGGCTGTTGAGAGTGTGGAGAGCTATATCGATATCAGCGATCGGGTGGATTATGGGGGTGAGAAGGGGCTGCTTGGCATGGCCTTCCATCCCGACTTTACCAGCAACGGTTTTGTCTATCTCTCCTATACGGCCTCCCCCGGAGGTGACCTGGAATCGCGTATCTCACGCTTCACCCTGGATAGTGCCAGCCAAACCCTCGATCCCACCACAGAGCAGATCATCCTGGTGGTGGACCAGCCCTACAGTAATCACAACGGCGGGCAGATCAGCTTTGGCCCGGACGGTATGCTGTATATCGGTCTGGGTGATGGCGGTTCGGGTGGCGATCCCCTGGGGCATGGTCAGAATACGGCGACCCTGCTGGGATCGATGCTGCGTATCGATGTTGGTGATGGCCTGGGTAGTTACGCCATCCCTTCCGACAATCCCTTCGTTTCAGGGGGTGGCGCGGCAGAGGTCTATGCCTATGGCTTGCGCAATCCCTGGCGTTGGAGCTTCGATCGCCAGACAGGGGATCTCTGGCTGGGGGATGTGGGTCAGAACGCCTACGAGGAGGTGGATATAATCCGCCGTGGCGGTAACTATGGCTGGAACCTGATGGAGGCCAGCCACTGCTATCCTGCTAGTGCAAATTGCGATGCAACAGGACTCACGCTGCCGGTGGCGGAGTATGACCATAGTCAGGGTATTTCGGTGACCGGCGGTCATGTCTATCGAGGCAGTGAGTTGTCTCAGTTGGTGGGGCGCTATCTCTACAGCGATTACGGCTCCGGAATGATCTGGGGATTGGTGGATGACGGCGCCGGTGGCTATAGCGCCGAGGAACTCCTGGATACCGATCTCAATATCGTCTCTTTTGCAGAGGACCAGCCGGGGGAACTGTATGTGCTCCACCTGGGGGGCAGCATCCACAAACTGACAGCTGAGACGACGGGTGGCGGGGGAGCGGTACCCACAATGCTTTCCTCCTGGGGCTGTTTCCAATCCGGTGATGTTGAAAGCTTTTCCGACAACGTCATCCCCTACAACATAAATGCGCTGTTATGGACAGACTTCGCTGACAAGGAGCGCTTCATGGCGATACCCGATGGCAGCACCATCTCCGTCGATGCCGAAGGACGCTTTGTATTTCCTTCCGGAAGCGTTCTAGGCAAACATTTTCGTCTCAATGGCGAGCTGATCGAGACCCGTCTGCTGATGCGTCACGCCAATAGCGGCTGGCGAGGCTACAGCTATGAGTGGAACGAGAGCCTGACCGATGCGGTCCTGCTCGATGCTGCCAAGGACAAGACCATTGGCAACCAGACCTGGCACTACCCGAGTCCCGCGGAGTGTATGCTTTGCCATACTGGCATCGCCGGAGTTGCACTGGGGCCTGAACTGGGTCAGCTGAATCGCGACTTTCCCTATAGCGCACAAAACGCAAACCAGTTGATAACCTACGAGGCGATCGATCTGTTGGCCGATTCGCTCAATGATCTGCAGAAGTCGACCGTCTTCTACGCCATCGATGACACCGTCTACTCAGCGGAGCGTCGCGCACGCAGCTATCTCCACAGCAACTGTGCCATGTGCCACCAGCCCAATGGTACGGGTGGTGGCAACCTCGATCTGCGCATGGGTGCTGACCTGACCGCTACCGGTCTCTGCAACCAGGCGCCGCTGGCAGGCGACCTTGGGTTGATCAACCCGGTCCTGCTGAAGCCGGGTGATCCGGACAATTCGATCCTGCTGCTGCGTATGCAGAGCCTGGACAGTCTGCGCATGCCGCCACTGGGTAGCAGTGAGATCGATACCCAGGCGCTGGCAGTTGTGCGGGAGTGGATTGCAGGGCTTGAGGATTGCGATGGTCCTTATTGATCAGGCGCCTGTGAAATAGTGGCTGTTCACTGCCATATGGGAAAAGATACTGGCGATGTAGCCCAGGGCAATCGCAGGTGTCCATCGCAAATGGCTGAAAAAGGTATACTTCCCTCGCGCCTGTCCCATAAGGGCAACACCTGCGGCAGAGCCGATTGATAGCAATGAACCGCCGACACCTGCGGTCAGGGTGACAAGCAGCCATTGACCCATAGACATGTCAGGATTCATGGTGAGGACCGCGAACATAACCGGGATGTTATCGACAATGGCGGAGAGAACGCCGATAGCCACATTGGCGCTGGTGGCGCCCCATCCTGTGTACATCAGCTCTGATGCCATGCTCAGATAGCCCAGAAAACCCAGGCCACCCACACAAAGCACAACCCCGTAGAAGAAGAGCAGGGTGTCCCACTCGGCCCGGGCAACGGGATTGAACACATCGAATGCGACAGGCGAACCCATTTCGCCATCATGTTCAACATTGTCGGGTTTGCCGTGATGGTCCCTACCTGCGGTCTTCTTCAGGTAAAAACCCATCAGTTGTAAATATCCAAGTCCGGTCAGCATGCCGATGACCGGTGGCATATGAAGGAAATTGTGGAATGAGACTGCAGTGGCAATGGTGGCGATAAACAGAGCGACGATCCGCTTTGCACCTCGCTGCATCACTATCTTTTCACCGGATGCGGCAGGTTTGATGTCGGGTATGGCGAAATGCATGATGGCGGCGGGGACCAGAAAATTTACAACCGCAGGAGTGAACAGGCTGAAAAAAGTACCGAATTCCACAATGCCTTTTTGCCAGACCATCAACGTGGTTATATCGCCAAAGGGAGAAAAGGCCCCACCTGCGTTTGCACCGACCACGATATTGATACAGGCCAGGTTGATGAACTTCCGGTTATCGCCACCGACTGACATAACCACCGCACACATCAGCAGGGCGGTTGTGAGGTTGTCGGCGATCGGGGAGATGAAAAAAGCCAGGATTCCGGTAATCCAGAACAGTGCGCGAAAGCCAAAACCGCTACGTACCAGCCAGGCGCGAAGGGCATCGAATATACGCCGTTCCTGCATGGTGTTGATATAGGTCATCGCCACTAACAGGAAGAGCATCAACTCCGCATACTCCAAAAGATTGTGGCGTACCGCTTCGCCAGCGGCAGTGGGCATGTCATGGCTTGCATAGACCCAGGCGATGCATCCCCAGATCAGACCTGCACCGATAATGACTGGTTTGGATTTACGCAGGTGAGTGTACTCCTCGGCCATTACCAGCAGGTAGGCGAGGAGAAATATGCCAATGGAGAGAAAGCCCACCCAGCTTTCGGTCAGGTCCAATGGGTGAGCTTCCGCTTCTACCGCCATAGCTGCTGCCGGCAGGAGAGAAAAAAGAGACAGAAGGATAAGTTTTAATATCGAAGGTGAACCACTCATTACTCAAATACCCTCAGAATACCAAATTCATCACACCAATCATTACCACTAAGAAGAGTAGTGTCATGACACCGCCAGCCTTCATGAAGTCAGCGACCCGATATCCGGCCGGCCCCATGATCAGGGCATTCACTTGATGGGTGGGAATGAGGAATGAGTTGGAGGTGGCGATTGCAACCGTCAAAGCAAAAACTGCAGGATTCGCGCCTGCACCAATAGCGATATTCACTGCCAGCGGAACCAGCAGTACGGTTGCGCCTACATTGGACATTACCAGGGTAAAGAAAGTGGCCAGCAGCGCGATTGCAGCCTGGATCACCCAGATCGGCATGTCACCAACGACGAAAAGCACCTGCTCCGCGATCCATTTTGCGGTGCCGGATGTTTCAACCGCCAATCCCAGGGGGATCAGCGATGCCAGCAGAAAAACCGTTTTCCAACTCACGGCAGCGTATGCCTCTTCGATCTTCAGCACACCGCTTAGTACCATGCCCATGGCCCCTGTAAGCAGCGCGACAGAGAGTCGGATATCGGTAAACAGCACCATGAACAGAGCAATGCTGAAGAATATACCCGCCGGCACTATCTTGTTGGGTCGCAGCTCTTCCTCATGGGGGTACTCGGTGGTAACAACCACGAAGTCACGATCCTTCTCGATTCGCTCCAGCACATTCCAGGCGGTGTGCACCACAAGTGTGTCGCCGGCTTGAAACGGCATGTTGCGTATGTCGTCCCCTTCACGCATGGTTTCGCCATTCCGGTGCAGACCGATCAACGCCAGTCCGTAGGTTTTGCGCATCCAGACATCCCGCGCACTCTTGCCGATAAGGCTGGAACCCGGTGGAATGACCACTTCACCAATGCCCGATTTGTTGGGTGAGAGCGATTCAGAGAAGGTACGCAATTCTCGGCGTTTCTTGAGGTTGTACTTTTCTACGAAGTGAGAGAGATCGTAGGGATCGGCAACAATACCTAAAACCATACCGGTGCGGAATTCTGTATCACGGGCAATGGTGCCTGGGCCTACCCTTGCCTCTTCACCGGATTGCTTACTCGCAATAACCCGAACCCTATAGGATGTCTCCACGTCATCCAGGTTCTGACCGACCAGGTCGCTGTCATCCTTTACGACGATTTCATTGACGGTAAAATCAACACCATAGACCTTATTGAAGTAGGTCATCGGATCCGCTCCCACAGTGCTGCTTTCACTCTTGGTCTTGGGTAAAACATAGCGACCGGCTACAACAAAATAGATTATGCCGGTGGCAATCAATGCCACCCCCACCGGGGTCACCGAGAAAAGCTCCCAGGTATTCATCTGCTGATCGGCTGGCAGTGCCTTGTTTGAAGTGAGGATCAGATCGTTCAGGAGAATCAGCGGACTGGATCCCACCATGGTCATGGTGCCGCCCAGGATGGCGGTAAAACCCATCGGCATAAGCAGGCGCGACATGGGCAAACCCGAGCGCGCGGAGATTCTGGAAACCACCGGCAGGAAAAGTGCTGCCGCGCCCACGTTCTGCATAAAGGAGGAGATAAATCCCACGCTGGCCGATATGATCGGAATGATGCGTGACTCGGTGGTGCCGCCGATCTTTAAAATAAAGGCTGCCACCTTGCCCATGATTCCGGTCTTATCGAGTCCGGCGCCGATGATCATGACCGCTATGATGGAGATCACCGCGTTGGATGAGAAGCCGTCAAACAGATGTTTGTTATCGACCAGGCCCTGATCTATACCCATCATTGGAGCCAGCAGGGATGTTAATCCCAGCATCACCATTACGGTCGCCGCAGCCACATCCACACCGACCACTTCAAAAGCGAACAGGTAGATAGTCAGGACCAGGATGGCCCCGACCCAGGCAATTTCAACTGTCGGTACCACGGTGGATAGAAATCCCGCCAAAGCGGCAAAAAGGATGGCTGCGATTAATTGCTTGCTAGAGATTATTCCCGGTTTAGTGATAGTTATCTCTTCGTCCGCGAGTTTATTCATGGTCGACCCTGTGTTTGCTGCATGGTCTGTATTCGGTAAGAAAGTAGTCGTTTGATTCATGCTGGTACTTCTTGGTTGTCAGGCTGCTGATTGCTTGGAAGGGCGTGGGGATGAACGATCTCCTATGAGCACCAGCGGTACATCTATGTGCCCACTATGCCCGGGTATCATCTTTTCGACGATTCGCTTGGCTGCAGCGTCATCCGGCATCGCCACGATGGAAACGATTGAAGGTTGGTTGTGAATGTAGTTGAGGATGTCACCCACAGGTTCAGCACTTAGCTGGATGGTCTGGCAGTAGAGACCGGTGGACCTGATCCGATCCTCCAATGCTGTGATCTCTGTTTTATCATCTGCGGAATGAATGAGCAGATCGATTCTTGCCCCTAGCCGTAAACAGGTGTCAATGGCGTAATCGAGGGGTGCTCCGCGACCTCTGCCGTCACTGATAAATGCGATTCGGTCGGAAGCGGGCTTTGAGACCATCTTCAGGGCGGGTGAGGAACCGGCATCATTCGGTTTTGCGGTGATACCGAGCGCCTTCATTTTGTCTCGTGTGGATAAAAACTCCCCCGCATCCTGGTATGCCAGGCTGGTCAACATGCGTTTCAGGTCATCGCTTAATTTGGTCATGGGTACAGATTCCAAGTATTCGTTGTCACAGGTAATCGCAATAGGTGTGCCAATTTATAAGGCATGTAACTTATTGATAGTTGGTTGGTTATTATTGCTTTAATGGAGGGGTGTGTTGCAAAATGCAATGCTTATCTGCAGGGTTTGAGGCAATTTCATGGTAAATGCCGGGGGCGTGCGGGAATCAATGCGATTTGCTATAGTTGTTTCATTTTGAAACAGTGTATTGCGATTTGTAATAGCGATGACTTTTGATCTCTCCAGTTTGCAGGGCAAGATCACCACTGTGTATATCGCCCTGGTTCTCGGCACCCTGGTGCTTGCGGTGATCGCCTTTCTCGATCTGTTGTTTCTGCAGCGCCAGATCAGGGAGGGTGAGGTGGTATCGGATCTGCGGAATGCTGTTTCTGAGATGCGCAGAGAGGAGAAAAACCTCTTCCTCTATGCAGACAGGCAGGCGCGCTTGAGGGCAGATGAATATGCCAAGTCATCCTTGCAGGTTGTGCGCGCCTATGAAGTATCATTGGCCGCGCTTATGCAGCAATCGGCCCCTTCTGACTTGATCGCAACTCTGCAGGCCTACCGCGGCAAGCTGGGTGATTGGGAGCAGACATCCCGCGTCGATCAACAGCAGATTGAAGACGATATCAGGACACTCGGACACCAGATCTACATCACCGTCGAGTTCCTGTCCAAGCAGGAACGCAGCATGCTCGAAGCCGCTGTGAAGGAGTCCCGATGGTTTTTACTTATATTCCTGCCCATCATCGGGCTTGCTATCTATATCGTTGGGCATCGAGCCAAACGTGTGGTTCTGCTGCCCCTGAAAAGATTGGAGTCATACTTGAAACCGATAGCCGATGGGCGTTTCAATCATCTCCAGCCACCGTCCGATGATCGTGAGTTCATCACATTTACCGATGCATTCAATGGCATGCTCAAGGAGTTGGAGATCCGTCAGAGGCGAATGCTGCAGAGCGAAAAATTGGCGTCACTGGGGATTCTGGCATCGGGTGTGGCGCATGAGTTGAATAATCCGCTGTCGAATATTTCCTCTTCCACGCAGTTGCTGATGGAGGAGTTTGAAGAAGCAGACGCCGACCCCGAGCAACTCCGCACCTGGTTGAAGCAGATCGACAGTGAGACTGAACGTGGCAAGAACATCGTTCGCACCATGCTCGATTTCGGCAGCCAAAAGGTATTTCAAAAGAACAGGATCAAACTGCTGGATCTGGTGAATGAAACCCAATCCCTGATTGGAAAGGCGCTGTTGCAACACTCAGCGAAGTTGACTGTGAATATTCCGGATGAGCTGGTCCTGGTGGTGGATAAACAGCGTATTCAACAGATGTTTATCAACCTGATACAGAATGCGCTGCATGCTGCAGGTAAGGGTGTGCATGTGAAGATCAGTGCCATACAGCGCGATAATGGCGGCTCCATGATACCCGAGGGGGCTGAGGTGGCGGGGAGTCTTACATGTGTTTCCGATCACGCTGGTCCCTTTGTCGAGATATTGGTTGTCGACGATGGGCCTGGCATCCCGCAAGAGACCCTGCCAAAGGTATTCGATCCCTTTTTTACAACCAGCGAACCCGGGAAGGGTGTCGGACTGGGTATGTTCATCATTCAGGAGATAGTGCGGGAACATGACGGCTGCCTGGCTATCGCTTCCCGTGCCGGGGAAGGGACCAAGGTAATCGTGCTGTTCCCCGGTGAGGAGCAGGCAAATGACTGAGGCATTAACGGAGAAGGCCAGCATCCTCATAGTCGATGACGAGGAGACCGCTGTTGAAAATCTGGCCCATGTATGCCGCAAGCAGGGCTATGAGGTAACCACGCGCACCAGCGGCGCGGGGGCCGTCGACGCCCTGGAGAAGGATCGTTTCGATCTGGTGCTTACCGATCTGCAGATGGAAAAGGTCGATGGTATGGCTGTGCTTAAACGCGCCAAAGAGCTGGACCCGGAGGTTGCCGTGGTGTTGATAACAGGCTATGCCACCGTAGACTCCGCCGTGGCCGCCATGAAGGCGGGAGCGTTTCACTATATTGCCAAACCCTTTCGCCTGGATGAGGTGCGCGAGGTTGTTCGCAACGCCCTGGAGCTGGTCAGTTTGAAAAGGGAGAACCGGCAGTTGAAGGAGCAACTCAACAGTAACCATCCCGAGCCGTCCATCATCACCCAGAATGCCATCATGCAGCGCCTGATGGAGATGGCGAGACAGGTTGCGCCAAGCGACACCAATATCCTGATTACCGGAGAGAGCGGCACAGGCAAGGAGCTGTTGGCCCGATACATACATAACCACAGTGGCCGCGACAAGGATACCTTCATGGCCGTCAACTGCGGCGCGCTGCAGGAAGACCTGTTGGCCAACGAACTCTTCGGTCATGAGAAGGGGGCCTATACCGGCGCCAATGAAGCGAAGCAGGGGCTGATCGAGGCGGCCCATGGCGGCACGCTGTTTCTCGATGAAATTGCGGAAATGTCCCTCTCGATGCAGGTCAAGCTGTTGCGTGTGATTCAGGAACGTGAGGTACAGCGCCTGGGCTCGACCAGTGCACGCGCGGTGGATATCCACCTGATAACCGCCACCCATCGCGACCTGCAAAAAGAGGTTGCCGCGGGCCGCTTTCGCCAGGATCTCTACTACCGCCTCGACGTAGTGGAACTGCACCTGCCGCCTTTGGCGGAACGCAAGGACGACATTCCTCTGCTCGCCTTCTACTTTATGCGCAAGCATGCGGCCAGAATAGGACGCATGACGGATGATATAGACCCCGAGGCATTGGCGGTGCTGAACGATTACGATTATCCGGGGAACATCCGTGAACTGGAGAACATCATCGAACGAGCGGTCACCCTCGCCAATGATCGTTTACTGACAACCGCCAATTTCCCCCCGGCCCTGGTGGATAGAGCGATCCATGTGGTGCGGGAAGAATCGGGGCGCCTGCCCACCCTGGCCGAACGGGAGGTAGACTATATCAAGTATGTACTCGAACGCAGTGGCCAGAATCGCACCCAGGCGGCAAAGGCGCTAGGCATCGATCGTGTTTCCTTGTGGCGCAAACTGAAGAAGTATGGCATGGAAGGGGAACAACAGAATTGAATATGAAGATCAATCGCATCGATCACATCGTACTGACAGTCAAGGATATAGACAAAACCGTTGAGTTCTATGGGTCGGTGATGGGTATGACCAAAGAGGCTTTTGCAAAAGGCAGGGTGGCGCTTTCATTTCCAATACAGACCTCAAAGAGGCGATGGCTCATGTCAAAGCCTACGGGGTAGAAATCATATAAGGCCCCATAAAGCGTACAGGGGCTAAGGGCGGCATCCTGTCATTCTACTTCAGAGATCCTGACGGAAATCTCATACAGGTAGCGCAATACGATACAGAGAGATAACACCCGAAAATGAGTATTCCATCCTGGAGCAGATGTTGTATTCTCTCTGCTGAATAGTTTTTTAAGGAAGTGAATTCAAAATGTACGAAAAGAGCATCGAACTGTTGAATCAGGCCGTGGCCGATGAACTGACGGCGGTCCATCAATATATGTACTTCCACTTCCACTGCGATGACCAGGGCATCGAACTGCTGTCGGCCCTGTTCAAGCGAACCGCTATCGAGGAGATGATGCATATCGAGCGTCTGGCAGACCGGATCCTGTTTCTCAAGGGGGATGTGGTGATGCAGGCGGCGCAAAAGGTGGAGCCGATCCAGGATGTGAAGGCGATGCTGGAATGGGCCGACAAATCCGAGCAGTCTGCGATCAAGATGTACAACGGCTTCGCCCTCGAGTGCGCCAGCCATGCGGACTCCGCCACCAAAAAGCTGTTCGAGGATCTGGTGATGGATGAAGAGCGCCACTTCGGTCAGTTCGACAGTGAAAGCGATAACGTGAAGCGCTTTGGGGAAAGCTACCTGGCGCAGCAGGTCATGGAGCGGAGCAAGGCCTCGGTCGCCCCGCAAGAGTGAGGCAGTCGAGGGAGCTCGTCCTGCCAAAATTCAGGCGTAGCGGTCTGTGCTGAAAACGACAGAGGGTGTCAGATCAGGCAACCTTGAGTATGTTAGTCACTTGGCTCATATTTCTGTGTGCCCAGATTCTGGATTCCGGCATGACGAACATTCTACAGTCTCAATAAGGCAAGGTCTGAGGTGATACGGGATGGAACAGAATATTACCTTGAGTTGTAGTCCTTCAACTGCACTAAAGTTACTGTTTATATTCATTCTCGCCTCACTGTCGGCAGAGGTTTGCGCACAAAAGACAGCCGCGGGAATAATGTCAAAACTGGATCGTAACGGCGATGCAAGCATCAGCCGCGAGGAGTGGCGCAAGAAACGGATTTTCGACAAGGTCGATCTGGATGGGGACGGTGTCATATCCTTTGACGAACTGCAGATCCGTTTGGGTGAAAAAGCGCCTGATCCGAAAAGCGGTATCGAACTGCCGGATGCGGTTTCCATCAGCGCCATCCGCCGCGGCCGTCATGACAGTGTGCAGGACCTGAAGGATCGTGGTTTGATCGAAACCGGGCTTTACCCTGTGTGGGGTGAGGATGTCTCATGTCGTGGTATCGATCACTGGTATGCCATGGATTACTCACAATTCCGCCCCAAGCAGGCCTACCATGGTGGCGTCGATATTCCCGCTCCCTTCGGCACCCCCATCCATGCGGTGATGGATGGTGAGGTGATTGCAGTCTATGCGGGTAAGCAAAGCCCTCGCGGTATCGAGGTAGTGATGCGACATACTCCCGGAGAGAGTGGTCTGCCCCTCTATCTCTACAGTCGCTACACCCATTTTCAACGTATGCCCGATGTCCAGGTAGGACAGCGCCTGAAGATGGGCGATGTTATCGGCACCACCGGCAACACCGGGGTTTTGGGCTGTGAGTTGAAACATGAAATCTGCAGGAAGTCCCGCCGACCGGTACTCCATTTCGATATCCTCTACTCCGGCAGTGAGAAATATTATGACAACGGTAATATGGTGATCCCTTTCGATGCGCACTGGATGGACCCGAATGCACTTTTTCGCAAATCCATGCCCGTTGATTCAATAAGCATGTCGGCCCTGCCTAAGAGTGAGAAGGCTGTTCGAATCTCCTATATGTTGGAAAATGGAGAGTTGCACCCGGCTGACACACGCATGATCTGGCCCTATACCTGTTCCCGTTAGCCCCGCCGGCATCTCCACACTTTCTCCTCTATACCTGCATTTTCCCCTCATAGACTCGATCTTGAGCGTACCGGTTAATAAAAAAACACCGAGATAGACTAACAGGCCCTAAGTGAAAATAATTGAAAATACCCAAGAATATGCTCTTCTTTTAACAGACTTTCCAGGTCTAGAGGGCTGATCCTGACTCAGTGCTGCCAGTTGCTTTTGGTAAACGACGAAAAAACAGAGCGGCCATGATTAATGCAGGCAAGAACGTCAAGGTAACGAACGCGGTTCCAACCAGCCCGCACAGCACTATTACACCAACACCACGATAGAGTTCAGTACCCTCGCCTGGGATCAGGACAAGCGGCGCCAATCCGCATACGGTCGTCAATGTAGTCATGGCGATGGGCCTTAGGCGTATGGCGACCGCATCGCGCACGGCCTGCCGTGCCGCCATGTTGTGTTCCCGGACATTGACCATGGCCTGATGCACGATCAGGATGGGGTTGTTGACCACGGTACCCATAAGGATGAGAAAACCAAGCATAGTGATCATATCGAACGGTTGGCTCATTGCCGGGTAGCCGATGGCTGGCAGCCAGGCGCCGATCTGGTTCATCAACCAGAGCCCAACAAGTCCGGAAGCGATTCCCAGCGGAATAGTGGTCATGATCAACAAGGGATAACCCCAGTGGGAAAAGATAGCGACCAGGACCAGATAGATAATGACGAGGGCCACCAGGTAGTTGGCGGTAAGTGATTCGCGGGTGGCCTGCAATTGGTCGCTGGCGCCGGAGATGATGATTTTTACATTGCTGGGTACGGCGCCGCTATCCAGCAGGTATGTAACCACGTCGCGTTTGACGATCTCCAGTCCCGTCTCCAAGGCGATGTTGTCTGGCGGTATGATGCTCAGGGTTACGGTGCGTTTTCCATTCACGCGGCGGATGTTGCTGGTGTCGACTGACTCCACTATTCTCGCCAGCGATGCCAGAGGCACCACGGCATTGGTAGGAGTATAGACCGGCAGACTATCCAGGCTTTCCAGCGAGGCATTGTTACCCGCACTGCTGTAGAGATAGATATCGATCTTGTCATCTTCAAGAAAGAACTCATCGACAAAGGCGCCGTCGGTCATGGCGGCGATGGTGAATCCAATGTCGGCATTGGATATACCGGACTGCGCCAGCCGTTCCCAGTTAGGCTTGATCTCGATCAAGGGTTGAGAGAGGGTCAACGAAGCGGGTTGCGAGCGGACCCTCGGTTTTTCGAAAACTTGCTTGGCGCGGGATTCGGCGCTTGCGGCAACCGCATAGATGGTCTGCAGGGAGGGGCCTGAGATGTCGAGGTTTATACTGCGAGTACCGCCGCTATTGCTGGTTATGATGGAGCCGCGTGATACGAACGAACGCATACCGACATACTTTTCATACTGCCTATCAATGGCATCCATCAGCGGCTTGATATGATTGGGGTCCTTTGGCTGAGCGATGATGCGCAGGCGGGTGGCCTGAATACTCAGATTGAAATAGGCCATGGCCGGCACCTCGGTCTCGCCACGGTCAAATCGGCTCGGGTCGTGCTCCAGGAAGGGCATGAAATACTCCTGCACTTCATGGCCGATGCGCGTCATGGTTTCGAGATTGTAGCCGGTGGGCGGACTCATGCTGGCAAACAGCTTCGGCTCCTCTCCTTCCGGCAGGTATTCAGCGGGAGGTGTGAGGTAGACGATGATTGCGCCACAGATACCGATCACCACCGCGATGACGCCCAACTGATGCATGCGTGTCCCGACTATCCATTCGACACGCCTGATCAGAAATTCCCTCCAACCCACCTTGGTTGCAGACCGATGGCCCTGACTGCCCCTAAAGACGTGTGCGGCTGCCGCAGGTATCACGGCAATCGCCACCAGCATGGAGGCAATGATGGAAGCAGAGATGGCGATGGCTACATCGGAATACAACTGCCCCGCCTCTTCGGCGATAAACACGATGGGCACGAATACCAGCACCGTGGTCAGGGTCGAGGCGAGCACCGCTGGCCAGACCTTGCGCACCCCGTCAACGGCAGCCTGCCATCGGTCCAGCCCCTTGCGCCATGACAGTTCGATGCTTTCCAGCACCACGATACTGTTATCCAGAGTCATGCCGATGGCGAAAGCCACCCCGGCCAATGAGATGACATTGATGGTGCGATCCGCCAGGATGAGGCCCGTAAAAGCGGCGATGGTACAGATTGGTATGCCCATCACCCCGATCAGTGTCGCCTTGCCTGTGCGCAGGAACAGAAACATGACGATACTGGCCAATATTGCCCCGATAAGCAGATTCGTCCAGACGTTATGGATCGAGGCCTCTACATAACCCACGTCATCCGCCACTAGAAACATCTGCATGCCCGCGGGTTTGAGCACCTCTTCGTTTATGGCCTCAACCTCCGGCATCATGGCGCGCTTGATGTCAATGACATTGGAACCTGCTTGACGTCGTACCGACATGCCGATCACCGGACTGCCGTCCGTATAAGAGTAACGGGTGATCTCGAAATGGCCGAGCCGAATCTCCGCAATCTCACCGAGACGGGTCAGGGCATCACCCTCATGGTCAATAATCACCTCTTTCAGATCTTCGACGTCACGAACACGCCCGATGGTACGCAGCAGATAACGCCGTTTGCCTGATTCGATCTCGCCGCCGGAGACGTCACGATTTCGCTGTTGAATGGCATAGCGCACTTGCGCCACGGTGAGATTGCGTTCGGCGAGTCGAGCAGGATCGACCAGTATCTGAATTTGTCGTTCGGCACCGCCGTAGACAGAGATTTCCGACACGCCTGGCACCGTTTCCATTCGCACGGCCACATGGTCCCGTATGAAATCCTGCATGGGGATCATGTTCAGGTTGCGCGGATTGCCCGGTAAGGGCGTAACCCGGAAATACATGAAGGAGTTGGCTGAAAAGGAGGTGGCGTAGATGCGCGGTTCATCCACGTTATTGGGATAAGAGGGCACGCGGCTCAGCGCGTTGATTACTTCGATCAGGGTATCGTTAAGGTTAATACCGAATGGGAACTCCAGTTCGACATGGGCGCGACCAAAGGAGGCGGAGGAGACGATGCGCTGCAGTCCGCGCACGCTGCGCAAGTGCTCTTCCTGTTCGATGAGAACCTCTTTCTCGACATCCTGCGGAGTAGCGCCTGGCCAGTTGGTGCGGATGGAGATGGTGCGAACCTCCAGATCGGGGATCATTTGCACCGGTATTTTCAAGGCGGCGACGATCCCCAGCACGACCACGATGAGCGTGCCCACAGCGATCAGAATTCCGTGTTTGACCATGGCTTCGAACATGACTCTTTCCAGTGGCCTCTTTATTCCTCACCCTTGATGATCACACGCTGCCCGTCGCGCAACGCTTCATTGCCTTGCACTACAACGGTGGTATCGGCGGCCAAGCCGTTGGTGATAGTGACCTTGCCGTTGAAACTCAAACCGGTTTGAACCTGTTGTTCAGAGACCGTGGCGCTTTCTCCTTTCTGATTGACCGCCCAAACGGTGACACGACCGTCTGGGTAGCGTATCAATGCATCACGATGAATCACGACACCTCGAGTCCCGGTATTCAATCGCAGCACCGCACTGGCAGACATTCCCGGCGCCAGCTTCACCTGGAGATCGTCCAGCGTTGCCCGAATCAGAAAGGTGCGAGTGCCGGGGTCGGTGACCGGGACAATAGTTTCGATCACGCCATCAAATGTTCGCCCAGGCAGCGCATCCAAGCTGATTAGGATCTTGGTGGACTTATCCAGTTTGGCGTAAACGGACTGCGGGACCTGGAAATCGATGCGCAGTCCCTCAGTAGCGATCAATTCGGCGACGGTGTCACCCGGCTGAATCCATTCGCCCTGTTCGACCAGTCTGCGACTGATGACGCCGGCGAAAGGCGCTATCAGCCTGTGTCGTTTCAGTTGCGCCGCCTGGCGTTGCTGCTCTGCCTGGAAACGCTTTACTCCAGCACTGTCAATGCGAACCTCAGCCGCCAGCGACTCGATTTCATTGACCGACACGCTGTGGCGCTTGGCCAGCACCTTGGCATCGTTCAAACGGCGCTTGGCGTCCTCCAATTCCTGGATCGCACTTTCCGTTGCCGCGCGAGCCGCCGCCAGGGAAAGCCTGTCCAGCTCCGAGTTGAGCTGCAGGATTTCATCACCGGCCCGCACCTGGTCGCCTATCTCGATTGAGATACGCTCAACGATACCGCTCACCTCAGTCGATAGTTTGGCAATACGTGCCGAGACTACGCTGCCGGTTATTGGAACCTCTTCGATTAGAGCGACCTCCTCGGCTGAATCCACCAGAACCATCGGACCGCTCTGTTGAGCAAATGCTGGGTTCGCGCAAATGAATGCCATTAACGCCAAGAATCGTCTCAAAACAAAGAGACCTGTCTGGTACCGATTTTGTTGCGGAATATCCATATGACCTTGGCCGGGGGAACAATGATATGACTTCATAAATATATCACCGAAGCTCGAAAATAGAGCCTTGTTTTGCTAATGGAATAATTTGATTTCTCATGGACTTAATCGTTTTAAATATCTCCCGTCTGCTGAAATCAGCTGAGTCCAGCTGACATTTGTGTCTAGTATGACGCACCACACTAGATTGCTCCCTGGCCGATGAAAACTTGAGGCAAATCAGTGCAGCTTCTCCTTCAGGAATTGGCTGAAAAGCGCCCATGATTTGCGGTCTGCCTCCTCCCGGTATCGATCGGATCCAAATACAGTGAAAGCGTGCGGTGCTCCGCTGTAGGTAACCATTTGGTGACTGATTCCTGCCGCTTCCAACTCATTTGCCAGTGACGCAAACTGGTCCATGGGGATATTGCTGTCGGCACTGCCATGCATCACCAGAATCTCACCCCGGGTAGTCGAATAGTCCTGGCCGCTCGGTGTTTTCAATCCGCCATGAAAAGTGGCAAAACCCTTCAGACCCACTCCGGACCGGGCCAGCTCCAACACGGCCGCACCGCCAAAACAATAACCCATCGCAACGGCATTGTCCGTATTTGCTCCAAGTTCGGTAGCTTTTTCCAGAGCGCTGTTCATCAGCATGCGCATTTTCTTCCGGTCTTTATAGAGTTCTCCGGTATGTTGGCGTTTATCCGTCACTTCTTTTGGCCTTACCCCTGCACCGAACAGATCAGCGGCAAATACTGCATACCCCATATCGGCCAGCATGTTGGCCCGTTTGATTTCATAGTCAGTTAATCCATCCCAGTCATGGATGAGCAGTACCATCGGGGCGTCAGATTCAGGAGAGATGTAGTATCCCTCATAGGGTTTTTCATCGACATGATAGATCATGCTTTCACAATAGGCGGCATTGGTTAACATCAGCGACAGAAAAAGCGCCTCAACTGTATTTTTAATCTTATTGCGCATAACTTCTCCTCCTTAAATTAAGAATAAGCTGACGAAATATTCCTTTTCACGACCGAAGCGGTTATTTAGGTGAATCTCAGTGGGTTCCCGACAGCGGACGTTAACGGCCGCCTTCACAGGAGGCAAACTCGGAACCTGGCCGAATTTTACCGTCCTTAGTGTATGGCATTGTTAAGGCTTTTTGTCTAGCCTGTACGGCAATACCGTACATTTCGAAGGCGCCTACAATGGACACCACCACAGTAAATAAATTTAGAGAAGGATTAAAATCCTTTGTAGAACAAGTTGTTAACCACCACTTTCTGCTACGTGTAACCCGCCGAAGCGGTGCAGATTTTGTAGTGATGAGCGCAGAAGATTGGGAACGAGACCAGGAGACATTGTACGTTTTGCAAAATACCAGCCTTATGCGCCAGATCGCTGAATCAAGTACAACCAATAAAGCAGGTAAAGGATATACCCCCACGGAAGGGCAGATGGATGAGATCCTTAGTATTTTAAGGAAAAACATGGCTCGTATACGAAGATTTGCGACAACACGATAAACGTATGCACAAAAAACCTGCGCAATTTTGAAAGAAATGTTGCGCGATGATCCAACGACAGGTTTGGGGGTAGCCAGAAGCCCTTCGTCATAATCTCACTGGCTTTTGGTCGAGGCGAATTAGCCAAAAAGACAGGCTCATATATAAGTTTGACGATACATATATTTATATTTTTGCCATCGGCGGTCACTACGACACTTTATGAGACATAACGGTTTAGTTCAACGCCAAGCTCACCGGATTATTTTACGGAGAGCGTTTTTGTGAAAAAATGTAGCGCAGCGGAATGCACAAAAATGAGCGTAGTAAAATAATTCCGCGTGCAGCTTTTTTGTTAGGCATTTTTACGCCACGCTACTGCATATTTTTCATGCGTCTTTACAAACTCGTCTTTGCCGTCACAGTATGCTCCAATATCATTATTGCAATTTTTAGCAACGTCTAATTTAAGACCTGCATACTCTTTCGCGACCGTAGGATGTGCAATTAAATATTCTTTGAACGCTATGTGTCTAATAGTATTTTCTGAGTTCTTGCTAAATGCATGAATTTGGTGCGACCGTTTACTTTCACCTTTCTGAAAATAGCGGCGTCCCGAAATACCAAATTCTCCCTTACACTCGTAACCGATGGACTCAAATATTTCATTGTAGCCGTCCAGTATTTCAATTTCTTCTACCTCTAGCAATATATCAATAATTGGTTTAGCCGCAAGGCCACTTACAGCTGTGCTGCCTATATGGTGAATCCATAAATTTTTTATAGGCAGGCTTGAGATTATCAATTGCTTTTCTATCTCAAATAGACGAGGCCAATCGTCGTTATATTCAACAACTTCTATAATTCGCATAGTCTGCTTCATTACCTAACATTACCTTAGACCGCTTCTTCACTATTACTAATAGTGTAGTTGCGGCCTATCATGCGATTGAACGAATCGGTCTAGCAAGAGAAAAAATCTGGTTGATCTGGGCAGGCTGCACGAGGCTTTGATAATGAGAGTAAATATAAACGGTTTTCCCACCATCGTCCCTGACCTCATTTAATGATTGCTCTATAACTAATAGAAATGTCTATAAATACTTGATACTTATATAGACGCATATGTGCAGAGTAAAGATTATCGATGCCCTAATTAAGGCCTAGAACAAACAGGAAATCAAGCGGTTATTTGGATCTGAAATCGAACGACAGTTGGAAATGATAGGCTGCCAAAATCGTCACTCGGGCTCTGCGATTCAGAACTGTATAGATGCTATACGGATTTTCTAAAGGAAGTAACTTACAAGCAACTGACCGCCATAGGATCGATTCTCAGTGTTGGTAACTCACAGGCAGAGTTCTGTGGGTCTATCACATGCCCACGTTCTTTTCGTGCGCTGCGCATGTCGCTTGAGTAAATGGTTATATCAGCTTTTCTTATTCTACCGTCGTCGTTATCTCATCGATGACTACGTCTGCTATGGCCGAAAAGAGTCTAATGCATTGCAATATAATCATGTTCTAGAGCCACCCTGCTTCTCGCACGGGTGGCATTTATCGACGAGGGCACTCGGATCTCAGGCGATCAGTGCGCATCATTGTTGTCTGCAGGCTTGTTTGCCATGAACTCGTCGAACTCTTCCTGGTCTTTACGCCGTTTCGCATCGAAGCGAAATGAACGGAATGCCTCCGTCCGCTTCTTGATCTCCTCCTTGATCTCGCGGATGCGATCGTACTGTGTCTGCTGATACTCGTTGAATACGATGTTTTCACTATCCTTGTATGTTCCCGCATTGTTTTTTCGGAACATCTGATTCCACTTGTCGCGCACCCAACCGGGAAGCTCCTGGATTGGGTGACCCAGGATTGTCCACAACAGGACTATAAAGCCCAATGGCGGAAATAGGATGAATCCCAACACCATTGCTACGATATTCGCACCGCTCCAGTGACCGCGCCCGCACGACCCCATATGGCCATTGAAACAGTACCCGCGTGACCTGTCTGCTGCTGAATAGTCAGTTGACGACATTGTCAGTATCCTCCATTAATTTAGGGATTACAGTGGCTTGGAACATATTCCAAGGCCAGATGTAAACGCTGTTAACTTACAATTTAGATGAAATCGCGGAGTATTTCAAGGATTCCGGGAGAAAATGTTAACAATGATCACTTTTAGTGCTACATATAGATCATGAAGAAGAGAAACAGTCGCTACCATCACGGCCACCTGGCGGAGTCACTGCTCGATGCCGTTGACGAGATCGCCTCGCAGTTCGGTATTGAGGCGGTCACGCTACGGGGGTGCGCCAAACGCATCGGGGTTTCACCGGCATCCGCCTTCCGGCACTATACGGACAAGCGTGCGCTGTTGACTGTGTTTGCGACCCGGGCATTGAATCAGCTCGCCGATGCGATGGAAGCGGCTATGCTGCAGGCGCAGGAAAAGGGTGACGATGCGCTGCATGCTGTCTGCATGGCATATGTCCGCTTTGCCTTGACCAAGCCGGCTTTTTTCAGGGCAATGTGGCGCGAGGAGATGATCTACTCAAGGGATTCGGACTACCTCGTTGCGACGGAGCGTCTGGCCGGTTACCTTCAGGAGGGTTTCGTCAGGACCATCGCCGATGAGGATCCATCCGACTTCAGTCCGCATGAGTTACTGGCCTGGTCCACAGTGCATGGATTGGCCTGTCTGTTTGTCGACGGCCCGGTCGCCAGGGAGAAAGATCGTGAAGATAAGCTACAGTTGGCGAACGCCGTATTGACACAGGTTCTCCCTGTGTTTCCGCAATAGTTACCTTCGCGAACCGGGTAATGGAGGAATGAACACTCTGCATATCCAGCTCCGGACGGGATTTGCCGGAAACGGCTGAATAGTTGCGTCCCCCCTTTAACTGGGCAAACTAACGTCGGGTTCAGTGAATAGATTGCAAGCGGGTTAAGAACACGTTTGGCCAGGTCGGGCGATTGGTCGTATCAGAAGTGCTCCTCCACGCGTACCGAGTCAAAGCCGATATCCAGCCCCACCTCGGTGGCGTGGTCCAGGCTGTGATAGACCCGTTCTCGTCCAGAGTGATCGGTCAACACCAGTGTTTCGCCGTTTACGGTATGTAACAGCAGCCGCCAGCCTTCGCTCTGTTCCGAGGGTTCCGTTACCGCCTCACTGAGTCGGCCCGCCTCGAATTCCGCTTTGATGTGCATCAGGTCCATAAAGTCTCCCTGCGAAATATTGCCTTACTCTTAACTTCAAGTGTAGCTCGTCCCTAATAGTGCCTGAGATACGGCTACCACCCCTGTAGGTTGGTAACAGTTTGTCCTATCTGGTTTTTTTTATAGAGGCGAATTTCCGCTTGGTCTGAATGAGACCGAAAGCGTCTCGACACATAAAAATGCGACAAAGGCGGATAAACCGAGAGCGAAATGTGTTCATGAAACTGTCACATTCCAATTACAGCTCTCAATGCGTAGTGGTCTCTTTCGCACTTGTGGTACCAAATGCTGTATCTGAACGATAATGTTATGTTATAACATTTTAATCCATTAGACATGAGGCCTTGGCAATATGAAAAAAATCAATCCTGGAGCTATTGTATTTTCAATCTCCCTGCTTGGCAGTTCAATCCAAATACATGCAGCTGAGTCGGATCACGAACAGCATGAGGCTCATGTCCATGGTGAGGCGCAGTTAATGATCGCCGTAGAGGGCGATGCCCTCGAAATTGAATTTCACACGCCGGCCATGAACATCGTGGGCTTTGAACACAGGCCGGCCGATGAGGCTCAGATCCAGGCAGTCGAATCAGCCATTGGCACCCTGAAGCAACCGGACCTGGTATTCAGCATCCCCTCCACGGCCAAATGTGAACCTGTTTCTATCGAGGTAGAGTCACCTCTTGCGGAACATGCGGAACATGCGGAACATGCGGATCACGATCATGAAGAAGAGACTCATTCCAACTTCACGGGACACTATCACTTCCGATGCGCGGAGATCTCACATCTGGAGAAGATTGACATCAAGCTCTTTGAACAGTTTCCAGGTACCGAGGTCATCGAGGTGCAGAGCATTTCAAAACGGGGGCAACAGAAGATAGACTTGACCCCGGGACAGAGTGCTCTGGAACTCTAGGGGTAATTAACACCGTGCAAAAACCTGATTAACCTGATGGCGCAAACAGCTGCGATAGAGGTTAAGGATCTCCGATTCAGATGGCGCAAAGAGCTTCCTGAGGTGTTGCACATCGATGCGCTTGAGGTGGCTCGTGGCGAGCGTATCTTTATTCGCGGCGCCAGCGGCAGCGGCAAGAGTACACTGCTGGCGCTGCTCGCCGGCGTGAATCTGCCAACCGGGGGTGATGTGGCGATCCTTGGGGAGACCATCAACCGTCTCTCCAGCGCCAGGAGGGACCATTACCGGTCCGATCATATCGGTTTTATATTCCAACTGTTCAATCTTATTCCCTATCTCTCTGTGCTTGACAACGTTACCCTGCCTTGTCGTTTCTCGCGTTTGCGCAAAGAGAAAGCGACAGTATCGGGAAACAGCCTCCAGGATGAAGCCATGCGGTTACTGGCACACCTGGATATGGCGGATGAGGATCTCATCGATCGCCCGGTAACCGAACTGAGTGTCGGCCAGCAGCAACGTGTTGCGACGGCGCGGGCCTTGATCGGCGCTCCCGGGATCATCATTGCCGATGAACCGACCTCTGCCCTCGACAGCGATATGCGACAGGCATTTCTCCGGCTGTTGTTCCAGGAGTGTGAAGAGACAGGCTCGACCCTGCTCTTCGTCAGCCATGACCGCCAGCTCGAGACCCTGTTCGAGCGTCATATCACCCTGGACGAGGTCAACCGGGCAGGGCAGGGGGCGATCTGATGGCGATTCTCTCTCTTGCATTCAAAAGCCTATTGAATCGCCGCTTTACCGCGGGCCTGGTGTTGTTGAGTATCGCTCTCAGTGTCTCATTGCTGCTGGGGGTGGAACGACTGCGGGTGGAATCCCGCAACAGCTTCGCCAACACCATCTCCGGTACTGACCTGGTCGTCGGCGCGCGCAGCGGCGCTATCAACCTGCTGCTCTACTCGGTATTCCGCATCGGAGACGCCACCAATAATATTTCATGGAGGAGCTATAAAAAGTTTGCCGACCACCCTATGGTGAAATGGACCATCCCTATCTCACTGGGTGATTCTCACTTGGGCTACCGGGTGATGGGGACCAGCCGGGACTATTTCCAATACTACAAGTACGCGAATAAGCGATCCTTGTCATTTCGCCAGGGGCAGCCTTTCGAAAAGGTCTATCAAGCCGTACTGGGGCATGAGGTGGCTGGGGAACTCGGTTATCAAATTGGCCAGGAGATCGTGATCGCCCACGGCGCCGGCAAGACCAGCTTCACCCTGCACGATGACAAGCCGTTCAGGGTGGTGGGGATACTCAAACCCACGGGCACGCCGGTGGATCGTACCGTGCATGTACCGCTCGAGGGCATACAGGCGATCCATGCGGATTGGGTTGCCGGGAGACAGGTGAGAGGCCTCAATGTCAGTGCTGAAGAGGCCCTTGAGAAGGACCTGACGCCGAAGGCGATCACTGCCTTCCTGGTGGGGCTGAAAAGCAAGATCGCCACCTTTCGGGTGCAGCGCGAGATCAACGACTACCGCAAGGAGCCCCTGCTCGCGGTGCTGCCAGGGGTGGCGCTGCAGCAGCTCTGGGACCTGATCGGCGTGGCGGAAAACGCCCTGCTTATCATTACCGTACTGGTGGTGGCCGTTGGTCTGATCGGCATCCTGACGGTGATGCTTGCGAGTCTCAACGAGCGCCGGCGCGAGATGGCGATCCTGCGCTCGGTGGGGGCGCGTCCGGGACATATCCTGCTTCTGGTCACCGGTGAGAGTCTCTTGCTCAGCCTGATCGGGATCACCCTGGGCTTGCTGCTGCTGTATGCCGGGCTGCTTCTTGCTCAGACCTATGTCGAGACCCAGTATGGCCTCCACCTGCCAATCGGCCTTCCATCGATGCGGGAGTGGTTGATCCTGGGGCTGGTCGGAACTTCCGCTCTGGTCATTGGCCTAATACCCGGTTACCGCGCCTACCGCTACTCACTTGCCGATGGCATGAGCATACGAATCTAGAGGACCATTTATGAAATTCTGGGTTATTGTACTGTTATTTTTCTCACTCCTGTCCCTGACACCCGTGCATGCCGAGCCTGCCCAGGAACTGGAGTGGGATGCCATGATTCCCGAGGACTATCGTCCGGATAAGATCATGCAGCAGTTTGGCGATATCAACGCACTTGAAGACGATGATCCCAGGGCGCAGAAGATACTGGAGGAACTGGAGGCGGCCTGGGCGGAGGCGCCAGTGGTTGAAAGCCTGGATGGCAAACGGGTCAAGCTTCCCGGTTTCGTGGTGCCCATTGAAGGAGACGGCAAGAAGCTGACCGAGTTTCTGCTGGTACCCTACTATGGCGCCTGTATCCATGTACCTCCCCCCCCAGCCAATCAGACCGTCTATGTGAAGGTGCCCAAGGGTGACGCGAAGATACGTCAGGCCTTCGATACGGTCTGGGTATACGGGATTCTGAGTGCCAAATCCTTTGACAGTGACCTGGCGACCGCCGGGTATCAGATAGAGGCGGAAGAGGTGACACCCTACGAATGAGTATGGCCTGGCGATCATTCGCCGTTACAATAATCCTGTGTGGTGTTAGTTACTCCCAGCTTCATGCCAGGGAAGTGGTTTGCCATATCCATGCGCCGGATGACTACACACCATTCAGTGACCAGCCTCTTGTCATACCGGCAGTGGGGGATCGGAAAGGGTGTGAAGAGCTGAATCAGCTGCGCTTCGGCTCAAGGGGAAGATGCCATTGCGTAGAAGATTCAATCGGTATGGATAGACCCGGTCCTATGGATCTTATGCAATTCAAGGCACAAGAAGGTCAACTACCCTGAAAGAGATTGGTTTATAAGTGAAGGCGCTTGGAATCGATCGTGTTTGCGTATGCTGAAAAGATCACAGTAAATTTCATAATAGGCGACTTGGTGTGTACTCTGATGTTTGCTTGAATGCTATTTCTTGGCTTGTGCAGAACATTGCGTGGTTCGTATGACGGGGGTGTCGGTGATGGCTGTTGTCTGTATACAGATATTCTGTATCTATTACCCGATAGATTGTTTCTCCGTAATTAAGAGTAATTAGTTAAAATGTTTACTAAAAAAAGATTGTTGTATCTGCTGTTTGCATTGCTCTGGATAGGCCTGACGATTATCGGATACTTTGGGCATGATGCCATAAAGTCGATCTATGAAGGTAATGCATCTATTTTTAACCGGCTGATTGGTGGCCAGGATACCATCCCTCTTAGTGTTTATTACAACGCGTTTGATGAATCCTACCACCTGCTCTTGCTTCTCTGTGTCATCTTCACACTGGTTACACCAGGACTCTACAAACTGCTCTCATTGGAAAGCAATATTAAGCAGTTTGAGTTGAAGGATTATTTACTGTTCACTTTTCTTGCGATTATGTTTTTATTGACAGCGTCTGCGTCATGGCAAGGCTATGTGGACAATAACAATTGGCGTATCGCCGATTGGCTCATCAATTACCAAGGAGGGTTTGTGCGCCGGGGGCTGCTTGGCGAGGTCTATTTCAGATTATGGAATATAACCGGTATCAAGCCAGGTTCATTCGTATTTATTACCCAGGTGATGTGTTATTTTATTTTCTATCTATTCACGGGTTTATTACTCAGAAGGCAGAATAATCTGCTTGCGTATATTGTGCTGATTATTTCACCATTCATCTTTACCTATCATTTGCATGATATACAGGGTGGTTTCAGAAAAGAGATTCTATATCTGGCGTTGTTTTCCTCTTATGTCTGGTTGATGCTGACGACAAAGCCCGGCACGCAAAAAATAGCCTCCATCTTAGTGCTCCTTATCTATCCGGTTTTGGTGTTATCCCATGAAATGCTGGCGGTGTTTTTGCCATATTTTCTGATGTTGTATTTCTATAAATCTGAGTATTTTGAGAAAAAGGATCTATTTTATGTGTCGATTTACGTAGGATTGTCGGTTTTTGCATTTTTCCTCGCACTTATCTACACAGGCTCAGAGCAACATGTGAGTGAAATTTGTAATTCGTTGAAAGAGCACGCGGCCGTAAATTGTGAGAGTCTTGGGGCTATTGCGGCGCTTTCTGAATCCACGGGTTATGGTAGAGATATCGTGCAAAGCAATATTGCCAGGAACGACTATATTTGGAAATATTTAATCTGCTCTCTACTTGCGCTGATTGCATATATTCCAATCGCAAACAGGTTTTCCATCATTTCATCCAGTGTGGCTGTCAAAATGCTATTCCTGAGCACTGTCATAGGGACGATACCGTTATTTTTTGTTGCTGTAGATTGGGGGCGGTTTATCTACATTCATTTGGTATCGCTAATGATTGTTTCAATGGCCAGTCCGTTAGCTGCAGATGCTACAGGGGGTATTACTGCTGGAATTAAAGATTATATCCAAAGCATAACTTTCGGTAACAAAATAATAAAATATTCTCTATATATGGGGGTGGTGGCGTTGCTGTTCATTTATGCTCTGACATGGCATATTCCTCATAGTGGCCACAAAGAGATCATGCTGCATTATCTGTTTTGAAATTAGGATATTGTGAAGCTTAGGTATACATTACAAAGATAGTCGCTTGAAAACAAACTCGGGTATTGATTTGATAATGGCCATTATATAGCGCCAAAACCATGGAATATAAACAACATCTTTTTGACTATTGATCGCTTTGTTTAACTTGTCTGCCACTGTGGCCGGTGAGGCCCATAATAACCCTTTGTCGAAGGCGGCCGTCATCGGGGTGTCAACAAACCCGGGTTTTACCGTCAGAACATTCACTCCAGACTTATACAAGCGATTTCGTAGTCCCTGCAGGTATATCGATAGTGCTCCTTTCGCGGAGCCGTATAGATAGTTACTTTGTCGTCCACGATCTCCAGCTACAGACGATATGACAGCGATCGTTCCGCTGCCCTCATCCTCGAAGTGGTTAGCCAAATGTGTTAATAGGGATATGGTACTTAACGCATTGACCTCAAACTCCTTGTGACTGAGCTCAAAGGATTGTTCGCATGCGCTTTGGTCAGGCAGGGTGCCGTGGGCTATGAGAGCCAGATCAAGTCCATCGAGGGTCTCAACGGCGGCATGAACTACTGCTTTATGCCGGGAGTACTCTAGTACATCAAGGATCTCGGTCGAAACAGTCGCCGCACCACGCAGCTTCAAATCATCTGCGATAATGTCCAGTTTGTCTTGATTGCGGGCCACAAGAAATAATGCGTCCCCAGCCTCTGCAAACAAGCGTGCGGTGGCCT
Source organism: Candidatus Thiodiazotropha sp. CDECU1 (assembly GCF_963455295.1). Taxonomy (NCBI): domain Bacteria; kingdom Pseudomonadati; phylum Pseudomonadota; class Gammaproteobacteria; order Chromatiales; family Sedimenticolaceae; genus Candidatus Thiodiazotropha; species Candidatus Thiodiazotropha sp. CDECU1. The sequence continues at coordinate 522,260 of NZ_OY734020.1, forward strand.
CGGCGATCGCTGATGTTGCTCCGATGATAAGTACCTTTTTCATGATGCCTCCGTTACCCGCCGCCAGAAACTCGATGAAATATTTGGATCCATATATTGTTCCATCTTAACCCAATTCGGATAGCTGTTTCTGAAATCCTCCCCTGACATGCGTGCGTCCTTGGATGGATTGATGCGTCCGTCAACCGAACGGGTGACTTCATCCAATTGACTAAGTAGCTGCAGTGTCTGTGCTCCCTTGTTCGGGAAGTCAAGTGCCAGGGTCGCACCAGGCATGGGGAATGACAGTAACCCTGGCGATGGCTTGTTGCCGAACAGCTTCAGCACCGTTAGGAATGAGCCAAGACCGGCCCTGCTGATGCGTTGCAGGATCTCGTGTATAGCATCTTCCATCTGCTCTGTCGGTATTGCGCATTGATATTGGAAGAATCCCTTTGATCCATAGATGCGATTCCAGCTATGTATTGCATCCAGGGGATAGAAAAATGGTTGGTGGTGTATCTGACCCTGAATCCTGTCTGTGCGCTGTTTATTGAAATAGAGTGTGTTGAATAGTTTGAGTGACAGGTGGTTGACCAATGTAAAAGGAGGATCGAGCGGGAAAGATATCCTTTTTGAAAAGTGTCTTGGGGTTTTTGCGCCGATAGTCTCTGCGTAATTGCCGCGGATGAACAGGCCGCGGCCAATCTGTTTATCTTTTGCCAGACAGTCGATCCAGGCAACCGTATGCTCAAAGTCCTGGTCGGATTCTCGAGCGAGTGCGAAGAATTCACTGAGATTGTTATAGCGAATGATCTCCTGATCGATATATGCGTTTTTTATGGGATGAAGCTGGATCTCCGCCCAGGTGATGATGCCCGTGAGACCCAAGCCGCCGATAGTGGCTTGGTAGTACTCGCTATTTTCATTTGTTGAGCAAATAAGCCGCGTACCGTCAGACCTTAACAGTTCAAAACTGCGCACATGTTGGCCGAAAGTTCCGGCTTTGTGATGATTCTTACCATGCACATCGTTGGCTATGGCGCCGCCTACAGTGACAAACTGGGTACCAGGCGTGACTGGTAAAAACCAACCCTTGGCAACTGTCAGCTGAAGGATCTCTGAGAGTAACACGCCTGCTTCACAACGTAGGAGTCCAGTTGCCTGGTCGAACTGAATGAAGTGGTCCAGGTGGCGGCAATTCATAACTATGCCACCGTCATTCAGACATACATCTCCATAACTTCTGCAATTACCAATCGGGAGAAAGGATTTTCCTGACATGGCTTGTGTCGGGAGAGAGTCATCACGCCAATAGAGGTTATGTGCGTTTTGTGTGACTTTGGGGTAGCGTCCCCAGGACTGATAGCGTTTTTCTGTCATCTTATATGGCCAACCATAACAATACTGCACCAATCACTACCAGCCACAGGCTATGACGGTCGCGAATAACGAATACCACAGGATCTTCGTCAAGTTCTCCCCTGTGCACCAATAGCCAGATCCTCGTCATAAGATAGAGTACAAGCGGGCACAGCATCCAGATCAGTTCCGGGTGGGAATAGAGTTTTGTCACGTCATCACTGTTGATATAGAGTGCTAATACAAGTACCGCGGTGTACGCGCTGGCGCTTCCAAATTGGGCAAGGGTATGGAGATCTATTGTCGAATAACCACGACCACGTGTCGTGGTCTGATGCTGGTGTTGTAGCTTCAATAATTCTGTAAAGCGCTTGACCAGCGCCAGGCTTAAGAATACGAACATGGAGAAGGCCAACAACCAAAATGATGGCATGATTGAAACTGCCGCCGCACCGGCGATAACGCGAATTGTATAGAGGCCGGCCAGAGTTAATATATCGATTGGGGCGAAGCGTTTAAGGTAGAGAGAATATGCGATTGTGATCGCATAATAGAGTGCGAGTACGCCGGTAAACTCAAGCGGTAAAAGCAGTGAAAGACCGAATGCTGCAATCAAAAGCACGGGGATGAGCAGGGTGCCTTTGAGAATGGAAATGGTACCGGCAGCAAAGGGTCGATGACGCTTGGTGGGGTGTTGTCTGTCGTCGGCCAGATCTAATAAATCGTTCAGTAAATAGACACTTGAAGCACACAGCCCAAAGGCAATAAAACCTACAAAAACCTGAGAAAGCAGTTGCAGGTCATAAAACTTGTGAGCCATCAAGAGTGGAATGAATATTAGAAAGTTTTTTAGCCACTGGTGAAATCGCAATGCCTTGATATAGTTTTTGACGGAGTTGAGGTCAGGGGTTTCAAATACGAGGGGATTTTCAACATGATCCTGGACTGCCTCTATCACGCCAGGCTCCGGATTGACGAGCACGGCCGAGTCAGCCCCCTCCCAGACTCGAAGGTCGACCATCGCGTTGGCAGCATAAACGAAATCCTGGTTGCCAAGTGCCCTTTGTAGCCCTTCAAGTTTATGTTGCCCGGAGAGGTTTGTCTGGTCATCGCTTGCCAGCACATCGGCGAAGATTCCCAGGTGGTGCGCTATGGAATGTGCGAATTTTTCGTTTGACGCGGTGGCTAAAATAAGTCTGCGCCCATTGGCATGCTCTGCCTTGAGGTACTCAAGAAATTTATCCTGGTAAGGTAACAGGCTTGCATCGATATCAACCCGTGATGCTATTTCTTGTTTGAGCTTGGCTTTGCCCTTGAGAAGCCAAATGGGAAGTAGGAATACATAGAGGAGATTATGTTTTATCAAAGCAAGCACAGATTCAATGAGTAGATCGGTTTGAATCAGTGTCCCGTCCAGGTCCACGACTAGTGGTTTTTTATTGGTTGTTGTCATGAATCCTCCATGCTTACAGTATATTCATCGCATTTGTATTACTGAGGGGGATTGGAAGTCTGATTGCCATTGTTCTTATTATTGACTTCTACGGCGGCAATGACAATGCCGCCGATGATGACGGCAAACCACAGTGTAGCCAAGCGGCAGATCAATGTGGCAGCGACAGCCGTCGGGGTATCTGCGCCAACAAGCTTCAATAGCAGGATCATAACCGCTTCTGCTCCACCCAGCCCGCCGGGTATGAGGGACAGTGCTCCGGCCAAGATGCTGACAGAATAGATTCCTACTGCTAATTTGATAGTCGTATCGATATCGAGTGACTGCAGGATTACATAAAAAGCTATGCCTTCAGCGCCCCATGCGATGAGCGCTAGAATAACACCTGTGTAGAGAGGGCCTGATCGTAACAAGGAGCCAGCTGAGCGTAACAGCTCCAATACGTGTAGACCGATTCCTCGAATCTTCTCTGAATGTAGTTTGTTTAACTGCTTTTCGAGGGCACTGTGGAAGAATTTTGCATGTATAACAGGTAGAAGTGCCAAAATAATAGCAGTGATCACCATTACCAGCCATTGATAATCGGGGAACATCACGGCTGCGGTCAGGGCCAGCAAGACCATGGCGATGAGATCTGTAAATCGCTCGGTGAAGAAGGCAGCTAAGCTGTTAGTGTAGGAAACGCCATGTCTTTTCAGATACAGGGATCGTACAGCTTCGCCTGCCTTTCCGGGGGTTGTGGTAAACGCAAAACCACCCAGGTAGTAGGCCAGGCTCTGCAGTGTAGGTATTCGGCTGTTGAGGCGGTGTAGATAGATTTCCCAACGGACAAATCGCAGGCAGTAATTACACAGTGACAGGCCCAGGACAATCAACCAGCCTTCAAGACTGAGCTTAGTGAGTGAGTTGATAAAACCTTCGAAATCACTGGCGATTACAAACCCGCCATATATCGCCATAGCTGCAAGGATCGACCATAGTAATGGGCGAATAAGGCGCTGCATGGATGCATCATTTTTATTCATTGCCGTCATGGCAAAATTGCATACAAATAATTATCTGATGATAGGTGATTGAACAATACCATATGTTAACTCCATGAACACTAAGCCGGGTAGGGGGGATAACATATTGCAGTAAATCCTTCATCATGTGGGTCAAAGAGCAGCTGGTCACTGCTTCTTCGAAGTATATTTTCATGCATATGTCAAGCTATTTCACTGGTTCAATCCTGAAGATTTTCCGGCCCTGAGATATCTACTATTCCTTGTTGCTGCACTGATGTCTGGTCCTGCCTGATCTCTACAATTTCTCCACATTTTCTCCTCTATCCCTGCGATATCGCTGCTTAGACTCAGTAGTGAACGGGCCTGTTTGATCGGTTCAATAGATTGCAGTAATTCAGTATGAGCTTGGAGTGACAGATGAAGAATAAAGCACTTTTTACAACTTTAGTTATTTTTATTTTTGTGGCGAGCTCAGCCGCTGCCATGTCACCCCTTGGTGGTTCCTGCGGTGGATCCGATAGTAAGTCTCTGCAGCAGCGGTTGGAACTTACCGATGAACAGATGGCTTCCCTGGAGACCATACTGGAAGAGCGGTTACAGGGTCGCGTGTTATTGCACAAGCGCCATCATGATGAATTGGAGCAACATCGTGTGGAAACCCGGGAACGGCTCTCTACTGTGCTGACCCAGGCACAGATAGAGCAGCTCGAGGCATATCGTCTTTGGCATGAAAGAGCAGGCCGCCCGGGTCGCCGGCGTTGAAAAACCAAGTCTGTGAGTGAGATTGGTACCGAGGTTAAGGGATGGTAACAGTGGAAATATGCAAAGTTGATTTTACCGGCTATTGTCTCATCTGCTTGCTGTCAATAGCCCTGGCAGGTTGCGGTGGCGGTTCGTCGAGTGAAGATGAGACAGTGAGTGCAGAAATTGTGGAACAGGGCGGGTCACAGGAAGGCTATAACCTAACCTATGTAACTGATGGCTACTATTTCGACATCAGTCCGCAAGGAGATGCCGCGCGTATCTACAACTATGTTCGATTGGTGCGGGATATGTAGAGTGTGGTTCCTGGCTCCGAGGGTTCATATCTGCTTCCCGGGATAGGTATCCTCAGGATTAGCGACTCCATCATCCCAGGGGAGTGGGAGAGGGGAGAAAGGGTTGGCTGTGTCTTGTGGTTAAACAACTTATTCTTTGAGTTTGATTTTAAGCTCGCCCTCTTCGACTCGAATATCCTCAACACCTTTGGCAAATCCGCTCCAAAAGCCCTGGTCATCACCAAATTCGCTGATCAGGTCGATATTCTTAAGGCCGCCCAACCAGGCGTTGGGTATGGGTACGCCCATGATGCTGACACCCTTCAGGATCACCACCGGTTTGGCTTCGCGGAACGCCATCTCTACACCCGTGGAGACACGCAGGGTCTTGCCGCCGAAGATGGGGAAGTCCTGATCGACCGGCACCAGCAGTCTTGCGCTCACCAGGTCGTCACCCAGGTCGATGGCGAGCTTCCTGGCCAGGTCCTGATTGTTCGCCACCATGGCATTGAGTTCCCTCTCGCTGAAAAAGACCTCGCGCTTTGCCCCCTTCTCATTGTAGCGTTGCGGTTTCAGCCACTCCTCATCTGTCTCCTTTTGTTGAGGTTTGGCGTTGGACTCGGAGGCCGGGTTTGGTTCATAGCCCAACTGCTTGAGTTTGCCGTTGAGTACCTGTTGTTCGGCATGACTCAGTTCCACCGGAGTAAAATCCTTGGCATAGATATAGGTACGCACCACCCAGTATGTGATAGCGGCGGTGACCAGGATGGTAGCCAGTACGATCCATAGGATATGGATGCCGCGAAAACCGTTTTTAGTTGCTTGCCCCTCTAATTGCTCTGTACCTGTTGTCATCATGGCTACCCGGTGAGGTTGGTTGATTGAGTGGTGTCAGTCAGGCTGCTATTTTAGCTTCCATAAGTGATTATATGCCTTAAATGACCCTGTGAATGTTTAATTTTGTGGCTTTATATAGGCCTAAAGGGTGGATTGGCGTATCCTCATGGTAAGCTACCAGTATGGCCTTTCACGTCGAATCAAAAAGATCCTCATAAGGACACTTCCTATGCAGATTGAATTCTATGGTGCAACCAGCGGCATAACCGGTTCCTGTCATATCCTGCGTGCCAATGGAGAGACAATATTGCTCGATTGCGGATTGATTCAGGGTCGCAGGGAGGAGATGGAGAAAAACCACCGTCCCTTTCCCTTCTCTCCCGACGAGATCAGCGCGGTTGTCCTCAGTCATGGCCATATCGACCATTCGGGGCGCATCCCGCTGCTGGTCAAGCAGGGCTATCAGGGGCCGATCTACGCGCAGAATGCCACCATGGAGTTGTGCGATATCCTGCTGCAGGATTCCGCCTTCCTGCAGGAGAAGGATGCGCAGTATGAAAACAAGTGGCGAAAGCGTAAGGGGAAACCATTCGTCGAGCCCCTCTACACCGTACCCGATGCCCGTGACGCGTTGAATAACCTCGTTGGCCTGAAATACAGGGAGAAGCGGGAGATCCTGCCGGGGATCTCGATCCGCTTTCAGGACGCGGGGCATATTCTCGGTTCATCCAGTGTCGAGGTGTGGCTGAATGAAAAGGGCAAACAACGGAAGATTGTCTTCAGTGGCGACCTGGGTCAGTACGACACCCCGATCCTGAACGACCCGGCGGTGATCGATGAGGCGGACCATGTGATTGTGGAGAGTACCTACGGTAACCGCCGTCACAGGGATCGTCAGAACACGATTGAGGAGATCGGTGAGATCATCAGTGCAGCGGCCCATGGGAAGGGCAACCTGTTGATTCCGGCCTTTTCCATAGGCCGTACCCAGGAGATTCTCTACTACCTGGGAAAATATTACGATGAGTGGGACCTGGGGCGTTGGCAGGTGTTCTTGGACAGCCCGATGGCGATCAGGGCGAGCAAGGTCTACTGGGAGTATCCCCACCTCTATGACGAGGAGGCGACCAAGTTGCGCAAGCAGATCAATGAGATGCCCCATCTAAGGAACCTCAAGTTGACCGAGTCACCCCAGGAGTCGATGGGGATCAACCGGATCAAGAGCGGCGCGATTATCATCTCCGCCAGTGGCATGTGTACGGGTGGCAGGATCATGCACCATCTCAAGCACAATATCTCCCGTTCAGGCGCGCATATCATGATCGTGGGCTATCAGGCCCATGGCACACTGGGGCGTGCCCTGGTGGATGGTAAATCCCGGGTTAAGATCCATGGTGATGAATATCGGGTTAAGGCGAGTATCCACACCGTGGGCGGTCTCTCGGCACATGCGGATGTGGATGACCTGACCCGTTGGGTGGGTAATTTCAGGAAGAGCTCACCACAGATGCACGTGGTACACGGCGAGCCCGAGTCAAAAAAGGACTTGCGTGATCTGCTGGAATCGGAGTTGGGCCTCAAGGCATCTGTGCCGGATATGGGTGACGTTCTAGCGCTCTGATAGCTACCCGCTCTCCTATTGTCGGTGACCGGTACTGCGGTAGTTGGGAAAATCGGGGTTACGCCAGTCAGCGGGTGCGAGTTTCTCCTCGGGAGGCTGTAAGCGCGAGATATAGTCCATCACAGCACTGATGTCACGGGATTGGAATCCCTGGATCTGTTTCACCATTTTCTTGTCGGCGTTGCGTCTTCGCCCGTCTCTGATCCAAAAGAACTGACGCATGAGATAGCGGTAGTGCTGACCTTGTAACAAGGGAATATGGTCGTCGACAACCCCTTCAGCACGGGGGCCATGGCACTCGGCACAATAGTCTTCATAGATCTTTTTTCCATGTACAAGGTCGGTACCTGGACCGACCCCGTTGTGGCGGGTCATTGGCAAATTGGCGATATAGGCACTGACATCCGCGATCTCCTGCAGTGACAGCAGTTCGAGCCTGGTGAACGGGAGCATGGTTGGGTTGTCCCGATTTCGCGCACGGATGTCAGCCAGTTGTTTGATGATGACTGTTCTTATCTGACCGGCTACCTGAGGGTAGTAGCCGCTCTCCTTGCCCCAGGCCTCAGGTTGATGACAGACCGCACAGGTGCGGTAGACCTTCTTGCCGTTTTCAATGTCCGGTGTGAGGAGGAGGGCCCCTTCCAGCTCCATAGCCGCCTGCAGCGCGTTATCGGCAACAGCCAGGCTGAACTGGCCAGCGCCAAGCGTGATCAGTAACAGATAGATAATTGAACGGTACACCATGTTATTCCCTGCAGGTTTTTAATATCAATCCTTAGTTAGAATGACGCTCCGTCACAGCTTTCAATACAAGCATGGTACCGCTATCTCCCAGCGGTCGCGACAATTTAAATATAGTCTGAATGTCAGTTGATTTCTTTGCGCAAAATCATCTGCATGGCATATTCGGTGGCCTGGTTAAGAATGGATTGCCTTGCCATTCCGATCGAAAAAGCACAGATTCTCTACCCCGATATGCACATAGAGTTGTTCACCAATTCTGAAGTTCTGGTGGCCGGTCAATTGGACCAGTAAATGAGGCGCATCACCCGGGGTCTTGGCTTCACCGGCCTTGGCGCTTGTGTGCATGATCAGATCTGTATCCAGATGCAGGATTGTCTCATGCCCCATTGCTTCAACCGCGCTAATCCGGGCAGCCAGGTTTTGCTCTGACTGCGTATTGGCCAGTTGGATTGCATGGGGACGAATCCCCACTAGCAGTCTCTCTTCGTAGCGAGAAGCAAGACCTGGAAAATTCGCCACTAGCTGCTGCGGGAGCGGGAGGCGTATAGGCCCCAGTTCGAGCAGGCTCTCGCGGTTATCCCGGCGTAGCGATGCGCAAAGCAGGTTCATGCCGGGGGAGCCGATAAATCGTGCAACGAAGGCATTGGTGGGACGCTCATAGATCGCTTGAGGCGTCCCCACCTGTTGCAACAGTCCGTGACTGATCACGGCCACCCGCTGACCCAGGGTCATGGCCTCTGCCTGGTCGTGGGTGACATACAGGGTGGTGGTGGCGAGTTCGCTTTGCAGGCGGGCGATCTCGGAACGAATCTGAACCCGTAGTCGGGCGTCCAGGTTGGAGAGCGGTTCATCCATCAGAAAGATGTCGGCCTCGCGGATGATCGCGCGGCCCATCGCCACCCGTTGGCGCTGTCCTCCCGACAAGGCCTTGGGTTTGCGTGCCAGGAGCGGTATGAGATCGAGCATTTCTGCGATTCCCATCACCTTCTCCTCGATGGCGGCGACTGACTGTTTCTGCATACGCAAGGGAAACGCCAGGTTGTCGCGTACCGTCATGTGGGGGTAGAGGGCATAGTTCTGAAACACCATGGCCAGATTGCGTTGCTGTGGGGGGATGTGGTTGACCACCCGGTCATTTATACGGATCTCGCCTGAACTGATCTCCTCCAAACCTGCCGTCATGCGCAACAGTGTGGATTTGCCGCAACCGGAGGGGCCGACAAGCACCATGAGTTCACCATCATTGACCTTGAGGTTCAGTTCATGGATTGCGTCAATAGTGCCACCGAAGCTTCTACTGACGTTGTCGAACTCGATAGTAGCCATACTCAGCCCTTTATAGCCGAACTTGCCACGCCGGCAACGAACCAGCGTTGAAAGATGACAAACACCAGCAATACCGGAGACACCATCATCATTCCAAAGGCGAGGATATCGCCCCATTGCAGGGGTGGCAGGGTATAGAAGCTGGCGATAGCAACCGGTAAGGGGCGCACTGTAGGGCCAATGGTTACCATCGTGGGCCAAAGGTAGCTACCCCACCAAGTGAGGAAGGTGAGAATGGCGACACTGGCGAATGCCGGTTTGGCATTCGGCACGATGATGCTGAAAAAGATACGCAGGGTTGAAGCGCCATCGAGACGGGCGGCCTCTTCGAGTTCTTTGGGCATGCCGATGAAAAAGCTGTAGAAGAGATAGATGGCGAAGGCGTTGGCAATAAACGGGATGATCTGCACACTGTAGCTATCGCGCAGACCGAGCAGGGAAGCGCCATAGAACAAGGGCACGGCGATTGCCTCGAAAGGCAGGATCATCAGTGCCAGAACCAGATTGAAGAGCAGATCCCGCCCACGCCACTGCAGGCGCGCGAAGGCATAGGCGGCGAGTGAATTGACCAACAGGCCACAGATGACAATGCAGCTGGTGATGAACAGCGAATTGAAAAAGAAGCGCAGAAAATCGCTGCGTCGAAACACGTCGTTATAGTTTTGCAGAGATAGGTCGCTTGGTAGAAATGCTGCCAGTGAACCACCCTCCAACAATACTCTATGATCCGGTTTGAGGCTGCCGGAGAACATCATGATCAATGGGGCGATGAACAGCAGCGCCATGCCGACAAGTAGTAGATAACTGAACAGAATGCGTGGGGCAGGTCTCATGCCACCTCCCGCTCATGGTGTGTGAAACGGCGCTGTAGCCAGGTGACTGCGAGCACGAGTAGAAAGAACACCACCGTCATGGCACTGGCAAGGGCTACCTGTTGGCGGGCGAAGGCCGCCTGCACCGCCTCATACATAACGGTTGTGGTGGCATTGTCGGGACCTCCCCGGGTCATGATCTGCACCTGGTCAAACAGGCGAAAGGCGAGAATGGTGGTGATCAGCATAACGAAGATCAATGGATTGCGCAGTTGTGGCAGGGTGATGTGCAAGAGTTGCTGGCGACGCCCGGCACCATCAAGGGTGGCGGCTTCATAGAGTGTCTGCGGAATATTCTGCAGGCCGGCGAGCAGGATCACCATCTGAAATCCCACGCCCTGCCAGATCGAAAGCAGCATGATGCCCGGCAGGGCAAATATGGGATCACGTAAGAAGTCCCTGGCCTCCCACAGACCAAAGCTCGCCTGTGTGAGAAAGGTGTTCATCATGCCGTTCGAACCCGGGGCATAGATCAGTGACCAGATTACCGCAACCAGGGACATGGGGAAGACAACAGGCATGAAGAAAAGGGTGCGAAACGCGACAGTTCCAGGGAGTCCCTGATTCAGCAACAGGGCCAATGCGAGGGCGAGCGCGGTTTGCACGGGGACCACGATTAACGCGAACAGGAGATTGTTGAGTAGCGCTCGCAAGAAGCCGGGATTGTCGAACAGATGCAGGAATTGATCGAAGCCAACAAAATTCACTGGCAGTGGCGAGCCGAGGCGCAGGTCGGTAAAGGCTAATACCAAGGCTGTGGCGAAGGGAAGGAGGATAAAAAGCAGCAGTCCCGCCAATGCGGGAATCGCCATGATTACGGCTGTTGTTGTTTGATCACGTAAACGGCGTTGCTTGCTCAAGGTTTTGCTACTCCTTGCCAGGGATAGCCCTGATTGTCCTCAATCTCACGATCGATTACCTCCACTGCGCTGTCCAGCACACGCTGTACATCGCCCCCGCTGCGAATGCGATCGACAATCTTTTGAAACTCAGCCGTGATGATCGGATAAGCCGGGGTTCTCGGTCGTGGCACACCATGCCCCTGGTTGAGCTGTGCAACAAACAGATGGAGTGGCCCATCCTGGCGATAGAGAGGGGAGGCATCGATGGCCGATCGGGTGGCGGGTACGGCACTGTTGGCATTCGCCATGGACAACACCTCTTCGGTGCTGAGCAGGAATTCGAGAAAACTGGCTGCCGCCTCGGGGCGCTCGCTGTCAGCCGTAATCGACCAACACCATGAACCCAGGCCTGTCTTGCTGCCGGTACCGAAATCGGGCAAGGGCAGTAGCAGCAGGTCATCGCCCAGGTTCGAGTGGTATTGCTGGTAGTTCCAATGCCCTCCCAAGGCCAAGGGTACGCGGCGACTGGTAAAGGCGGCATCATCGATATTGGGATCGACCAGGTTGTCTGCTATCCACCCTTGCAACCTGCTTAGGATGGCTATGCTATGTGGCCCATTGAGTACCCCATCGGCACTGTCGTGACGCTCTCGCTCGATGAGATCACCCCCTGCCGACTGCAGCATTGGCGACAGGCCATAGGTATACCATTCGCCTGCATAGTTGAGCTTGAGATCGAGTACCTGTCCGTCCGGGTCCTGGCTGGCCAGTTGCTTCAATGCAGCTTCGAACTCATCCAACGACCAGGGTTGCTGCAGCGAGGGGATGCGGAGTTCTGCCTGAAGCAGCTTGGAGCGATCGGCATACAGACCGAGGCCCGAGTCATAGATGCCGACCGCCCAGAGCCGATCTGCATAACTACCCTGGGCAGTGATCGATGGAAGTAGATCGGCAAGCAGTTTATTGTCGAGTAGGTTCGCCAGCGGGCGTAAGTGTCCCTGCCAGGCATAGGCGGAGAGAAAGGGACCATCCAGCTCGAGCAGGTCAGGCAGCTCGCCGGCAATGGCTGCGGCCTGTATCTGGGCGTTGTAGCTCCCTTCGGGGATCAGGGTGAGTTGAACCTTGGTGTAGGAATCTGTTTGGTTGAAACGATCGACCTGTTGTTGCAGAACTGTGCGCTCGCTCTCCTGTCCGGCATGGGCCCAGACCTTGAGCATGATGCCGTCTGCCGTTGAATCTGTCCCTTTTCCGCAACCACCCAGGAGGATTGTGAGCAAGAGGCCGATAAACAGAAGCTTATCTGTATGATTCCTATATCTCATGATTATGCTATTGAAGTCTGTAGCCAAATTGTGTGATTTGTTTTATCGGTTGGCACTGGGTAATAGCCTAACACACTGGTCATTTTTCAAGCGCCATTTATCGTAACCATATTTGGCCGCATTTTGCAGTCTATATCTATCCACAGGATAGGGTGGCTTGTTAATATCGCTATATAGGCAGCAAGTGTCTCAAGGTGATGGCCGCTTTGCTTCAACAAAATGCCAAGTGGTGAAACTGGGATGGCGTGACTATAGAATATGGCCGTTTACAGGCGGCCAGTATTGTAAACTCTCTCGGACGATAGTGGTGTCGATGGTTCCTCACAATACTTTTAGCCTCTGGTGAGTTGTAGCATCAAGATAAGAAATGAAATATAAAATAGGCAACAGAGTACATATCGAAGGTCACTGGAATTTTCCTAACGACTGCACAGGAACAATTTCTAAACCTCCCAAATTGGCCGCTCATCATGCGGCTGATCATGCGTCATGGAGAGGTGCAAGGAGAGTCGTTAAGGGAAAAAAGGGATCGATTGTATTTTATTGGGTTAAATTCGATACGCCACAAATAGATAATGACGGTGATGGGCCCTATGCCGAAGCTGAGGTAGAGGCGGAGTATATAGAACTTATCGATCTCGAATAAGACAGGCTATTGGCTGAAACTGCAGTAGATTAATAATAGTATGGAAAAGTGAATAAGTGACAGACGATCCGCAACAATATCACGCGTTACAGATCCAACTCGATTTACATCAAGGCATCCCCTTCACCCCAAATTGGACCGCTGAGTCAGATTTCATACAGATCATTGTCGATGCCTGTCTGAAAGCCACACCCAAACTTATTCTGGAGTGCAGCAGCGGTTTGACAACATTGATGCTGGCCCGCTGCTGTCAGATCAATGGTGCCGGGCATGTGATCAGTCTTGAGGATGGTCAGCAGTATGCCGACCATACACGAAGCTATATCGATCGATATGATCTCGGTGACTATGCAAGCGTGATCCATGCGCCGCTGCAGGAGACGCTTGTGGATGGATTAACTTATGCGTGGTACTCGACAGACGCCATTCCTGAATCAGGCATAGATATGCTGGTGGTCGATGGGCCTTCCGGTTTTATTCAGAAGCGCTCGCGCTATCCTGTGCTGCCCGTCTGCCGTACACGTCTGGCCGAAAGCTGTGAGATCTATCTGGATGACGCCGCCCGCGAGGATGAACAGGCGATCGTGGACATGTGGCAGGCCCGCTTCCCAGAGCTGAAACATGAGTTTCGCAACACTATCAGGGGTTGCTCCATCCTCTCCTTTTAATCGGATGCGCCTGGCCTTTGCACTGTTCCATTAACCCATGTCGCCAGGCATCGGCAGCATTTCGGATACCTCCAGCGTGCCACCGTATTCCAGGTGTGGACAGGTTTTTAGCAGCTCCAACGCCGTCTCCATGCTCTCGGCTTGAAGAATGGAGAATCCCATAATCGGATTTGAGGAGGGTTCTTCGGAGACGCCGCCAGGGGTCAATACCTTGGTTATGCCCACCGGTGTGCCTGGATTGGTCAGGGCCGAACCCAGTCTGTCCGCCCAAGCCTGCCATTCGGCCATCCCTTCAGCGCCCTCTTCCGGTGTTTCGGGCATCTTGCCGCCGTGATAGGTAAAGATATATTCAGCCATGCTTTGTTATCCTGTGGATCTAATAAGAGTTGGGCCTGCCGCCGACCCCGTCGAGGTGTTGCTTTAGACTGCTGGCGATATAGTGATCCCAACCAGCTTTGCAGATGTCATAACACTGCAACTCGGGGGTTAAGCCTATATGGGTAAGGGTGATGGTGCTTTGATCATCCTGTTCGGTGATCTCAAACCTTAAGCGTGTTCCCAGCCACTCTTCGGGATCATCCAAAGAGTCTGAAACCATATGGGACTTGCAACATTCGAGTTCAATCATATGCGGTTTGCTCAAGGACACCGCTTCGAATACCCAGTAGGATACGCCGCCGAAGTTGGTTTTGGCTCTATCGCCGACTTTTTCGAATCGCCCGCTCATCGGTGTCCACCATGCCGACATCTCTTGGGTAATCGCCTTATAGGCACGCTCGGCAGAGACTGAACAACAAATAGAAGTTAGGTAGTTGGACATTTCGTGGTTATCTCTACCAATCCCATTGCTATATTGCTGTTTTTTGCATTAGAGGTTAATTTTAGGATGTTTTTGTCACACCGTTCTCAAGCACCATCGACTCCATCAGATCGATGAACTTCTGCTGATAGCGGCGCAGGTATTTGTCCTTGTGGTAGGCCACCCAGGTGGTCTCCCAGGGGAGCATGTTGCCGAGATCCCGGATCGCCATATCCCTGTCCTGTTCTTTTGAATAGGCCATGCTGGCGATGAGCCCGACGCCAAAGCCCTCCCGTACATAGGTCTTGATCACATCGGTATCCGCGGCGGTCAAAACCACGTTGGGCTGCAGTCCGGCCCGGGCGAAGGTGTTCTGCATATGGCTGGCACCGGTAAAGCCGAAGGTGTAGGTGATAAGCGGGTAGTCGCAGATACGCTCCAGGGAGAGGGATTTCTCCGCCAGCACCGGGTGGTCCTTGAGGGCGATGAGACTGCGGTTCCAGCGATAGCAGGGGATGGCATTGAGCGCGGAGTGATCCCCCAACTCCTCGGTGCAGATGGAGAAATCGACCCGGTCGTTGATGGACATCTCCACCAGCTCCTTGGGTGTGCCCTGGTGAATCTGCAGGTTGACGGTGGGGAAGAGGGGGCGAAAGGCGCGGATCACCGCAGGCAGTACATAGCGTGCCTGGGTATGGGTGGTGCCGATGCGCAGTACGCCACTGCTCTCCTCCACATGGTCACGGCCGATGGCAAGGATATTTTCACGGATCGAGAGGGCCTGCCGCGCATAGTTCAGAACCTCCTCCCCAGCCGCCGTCAGGGCGATCAGCCGTTTCCCCTTGCGCACGAAGAGCTGGGTGCCCAGCTCCTTTTCGAGCTGGGCCAGGTGCTGGGAGACCGCCGACTGCACCAGAAAGATCTGTTTTGCCGCCAGGGTGACGTTGAAGCCCGACTCTGCCAGGGCCACCAGTGAATTGAGCTGCCTCAGTTCCATATCTCTTTTCAAGATTAAATATCAAAATATATAACTTCACAAGATATATCACCTCTACCAAGATTGCTACCCAACACAAGCGCAAAATTTAACCTGGAGTCGATTCGCCATGGAAAACAGTGCCAAGACCCTAGCGGGGTTTCCATCCCACCCCCTGGATGGCCTGCAGCTCACCCGTCTGCAGCAGGCGGTCGAGGGGTTGAACAGCCAGCAACTGAATTGGGCAAGCGGCTATCTTGCGGGACTGGGTGCGGTGCAACCCTCAGTGAGCAAGGCGGCCAATGAGGCCTCAGGCGTGACCATCCTGTATGCCACCCAGGGTGGCAATGCCCGCAGCGTGGCGGAGACCCTGGCTGAAAACGCCACGGCCAGGGGGCTTGCCCCACGCCTGGTCTCTGCCGACAGTTACCGCCCCAGGGAGCTTGTCAGGGAGCGACTGCTGCTGGTGGTGATCAGTACCCAGGGTGAAGGGGAGCCCCCGGAGAGCGCACACGAACTGTTCAAATATCTCCAGGGCAAGCGGGCGCCTCGACTGGAGCAGCTTAAATACGCCATCTTCGGCCTGGGGGATTCCAGTTACGAGCAGTTCTGCCAGGCGTCCAGGGAACTGGATGAGTTGCTAAACGGGCAGGGTGCCCAGGCGCTGCTCGAACGTGTCGATGCGGATGTGGATTTCCAGCAATCCTCTTCGAGCTGGCAGGGTGAGATCCTGCAGACCCTGGAAAAACTGCAGCCGTCGGATCAGGCAACCATCATTCCCCTGCAGCGGGGGCCGGCGACAGTCAGGCATGATCGCAACAACCCGTTTCAGGCCGAGCTGTTGGAACGTCGCCGTATCACCACCAGCGATGCGGTGTGCAATGTGCAGCATCTAACCCTGGAGATCGATCCGCAAGTGATCAGCTACCGGCCGGGGGATGCTCTGGGACTCTTCTTCAGGAACGATCCAGCCCTGGTCGACGAGATTCTCTCCCTGACAAGGCTGGCAGCCGAGACGCCGGTCGGCCTCAATGGCGAGAGTCTGACCCTGGCCGAGGCCCTGAGAGAACGTCTGGAGCTGACCCAGCTCCATCCCAATGTGGTCAAGGCCTGGGCGGCGCTCGATGCTGCCGCGGATCTAACTACCCTGAGCCAAGACAACGAACAGTTACGGGCCTTTGTCAGCGACCGCCAATTCATCGATCTGCCACAGCAGCATCCCGCCGAGGTGGATGCCCAGGGGTTGGTTGAGCTGCTGCATACCCAACAGCCCCGGCTCTACTCCATCGCCTCCAGCCAGGCAGCCTACGCAGACGAGATCCATCTGACTGTCGCCGCTCTGCACTACAGGGGCCATGGACGGGACTATCTGGGTGGTGCCTCCGGTTATCTGACCCAGCGTATCGCCGAGGGCGATCCTTTGGCTGCCTATGTGGTGGAGAACCCGTGTTTCAAGCTGCCGCAAGGGGCAGATACACCGATCATCATGGTCGGTGCTGGGACGGGTATCGCGCCCTATCGCGCCTTCCTGCAGGAGCGCGAGGCCTCAGGTGCTGCCGGCGAGAACTGGTTGGTGTTCGGCAATCGCCATTTTCACCGGGACTTCCTCTATCAGACCGACTGGCTCAGCTACCGCAGGGCCGGTCTACTGGATCGTATCAGCCTCGCCTTCTCCCGGGACGGGGGTGAGCGCAGCTATGTACAGGCCAGGCTCTACGAAGAGCGGGCGGAACTCTATCGCTGGCTACAGGAGGGCGCCCACCTCTATATCTGTGGCGGGGTGGAGATGGCGCATGGGGTGCATCAATCCCTGTTGGCCGTGGCCCAGGATCAGGGTGGCCTGAAAGAGGAGGCCGCCGTCGAATATATCGAGTCCCTGCGTCAGCAGGGGCGTTACCAGCGGGACGTCTACTGATGGATATCAAGCTCAATCCCAACGAACTCATCAAGGCCAACAGCCGCTATCTCCGGGGTACTCTGAGGGAGAGCATGGCCGATCAGGCGAGCGGTGCCCTGTCACCGGACGATGCCCAGATCAGCAAGTTCCATGGCTTCTACGAACAGGACGACCGGGACCAGCGGCTGCAGCGTCAGCAGCAGTTTCTGGAGCCCTACTACAGCTTCATGTTAAGGGCCCGGCTTCCCGGTGGTGTGTGCACGCCCCAGCAGTGGTTGGACATCGACGCGGTCGGGCGGGAGCTGGGTAATGGCAGCATTCGCCTCACCACCCGTCAGACCTTTCAATACCACGGTATCCTGAAGCGCAATCTGAAGCCCCTGATCCAGCGCATCAACCAGGCCATGATCGACTCCATCGGTGGCTGTGGCGATGTCAATCGCAATGTGCTCTGCAATCCCAATCCGGAGCGTTCAACCCTGCACGAAGAGGTCTATGGCTGGGCCCGACGTATCAGTGAGCATCTGTTGCCCAAGACCCGTGCCTACCATGAGATCTGGCTCGATGGTGAGCAGGTAACGGGCGGCGAAGCGGAACCCATCTATGGGGAGACCTATCTGCCGCGCAAGTTCAAGACCGCGGTGGCGATACCGCCCCACAACGACGTGGACGTCTACACCAACGATCTCGGGTTTGTGGCTATTGTGGATGGCGACCGGCTGCTGGGTTTCAATGTTCTGGCCGGTGGCGGCATGGGTGCCACCCACGACGACCCTTCCACCTTTCCACGCCTGGCGGATGAACTCGGTTTCATCCCTCCCGAGCAGACCCTGGCGGTTGCCGAAGCGGTGGTCAGTGTGCAGCGGGATTACGGCGACCGGGTCAGCCGGCGTCACGCGCGGCTCAAATACACCATTCAACGCATGGGTCTGGCCACCTTCATCAGCGAGGTGGAGCAGCGTGCCGGCCTGCGCTTCGAACCTTCTCACAGGGTCCAATTCACCAGCCAGGGCGACCGCTATGGCTGGGTAGGGGACGCTGGGGATCGTTATCACCTGACCCTCTATATCGAGAACGGCCGGGTGGTCGACACCCCGGATGCGAGCCTCATGAGTGGCTTGCGGGAGATCGCCGAAATCCACCAGGGGGACTTTCGTATCACCCCGAGTCAGAACCTGATTGTGGCCGGCGTGGCACAGGACCAGAAAGGGACTATCGAGGGGATTGCCCGCCGCCACGGTCTGTTGGCCGAGGATCGCAGTCCCACCCGTCTGGCCAGTATCGCCTGTGTGGCCTTCCCCACCTGCCCTCAGGCCATGGCCGAGGCCGAACGCTATTTTCCCGAGCTGTTGCAGACCATCGAGGAGATGGCACAGCGTAACGGCATCCACCGGCAGGCCATCGTCATGCGCATGACCGGCTGCCCCAATGGTTGTGCCAGACCCTATGTGGCGGAGATCGGCCTGGTGGGCAAAGGTCCGGGACGCTACAACCTGCACCTGGGCGGTGACGGTACCGGCTTGCGGTTGAATCGCCTCTATCGCAAGAATCTCAATGAGAGCGAGCTGCTGCAGACCCTAGATGAGCTATTCCAAAGCTATGCAGCCGAGGGTCAATCCCAGGAGCGTTTCGGTGAATTCGTGGTGCGCCATGGTCTGGTGAGGCCGGTGATCGATCCCGCGGAGGACTATCATGAATCCCCTTGAAGAGATCACCCTGGTGCCCCAAGGCGTTCCCGGGGAGCTCGAAGGTATTAACCGTAAGCTTGAGGGAGTGAGCGCGGAACAACGTGTCGAGTGGGCCCTGGGCCATCTCCGGGGTGAGCATATCCTGACCTCGAGTTTTGGTATCCAAGGTGCCGTCATGTTGCATCTGGTAACCCGCATCATGCCCGATATCCCGGTGGTGCTGGTGGACACCGGCTACCTCTTTCCGGAGACCTACAGTTTTATCGATCAGTTGACCGAACGTCTTAACTTGAATCTTCAGGTCTACCGTGCCGAGTACTCCCCGGCCTGGCAGGAGAGCCGTTATGGCCGTCTCTGGGAGCAGGGATTGCCGGGCATCGAACACTACAACCGGATCAACAAGGTGGACCCCCTGCAGCGCGCCTTGAAGGAGCTCCGGGTGGGCAGCTGGTTCGCCGGTCTGCGCCGGCAGCAGTCCCAGAGCCGGTCCACTCTGCCAGTGGTACGGATCCAGGATGGCCGCTTCAAGATCCATCCGGTGGTCGACTGGCACAGCCGGGATGTGCACCGCTATCTGCAACAGCACAATCTTCCCTACCATCCCCTGTGGGACCAGGGCTACGCATCGGTGGGGGATATCCACACCAGCCGTCCATTGGAGCTGGGCATGCACGAGGAGGAGACCCGTTTCTTCGGACTGAAGCGGGAGTGCGGCATACATGAATGAGTGATTGGGTGTTCGCTGCGTTCACGGGTTCAATATCCCCCCTCTCCCTGTCCCTCTCCCGCGAGGGGAGAGAGGACGTTCTTATAGAGTGTATCCAAAGTTTCATGTCAGTTGGTAGACATGCTTTCTGTTCAAGAACAGCCTTGATCCGTGCATTCCCTCTCCCCTCGCGGGAGAGGGCCAGGGAGAGGGGGAACCAACAATCGGTGAGCAAAGCGAAGACATTAACTAAAAACTAAAAACTAAAAACTCAAAACTTTTTAAAAGCGGTTGCTTATGCAGCATCACGCAATGAAGGTACCTGAACAAATTTTCTAAATCTGAGATAAGGAGCAATTTTAAAATGAGCAGCAATATCGTCTGGCATTCCCACCCGGTCGACCAGGAGACCAGGTCGCAGCAGAAATTCCAGCGCCCGCTTGTGATCTGGTTCACCGGCCTCAGCGCCTCCGGTAAATCCACCATCGCCGGGGCCCTGGAGCAGATCCTCACCGGGCAGGGCTATCACACCTACCTGCTGGACGGCGACAATGTCCGGCACGGTCTCTGCCGGGATCTGGGATTCAGTGACGATGACCGTCAGGAGAATATCCGCCGGGTGGGCGAGGTGGCGAAGCTGATGGCCGACGGCGGTCTGATCACCCTGGCTGCCTTCATCTCCCCCTTTCGTGACGACCGCCGGCTGGTGAGGGAGATCATGCCCGAGGGACAGTTCGTGGAGGTCTTCGTGGATGCGGATCTGTCGGTCTGCCGCGAGCGTGATCCCAAGGGGCTGTATGCCAAAGCGGATCGAGGCGAAATCAAGCAGTTCACCGGTATCGACAGCCCTTATGAGGTGCCTGAGAAAGCGGAGGTACATATACCCGCCGGTGAGATCTCGGTGGCGGAGGCGGTCAACCAGCTGTTGGCCTATCTGCATGAAATCGGTGCCTTGCAGGCGGGTTACCAACCGGTTGCCCTGGAAGCCTGAGGCGGATAACGACTGATGCTGCTATCTTTTGCGGACAAAAAAGCCGAGAAGCGGTCGCAACAGGCCGTCACCTCGGATCGCCCCATACGCAGTCTCGCCAAGGCGGTTTCCTGGCGTGTCACCGGCTCCATCGACACCATCCTGCTCTCCTGGTTCTTCACCGGCAGCCTGAGCACGGCGGCGGCCATCGGCCTCACCGAGGTGGTGACCAAAATGGTGCTCTATTACCTGCATGAGCGGGCCTGGAATCGGATATCTCTGGGTAGATCAGGGGTTGATTGCACCCATGGCGCGGAGGTATTGCAGGTGGATTGTAACCATGTCCTGAAAGAGACAGGTTAAACCGATGCGTTGTAGCGGATCTGCCACTCTGCAAGGGCCTTATCCAGTTCACCCTGGGCGCCTATCCAATTCCAGAAATCGACAAAGTCACTGCTGGCGTTTTCCAGGTTGAACATCATTGTGTGATCCTTGCCTTTGAGGAAGAGTGAGATATTTCGCGAAACGGTATTCATATAATCGGAAGCGATCTCCAGCGCCGATTGCTGTTGTCCACCCATGAGGATACCTTCCCTGTATGCCCGCATGATGCCGTAGTCCATGCGCTTGACGAAGCTCTCCACCGACGCTTGGCGATCCCGGGTTAGGTGAACATAGTAGGCGTCGTTGCCATATTTCTGGTCGAGTCGTCCGAGCATCCAGCATAACCGGTTGTCCGCCTCGATATGGTTGTCGGGGTAGGCCAGGCGCAGATCTCCAGTCAGGGTTGAACGGGACTCATGGGCCGCGGAAAAGTTGCTGATGTGTTTGCAGGCCTGAACGAAGGTTGAGGATCCACACCTACCTGCATTGAGAATAAAGATATTCATAATAGTTGTGTAAGGAGCTGCCGCCAGTTTTCACGGTCCTCGGTGTATGACTGCAATGCCTGCAGGATCTGTTGCCTGCGCCGCTGTCGATGCTGGATTGAACGAATCATGGCATAACCGGGAGAGCCTTCACCGAAGTTGCCGGCCATGTTGCCTATGAATTGTCGAATATTCTCAATTGCATCTGTGGTTGAGGAACAGTGCAACCACCAGCGGTCTCGATTATCGATCTGTTGCTTGAGGGTTTCCAGCTTGGCCATGATTTCTTGCTGCATTTGCTTGTAGCGATCCAGCATGCTGGATTCGGTAGTGATCAGGATCTGCGCTATCCGTTCGTCGGTGATCTTTTGCTGCGGGTATCCATGCTCAATCAATGCCTGCAGGCTGAACAGCATGATATCGCCGAAGAACTGACGTTCGAATTCACCCGATATATCTATGCCTGTCCGGCCTTTGTCGATACCCGGTCTGAATTCGGATTCGCCGGTCTGATCCCGGGTGCGCTTATGCAGTAGCGGCAGATTGGCGGATACGAATCGACTACCCAGTTCGGATTTCAAAATGCGTCCCAGTTGCGGACCGGCCATGCGCAGCTTGAGTGTCGCGAAGGGGATAAAGTAGTCCAGTGCCTGGGGACTGAGAAGATAGTTACCGGTGTAAAGGGTACGTGCCGGTGCGAGTTCCATCGCCGCTGGCGGGTTGGTGTAGACGTTTTGCCGGGTCAGGTGTTCGCCATCGAAAAAGTGACTCAACAGCTGGGAAAAATCGTTGAAACAGGCAACTTGATCGTGCTCGCCCTGAAGCCGGCAGCTGTAACGGAAGTATTCCTGTTGATCATGAAAACCAAACAGATCAGCCATGTCATGGTAGGCCGCGTCTCCGCCCTGGGTGGTTGCCGTCTGATGAAATTGGCATGCGTGCTCAGGTTGCAGTCTGGCGCAGTCAGAGACGAATCCCAGGACATCCTGCAGGAAATTAGCGGCCATCACCGCGGGCGACACCGGGGGATCGCCAACCACCTTGCCGGTCAAAACCAGGGTCTCTGTGGAGGCGTAGATGCGATCGATGCGATGAAAGTAGTTGATGGCATAGATGCCATCCCGATGGCGGTGACTGTTGACCCGGAACTCCTGGTCGCTGTCGATGAACCAGATCAATGTCTGGCTATCGCCAGCGATAAGCTGTTTCAGTTTCAAGTAGCTTAGGTTGCGAGTGATAGACGCCCCTTTGTGATAAAAGGCCGTTGCTGGTTGATCGCCGAGAATCCTGACTAGATTTTCCCGTTGACTATCGCTCAGTTTATCCAGTTGTTGCAGTTGTTCATCCTGACCGAAGTAGATGGCCTCGAGACCGAGTTGGCAAAACTGTTGTTGTATCTTGCGGTTCAAGTTCCGGTTGTCCGGATCTTTACTGTCATCCGCAATCAGCACCCTTATCTTTTGGAATTTCTGTTGTGCGAAGCCGCCATAATTGAAGCGTCGGCAGAGGGTGTACAGGCTGTCCAAGCAGGTTTGAAGATGCTGTGGTCTGTCAGCGACGGGTATCACGATAATGAAGTTATGTCGGTCATCTATTGATTGATTGGCGATCAGTGACTCCAACTCCAGAAACAGCTGTTGATGAAGGTCGAGTAGATCATCGGGGTAGCCGCTGCGGTGCAACTGGTGTTCAAGGTACATGCTTGCAGTGTCAGTCAACTCGACCAGTGCAGTGGTATGTTTGCTGGTCAGGTCGGTGTTCGATAGCTTTTGCCAATGCTCGACGGCATTGTGCAACGATGGATGGGAGGCGTGTTGGGTGAAAAACCTTTGCAGTGCTTGAAGTTTGTCTGAGGCCATTGTTTATGGATTTTTCAGACGGATCGTCAACGCTTGGAGGAGTAGTTGGGAAAGGCATCCTTGTCGATAGTGATATCGATCAGGTTGATTGCCTGGCGTAAATCATAGGTTTCGAACAGGTGATCCAGGTCCTCCGGCGCTGTTATCTGTTTATAGTTAATGCCGAAGGTCTGGGCAAGATGGCTGTAGTCGGGATTGATGAAATCGCAGTTGATGAAACGCTGCTGATAGAGTTGATGTTGGTTTTTTCGAATCAGTCCCATGGTGCCGTTATTGAACAGTACCACATTCAGCGGCTGCTTATAGTTGACCGCAGTCATGATCTCCATGCAGCACATCTGAAAACCCCCATCCCCAAGCACGGCGAAGCTGGGCATCTGCGCGGTGAATTGGGCGCCGATGGCAGCGGGAATGGCGTGCCCCAGGGATGAGATGCCGGAGTTGGGGTAGTATTGGGTGCCGTTGGAGACCTCATAGAAGTTCTGGGCGAAGATCATATTGTCATCGAATACCCGTATCCCTTGCGGGAAATGTTCAGCCAGCTTGTTAAAGAATGCCGCAGCGAGGGAAAAGCCCGATTTGAATATGGTGTAGTCACCTTCGCTGGATGACTTGAGGTCGGTAATATTGTTCTCTGTTTCAGTGATACGCGTCTGAGCCTCACGCTTCACGCTCAACCTCGCCATGAGAGCGTTTATCACTTCGCCGATATCGCCGCAGATTGCCAGATCTGCCTTGAATACCTTCTCCAGTTGATGCGGGTCGTTGTCAATCTGAACGATTTTTCGATCCCGCAGCAGGGAGTGATCCCAAACATAGCTGGTACGTTCATTGAAACCGGCGCCCAGAATGATCAACAGATCTGCTTTTTCCACAATGAACTTGTAGGCATTGCCGCTGGATGTGACGCCCAGGCTGCCGAGGGAGAGTGTGGAGTCTTCACTGACGATCCCTTTGCCCTTGAGACTTGAGGCGACAGGAAGTTGCAGTAATTGGCTGAAGGCGCTGACTGCGTCCCGGGCGCCCGAACGAATAGCCCCGTAACCGGCGACGATGACCGGCTGGCTTGCCTCCTGGAGCAGAGTGCGGAAGTGATCCAGTTTGCTTTCCTGCACCGGGTTGAAGATCGGTTCAGGCTTGATGGTCAGATCCTCAAGCAGTGCCTCCTCGATCAACTCGCTTTGCACATTGAATGGAATACTCAGCAACACAGGTCCGGGGTTGGGTTCAAACAGTGCCTTGCTCGCCTGAATCAATACTTGAGGCAGATAGTCGGTCCTCTCCACCGTTTTACTGTATTGGGTGATCTGTTTGAACAGTGCGGCCTGGTCGATGCTGCCGCCTTCACCGGAACTCTCCTGCAATCCCCCTTTGCCGAAGATATAGGTGGGGGCCTCGCCGGTGATGGCCAGAACGGGCTGTTTGTCCGCGTAGGCGTTGGCAATGCCGGTGATCAGGTTGGTGGCGCCCGGTCCCGCGGTGGCGATACATGCAGCCACCTTGCCGGATGCCTTGGCATAACCCCCGGCCATGAAGGCCGCCCCCTGTTCATGTTTGGCCAAAACGGCCTGAACAGTCGAGTCGTAGAGGGCATCGTAGATCGGCAGAACATGCGCCCCCGGCATACCGAAAATGGTATCTATGCCAAGGCGTTCAAGGTATCTGACGATAAATTCACTGACTTTTATCTTCATCGAACTGCTTCAACTTTACAGGCGCATTGCGGCTTGAGCCGTACAATGGGCTTCTGGGTCTCTTTGCAAGGCGGCCTGTTTATCCTGGTTTCATTCTGAGTTCTTCTCGGTCGGGACAAGGCACGCGATTTATTGAGACACAAGAGCGCAGAGGATAGCCATATTCCCAATCAATGTCATCCTGCTGCCCAATGGGAGTAGTTTGATAAGCTGGGGTGCACAGGAGGTGTTAGTCAATGTCGGTAACACTATCTGGATGTTGCTAGGCGCCTACTTATGTTCATATAGTTGATGGGGGAAACTAGTTAATACCGATATTGGAGTAGGCGAGCCGGCTCTCCCGGCCCATGGTCGGCGTTTCCGGCACCAGTAGAGAGAGGGCGAAGGATACACCCGCCATGGCGGCGCCCGCATAGAAGACCAGGGCGGGGTCTGTCAGCCAGATGATGCCGAACAGGGCGGGGATGACCACTGCGGCGATATGGTTGATGGAGAAGCTGACACCTGCGCTGGAGGCGATATCCTCGGGTGCGGCGATCTTTTGGAAATAGGTCTTCAGGGCGATGGCCAGGGCGAAGAAGAGGTGATCGATGACGTAGAGACCGGCAGCGACCCAGGCGGTCTCCACCAGGGCGTAGCCGCAAAACACCAGAACCAGCCCCGCGTATTCGATCAACAGTGCCCGGTGTTCCCCGATCCGGCCTATCAGCCGGCCGATGCGTGGGGCCAGGAAGACATTGATCGTGGCGTTGATCAGAAACAGCAGGGCAATCTGAGAGACGCTGTAGCCAAACTTCTCCACCATCAAAAAGCCTGCAAACACGACAAAGATCTGCCGCCTTGCCCCCGACATGAAGGTCAGGGTGTAGTAGAGCCAGTAGCGTTTGCGAAACACCATGTGTTTATGCTGTTCGGTCTTCTGCGGGAAGAGCGGGAAGGCCAACCAGGCAATCAATACGATCACCAGGGTGAGTCCGCCCATGATCAAATAGATCCATTGGAAATCGAGGCCCAGCAGATCGTCTAACAGCCAGATCAGGCCGAAGGTGATGATAGAGGCGAAAGAGCCCGCGGCGATCAGGCGTCCAAGGGTCTCCGGGGAGCGGGCTTTATCGATCCACTGCAGGGCGAGTGATGTCTGCAGGGTTTCATAGTAGTGAAAGCCTATGGACATGATGACGGTGGTGATATAGAGACCGATCACCGATGGAAAAAGCCCGGTGATGGCGGTGCCGACCCCCAGCAGTGCCAGGGAGATATAGGCCAGTCGCTGTTCGCGGATCAGCAGCAGAAGAAATACCACGGCAAAGGCAAGAAAACCGGGGATTTCACGCAGGCTCTGGAGTATGCCAATCTCCCTGCCGGTGAAAGCGGCCCGCTCGATGGCAAAGTTATTCAACAGGGTCTGCCAGGCCGCGAAGCTGAGTGGCACCGCAATGGCCATCAACAGCAGGAGGATTTCGGGACGCCTGAGTTTTGCTAGAGAGAAGCTTTGCATAGTGTGATTATGGCCCCTTTTCTTTTGGCGTAATAGCTATAATATGACAATGAATATCGAGAAAAAGACAGTTGATCCCTCGGTCCATGTGGGACATGTCGTCGATGCCCGGAGACCTGTACTTTCTGTTTCCATGGAGAGACCGGGGGCTGAGTTGGTGACCCGGCATGCCCATTTGCGGGGGCAACTGCTGTATGCCATCCGCGGCGTAATGAGGACCACCACGGACAAGGGGGCCTGGTTGGTACCCCCGGCCCAGGCGGTCTGGATCCCCCCCGGGGAGATGCACGAGGTGGAGATGACGCAACCGGTATCCCTGCGTTCGATCTATATCGATCCCGCCTATCTGACCGGGCTGCCTGAGAGCTGCTGCGTGCTGAGAGTGACACCGTTGTTGCGGGCCTTGATCCTGGAGGCGAGCCTTATCGGCAACCAATATCGGGAAGCGAGTGCGGAGTGGAGGTTGATGCTGGTGATCCTGGACCAGATGCAGAAGATCGAGCAGTTCCCCTTCCATCTGCCCTTTTCGGACGAACCCCGAATCCGCAGGATCATCGATACCCTGGTGGAAAATCCTGCGGATAACCAGACCCTGGCCCAGTGGGCGACCCACGCCGGTGCCAGTGAGCGTACCCTCGGACGGCTGTTCCTCAGCAATTTGGGGATGAGTTTTGGCGCTTGGCGGCGGCGATTGCGTCTGTTGGAGGCCATGAACCGGTTGGCGGATGGGATCTCGGTTAGCGAGGTCGCATTCGAGTTGGGGTATGCCAGTCCAAGCGCATTCATCGCCATGTTCCGTGAAAACCTGGGTGAACCGCCGGCCCGGTTTTTCAGCGAGTCGAGTCACCATAAGGCTACCGATTCCCGAGAATAGTGCTGAAAAAACGCAGCATGGAGTTGGCTTTAATGGATGCATGGTTTATTATCTGCTTCCTTTTTTCCGGTCGAAGACCTAATTTCGCCCCCCTGTGGAGAGCATCGATGGCACGTGTCACAGTAGAAGATTGCATGGACTATGTGGATAACCGTTTTGATCTGGTTCTGCTGGCCACAAAACGGGCGCGTCAATTGGTGAATGGCGTTGAACCGCTGCTTCCCTGGGAGAACGACAAACCCACAGTGATGGCATTGCGCGAGATTGCTGAGGGATTGATCTCTCACCAGGATATGGATAGGCAGGAGGCTGAGGAAGAGATGCTGGTGGATGAGGCCATGATGGATATCGATATCACTCCCATGGAGCCTGGTAAGTAATTACCCTGTCGCTCCTGCCATAACCGTTTCCGACCGGCAGCCCAGGGCTGCCGCACCCGACTCTCACACCGACAACATCAACCCTTGCAACTCAAGGTTGAATAGGCACAGAATTCCCCCTATTACTGAGTCTGCTTCTTGACCCGTCAGGGCTGTTGAGGGAAGCTGCATTCGATCCCCTATGGTAAGTCCCGGATTCAGGCCAAATCGATTGATATCACAGGCTGACCATAAGGCAGGGCTAACCAGGCACTGGAGAGGTGAATGAACAATCCCTTAGGCATATTGGAAGATGATCAGGATGCCCCGCGTTTCCTGATCAGCGACCTGTGTGCCTATCTCGAGTCTTACCTCTCACCCGACCATATCCGGGAGGTCTATCGAGCCTATCTGTTCGGCGCTGAGGCCCATGTGGGACAGCATCGCAAGACCGGCGAGCCCTATATCTATCACCCGGTTGCTGTGGCACGCATTCTGGCGGATATGCGGATGGACTATAAGTGTCTGATGGCGGCCATTCTGCATGACGTCATTGAGGATACCCCCACCGCCAAGGAGCAGCTCGCGGATACATTTGACGCTGAGATCGCGGAACTGGTCGATGGGGTGAGTAAGCTCTCAAAGATCGACTTCAACTCCCAAGCGGAGGCCCAGGCCGCCAGTCTGCGCAAGATGTTACTGGCGATGACCAAGGATATCCGGGTGATTCTGATCAAGCTTGCGGACCGCTTGCACAACATGCGTACCCTGGGAGTGATGAAACCGGAAAAATCACGCCGTATCGCAAAAGAAACCCTGGATATCTTCGCCCCCATCGCCAATCGGCTGGGTATCAACAGCATGCGCCTGGAGCTGGAGGAGCTGGGCTTCGCCGCTTACTGGCCGATGCGTTACCGGGCCCTGAAGAGCGCCGTTACCGATGCCCGAGGACATCACCGGGAGTTGGTGGAGAATGTGGAGTCGGTGATCCGCGCCCGGATTGAACAGGAAGATATGAGGGGGCAGGTATTCGGACGCCAGAAACATCTCTACAGCATCTATAAAAAGATGCTGAAGAAAAAGGTGAGCTTTTCCGAGGTTGTGGATGTGTTCGCCTTTCGTATCGTGGTGGATTTGGTGGATACCTGCTATCGCGTGCTCGGTGCCGTACACAATCTCTATAAACCGATGCCGGGACGCTTCAAGGACTATATCGCGATACCCAAGGCAAATGGTTACCAGTCCCTGCACACAGTGCTTTTCGGACCCCAGGGTATCCCCATCGAGATCCAGATTCGCACCGAGGAGATGGATAAACTGGCCGAATCGGGTATTGCCGCCCACTGGATGTACAAGACCGGTGAGGCAAGTGGCCAATGGGTCAAGTCCCGTGCCTCGGACTGGCTGCAAAATCTGTTGGAGATGCAGCAGGGTGTCGGGGACTCGGTGGAATTCCTCGAACATGTCAAGGTCGACCTGTTTCCCGACGAGGTTTACGTGTTCACCCCGCGGGGACGCATCATGGTTCTGCCAAAAGGTTCTACCGTGGTCGATTTCGCCTACAGCGTACACACCGATGTAGGCAATACTTGTGTTGCCGCGCGAGTTGACCGGCGCTTGGTGCCGTTGCGCACCCGTCTGCACAATGGTCAGACCGTGGAGATTATCAACTCCGAAACCGCAGGACCGAGTCCGGCCTGGCTCAACTTCGTGGTAACCGGTAAGGCGCGTGCCAATATCCGCTCCTATTTGAAAAACCTGAAGACCCAGGAGGCGGTCAACCTGGGGAGACGTCTGTTGGAGCGGGAACTCAGTCTATTATCACTGACCCTCGATCAGGTAGATCCTGAAAGGATAGATCAGATATTGAGTGAGTTCCGACTGGAACAACCCGACGATCTGCTGGCGGGGATAGCCCTTGGCAACCATATGCCGATGTTGCTTGCCCGCCGGTTGGCAGGAGAGGAGTTGGCGCCGCAAAGCAACGAATCCACCCCACAGCAGGAGATCCCTGCCGGCTCGCTGGCCATCAAAGGCACAGAAGGGATGGTGGTGAACTTCGCCAAGTGCTGTCGTCCCATTCCTGACGATGCCATAGTCGGTGTCTTCAATCCCGGTAAGGGCATCGTCATACATCGGCAGGGCTGTCCAAATCTCGGGGACTATAAAAAGCACGGCCACAAGTGGATCGAGGCGGAGTGGGAGGCGGATGTGGCTGGGGAGTTCGCCACGATGATACGGGTCGAATCCGGCAATCAAAGAGGCGTGCTGGCCTCCGTGGCCTCGGTTATTTCCCAACAGGGTTCAAATATTGAGCATGTAGGCTCTGAAGAAAGGGATGGACTCTCGTCCACCCTTGTCTTCGTCATTACGGTGAAGAATCGTAAGCATCTGGCGAAAATTCTGCGCCATGTGCGCTCCCTGCCTTCGATCATGCGCATCAACAGAATCAAATAATAATTGTGAATTTTGAATTGATTTGTGTGTGCTTCGCACACCTTTGTCAGAGATTAAAAAGTGTGAGCCTTGCGAACACAACAATAATTCAACATTCAAAATTAACCAAACCAGGAGCTGAACATGAGCCGTGAAATCATCCGCACCGATCAGGCCCCGCAGGCCATAGGTACCTACTCCCAGGGGGTCAAGGTTGGCGCCACAGTCTACCTATCAGGTCAGATACCACTGGTGCCTGAGACCATGCAGATGGTGGATGGAGATGTTGAGCAGCAGATCCGTCGTGTTTTCGATAATCTTCAGGCGGTAGCCATGGCTGCAGGCGGCAGTCTGGCCGATGTTGTAAAGCTGAATGTATTCCTCACCAACCTGGGAGACTTTCCAGTGGTGAATCAGGTGATGGCGGAATATTTCTCGGAACCCTATCCGGCCAGGGCCGCTATCGGGGTGGTGGCCTTGCCAAAGGATGCGGCTGTGGAGATGGATGCGATTATGCAGTTTGGGTGATGAATCGTGAATTTCGCCTATGATTAGCATCATATGGCGACAGTTCCACCAAGATTGAGCTGCTTGCCTGTGGGAGCTACAGCTAAGGTAGGTGAGATGGATAGACAGTTCGAACAGATGATGCAGGTAAATATCCAGGGGCGGGTGTTTATAATCTGCCAGGCCCATGGTGTCACGGATCCAACCATCATCGGGTACTACACGGATATTATGCACCAGGCGATTAGCGCTATGCTCCATGATGAGAGCACACCCGCCGATTTCCACCAACTGCTCAACCAGCAGGCTGAATGGTTGGAGTCAGAAATCGGCCAAGTCAGTGACCCCGCTGAAAGTGAAGAGTCGAGTGCCGCATCTGATGAAAACGAGGATGATGAGGTTGATAGCGACGAGCAAGCGCCAAAAATATTGAATGCCAACAAGAAGGCCACCGGTTATGTGCCAGATGCCAAGTCGATGCCGGAGCGCCTCAAGGATCTACGCTCGGATATGGAATACTTGATTTTGAATGACTGCGTGACCCTTAAGCTGGTATCCCCCAATCAGGCCAAGAAGTTGAAGCATGGATTGGTCGGCAAGATCCCGGAAAAGGCTGAAGAAGAGGTGGTCGCCCTACTGCGCAACGCCCTGCACGCGCAGATACGCAAGTTTATTCGAAAGCACAACGGTGGTCCCTGGGCAACAGCCACACTACAGACAGAGATACGTATGGATATCACCCGTACGCGATCTGTACGCTCACTGGTCTCTCTCTCCCGGCAGCTTTTGGAGGAACGGGAGGAGTGGTTGTTAAAAACCAAGAACAGTCTCACCGGTCGCTTCTTCGGCGGTAAGGTGAAAATGGATAAATAACAGCTTTTTTACAAGTAGAACTCAATGGGTAAACAATACGATCAGATCAGCGATAAACATATCGATTTTATCATTCGACAACAGCTCTTCTTTGTTGCCACCGGGACGAGTGAAGGGCGGATCAATCTCTCACCCAAGGGATTGGACAGTCTGCGTATCATAGATCCCCAGCAACTGGTATGGCTCAATCTCACCGGGAGCGGGAATGAAACGGCAACCCACCTGATGGAAGATGGGCGCATGACCTTGATGTTCTGTGCCTTCGAGGGGGATCCCAAGATTCTCAGGCTGTATGGCAAGGCAACCAGTCATCACGAAGGGAGTGAAGTCTGGGATGCCCATATCGGTCGTTTCCCGCTACTGCCGGGAGCCCGGCAGATTATCCTCATGGAGGTGGACCTGGTCGCGACTTCCTGCGGCTTTGGTGTGCCGTTGTTTGACTATCTAGGACAGCGTGATGCACTTGTGGAGTGGGCCGAGAATAAAGGCGAAAAGGGTGTCAAAGAGTTCAGGGAGAGACGCAATAGAGTGAGCCTCGATGGCAAGCCCACGGATCTGGCTTAAGAGTTTTTAGTTTTTAGTTATTAGTTATCGGGGCCAGATTTGTGGCGCATGAGAATTGGGATGAGTGGAGCTAAAGAATCGTGAGCGAAGCGAACCCATCCACTCAAAACTCAAAACTCATAGTTGTATCTATTCTCCATATAGGGTGATCGTCACCTTGCGCTGGTGAGGATGGGTGCGATGCTCCCACAAATAGATCCCCTGCCATGTCCCCAGGGCAGGTCTGCCGTGGCTGATCGGCAGGCTCAAATCCATACTGGTCAGAATTGAGCGAACATGGGCAGGCATGTCGTCAGGCCCCTCGAGGGTGTGATCGAATAACGGATCCCCATCCGGTACCAGGCGGGCCATGATCCGCTCCAGATCGGAACGCACGCTGGGGTCGGCATTTTCACACAGAATCAGTGAAGCGCTGGTGTGCTGGATGAAGAGTTGGCAGATTCCTGTCTGCAGTCCGGCACGGGTGATGACTTCCGCCACCTGGTCGGTGATGTTGTAGGTGCTGCGTCCCCGGGTCTGAATCTGTAACTGTTCCTGGATCACCATCTTTGCCTTTCTCCCATCTGTTCTGGCATGCTGTGGTAGAGCTGAATAGTACAACGAAAGCGAGTCCCATTGATAAAGGAAAGTGCATCGAAGAGTCTGGCCGAACAGCCCGTTACGGTATTGAAAGGGGTCGGGGCAAGGAGTGCCGAAAAACTCGCCAGATTGGGCATTGTGAGCCTGCAGGATCTACTGTTCCATCTGCCGTTACGCTATCAGGACCGTACCCGGATTCAGCCTATCGGCAGCTTGCGACGAGGTGATCAGGTGGTCATCGAGGGTGAGATCGACCTGGCGGAGATCAAGTACGGGCGCCGCCGTTCATTGATGGTGCACCTCGCCGATGGTACAGGTAGCCTGTTTCTGCGGTTTTTCTATTTCAGCAATGCTCAGCGGCAAGCATTGAATCGTGGCGTTCGGCTGCGCTGTTTTGGTGAAGTACGCAACGGCCCCCACAGTCTGGAGATGGTCCATCCCGAGTATCAGCGTATCGATCCGGATCAACCGATGGCAGTGGAGAGCTCGTTGACGCCAATCTACCCCACTACCGAGGGGGTGCATCAGTTGACCCTGCGTGGTCTCATGCAACAGGCCCTGGAGAGGCTGCAACGGGAGCCGGAGGGGTTGGTCGAGTGGCTGCCCCCATCGATATTGGCGCGTTTCCCTGAATTGAACCTGGCACAGGCAGTCGGTTTTCTCCACTCTCCCCCTCCCGATGCCGATCAGCAGCTGCTGCTGGCCGGGATCCATCCGGCACAGCAGCGTCTCTCCTACGAGGAACTGCTGGCCCATCAGATCAGCCTGCGCAGTATGCGGGCTCAGCATCAAAGTATTGGTGCCACCCTTTTCAAATCGGAGCATGGCCTGAAGCAGGCATTTCTGGCGGCCCTGCCCTTCCAGTTGACCTCAGCCCAGGCTCGGGTGGTGGCGGAGATCGAGTGGGATCTGGAGCGCTCCCAGCCGATGCAGCGTCTGGTACAGGGTGATGTGGGTTCGGGTAAGACCGTGGTCAGTGCCATGGCGGCACTGCAGGCCATCGCTGCCGGCAGTCAGGTGGCGTTGATGGCCCCTACGGAGCTGCTGGCGGAACAGCATCTGCGTAACTTTTCTCAATGGCTGCGGCCGTTGGGGATCGACATCGGCTGGCTCACCGGGCGACTCAAGGGACGTCCACGGGACGCGGTAGTCGAACGGATAGCCTCGGGAGAGATACAGTTGGCGGTGGGTACCCATGCCCTGTTTCAACAGGATGTGGTGTTCAATGATCTCGGTTTGGTGGTCATCGACGAGCAGCATCGCTTCGGTGTCCATCAACGGCTGGCGTTGCGCGAGAAGGGCAACAGAAAGGGACATACACCCCATCAACTGATCATGACCGCCACACCGATCCCGCGTACCTTGGCGATGACTGCCTATGCCGACCTCGATCTGTCGGTTATCGATGTTCTTCCGCCAGGGCGTAAGCCGGTCGTCACAGCGGTGATATCCGAGGCCAGGCGCGATGCGGTGGTTGAACGGGTTCGAGCCGCCTGTGCAGAGGGACGCCAGGCCTATTGGGTCTGTACCCTGATCGAGGAGTCGGAGGTGTTGCAGTGCCAGGCCGCGGAGGATACGGCCCGACTCCTGGCGGAGGCGCTGCCGGAGTTGAAGGTGGCACTGGTGCATGGCCGGGTAAAGCAGGAGGAGAAGGAGCGTGTGATGCAGGATTTTCAATCCGGTGCAGTCGACCTGATGGTGGCCACCACGGTGATTGAAGTGGGGGTGGACGTGCCCAATGCGAGCCTGATGATTATCGAAAATCCCGAGCGCCTGGGATTGGCGCAACTGCATCAGCTGCGGGGCAGGGTAGGTCGCGGCAGTGCAGAGAGTCACTGCGTTCTGATGTACCATGCACCGCTCTCGGCCAACGCCAAACAGCGTCTGGCGATTCTGCGTGAGACCAGCGATGGCTTTGTCATCGCGCAGAAAGACCTGGAGATGCGGGGGCCAGGTGAGGTATTGGGTACCCGCCAGACCGGTGAGATGCAGCTGAGAATCGCTGACCTGGTCAGGGATCAGGGGATGCTCGACGAGGTACGGGAGGCGGCGGAGATGTTACTGCATCGCTACCCTGATGCGGCTGCCCAGTTGGTCAATCGTTGGTTGGGGGAACGTGTCGAGTATGTCAAGGCTTAGCCCGTCTTAGCCGCGGCGCCTGAATTTCTTCACTCGATCCTAGGGTGTGCGATAATAAGCATTTTTCGGGATAACTTGGTTTGAGTCAGCAGAGAAGCAGCAGCACTAACCCTGAGCCGAATTGGTGCGATTGGCGTCAACGTTCGCACACGAAGATACCGCCGTTAGTGGCTTCCTGGCTGGGTGATAGGGGTTCGTTGACGCAGCGTGTCATCCAGTGTTGCGCTGCTGGCGAGTTCAGGGTGCGCCTGTTACATCAGGGTTGGGGAACTCCCCTCACCAGTGAATGCCGTATATTGAGGATGCGCCGGGGAATGGTGGCCCTGGTGCGGGATGTGGAGTTGCAATGTGATAACAGCCCATGGGTTTTTGCCCGCACCCTGATACCGATCTCAAGTCTCAAAGGGGCGGCGCAACGGCTCACCCAGTTGGGGGAGAAACCCTTGGGTGCGGTGCTCTTTTCCGATCCCAAGGTGGTTCGGGGGGCAACCCAGATCGCGCAGTTGCTGCCGAGACAGCCTCTATTCGAAACGGCCTGCAATAATCTGCGGGATAAACCGGATCATCTTTGGGGACGACGCACCCTGTTTTATGTAGAGAAAAAGCCATTGCTGGTAAATGAGATTTTTCTCCCCACCCTGCCACTCAAGGGAGGTTGCAGCTGATGACCAGTCAACAGGTTGACATGATGCCTCCCGATGCCGGTCCAGTGGACTGGTTGGAGCGTCTGCGCCGCTATGCCCTGTTGGTGCGGTTGAATCGCCCCATCGGTATTCTGCTGCTGATGTGGCCCACCTTGTGGGCGCTGTGGATTGCCGGTGAGGGCTCACCTGCCTGGCATATCGTGGTGGTGTTTGTCGCCGGGGTGGCGTTGATGCGATCCGCCGGCTGCGCTATCAACGACTATGCCGATCGCGATTTTGACGCCCATGTGGCGCGCACACAAGGCCGGCCCATCGCCACTGGCCTGGTCACGCCAGGTGAGGCGCTGGGGGTCTTTGTCGCGCTCTCCCTGATAGCGGCCTCACTGCTGATTTTTCTCAATTGGCCAACCCGCTATATGTCACTGGTGGCGCTGTTGCTGACTGGGGTATACCCCTTCATGAAACGCTATACCCACCTGCCTCAGGTCGTGTTGGGTGCCGCATTCGGTTGGGCGGTACCGATGGCCTTCATGGCCCTGAACGAAACCGTAGCACCGGTCGCCTGGCTGATATTCTGCGCCGCCCTGATCTGGGCGTTGATCTATGACACTCAATACGCCATGGTGGATCGGGAGGACGATATCAGGATCGGGGTCAAGTCGAGTGCGATCCTGTTTGGCAGCCACGACAGGCTGATGATCGGACTGCTGCAAGTGACCATGATAGGGTTACTGCTGGTGATTGGCGTCCTGGTTGAAAGGGGAGCCATCTACTATGTGGGGGTGGTGCTGGGCAGTGGGTTGTTTGCCTATCAGCAGTGGCTGATTCGGGCCAGGGAACCCAAGGCCTGCTTTGACGCCTTCCTCAACAACAACCAATTCGGCATGGTGATCTTCATCGGTCTCGTGATCGACTATCTGGTGACTTAGGATTTATTGCGTCTGCATGCATTGTTGAACAACGATCTTGTTATAGGATGCCGCGTACTCCGCTGCGCGCTGGATGAGAAGTAGATGGGTTTCGCCAAACACAGTGTCGGTGGAGCCTTCTAAATAGCGGATCCCGCAGATACTCTTGGCCTTGGATAGCAACTCCGGTTGTATGCCGGGTATGCTGGTCGAGCGGGAGGCCATGGCCATCAAACGTTTGTCGCCCTTTTCCAGTGCCTGTGCCGCATGCTTGTTCGGATCGGCATCCTTTACCCATAACAGGGATTCCACGGCTTTTTTCTCTTCAGGGGAGAGTTGACTCATATCGATACCCTCCATCTCCTGGCAAGCGCTGAGTAAGTAGGCAAAAAAAAGCAGAAATATGATTGGCTTCACTCGGTTTCCTCAGCTACGGGTATGGGTCGTGGCAATGCCAGTGTAAATGGTCACCAGACCCCATAGTATGCCGCCACTGACCGCGCCGTAAAGGTGTGCGTCGACGATGACGCTTCCATCGGCCAGTGATTCGCTGCCTGGTAGCGGGCCTTGCCATTGCTCCCATAG
Source organism: Candidatus Thiodiazotropha sp. CDECU1 (assembly GCF_963455295.1). Classification (NCBI taxonomy): domain Bacteria; kingdom Pseudomonadati; phylum Pseudomonadota; class Gammaproteobacteria; order Chromatiales; family Sedimenticolaceae; genus Candidatus Thiodiazotropha; species Candidatus Thiodiazotropha sp. CDECU1. Next base: position 559,400 of record NZ_OY734020.1, read on the forward strand.
CAGCTTAATGACTATCAGGATCAGGATCGACAAGGAGACTGTGGGGTGGCTCCTCAGTTGGCTCAATAACCCCCAGCACAACAGGCCATGCAGGATACCCGATAGTCCCCGGTACCAGCTCACTTCAGGAGAGAATAGCCACAAACCGGCACTGGTGCCCAGCATCAGCAGAAATAACAGGATCAGACAGCGCCCAGGTTGCTGGATGTTGGGAAACAGCAACAGGATGAGCCAGAAACCCGCCAGGTTCATGCTTAAATGTCCCCAACCCAGATGTGTCATATGGGCGCTGAGGAGGCGCCACCATTCACCTTCGAAGATCTGAGCCCGATGGTACTCCAGCTTGGCCAGAAGGGTTTCAGGAAGCAGTGCGATCAGGAGGCAGGCAAGGCCGAAGAGCAATCCACAGAGCAGGCGCCATGGGATCGATTCAGCCCTCACCCCGCATCAACCTGGCGTACCGCAAACCGGGCAGGCGGGATCAGGGATGAGACGCAAGCTGCGCCACTCCATCTCCAGGGCGTCCAACAGTAGCAGCCTGCCGTGGAGTGTGTTGCCGGCCCCGGTCAGCTGCTTGATGGCCTCGGTAGCCTGCAGGCTGCCGATTACCCCCACCAGCGGTGCAAGCACGCCGTTTGCGGAACAGGTTTCATCCATCTCCCCCTCATCTGGATAGAGGCAGTGGTAGCAGGGACCGCCGGGTTCCCCGGTGAAGACGCTGATCTGACCCTCCATGCGGATGGCTGCACCAGAGACCAGGGGTGTTCCTGTCAGGTAACAGGCCTTGTTGATGGCGAAACGGGTTGCGAAATTATCCGTGCCGTCGAGTACCAGATCGGCCTTTTCTATCTGCTGCTGCAGCGCCTCTTGATCCAGTTTTTCGGCAATGGTCTCCACCTGGCATTCCGGGTTGAGGGCCAGCAGGGTCTCGCGGGCCGACTCTACCTTCAACTCACCGATGCGCGAGGTGGTATGCACGATTTGCCGCTGCAGATTGGTCAGGTCGACCTGATCGAAATCGAGCAGCACCAGATTACCCACCCCCGCGGCGGCCAGATACATGGCAGCCGGTGAGCCGAGTCCACCCAGGCCGACGATGAGTATGCGTGCGCCCAGGAGTATCTCCTGGCCTTCGATTCCGATCGCCGGCAGCATAATCTGCCGGCTGTAGCGCAGTAGTTGATCGTCATTCATTGTCTGTTGGTCCGGTGCGAATCATTGTGACGCCCAAATAGTGTCAGGGCAATCGGTTATCTGTCGAGTAGGAAAACGCAACTGGGGATCGTTCAGAGATATTTTCGCCAATGTTCCGGGCGTTGATCCCGGAGTTTATGGTTCATGCGCTGGTAGCGGTCGGCAAAGATCATGCGAGTGCATTTCGAGTCGCTGTGGGTGCAACCCAGATTTGCCCGCTCGGTCTCTTCCGTGTAGTGGTAGAGGGCGCGCTTGAGACGGTAGAGCAGGCGATTGTCGATATGCAGACCCATTGCGGTCAGACCTGTCTCTATCTGTTCCAGAGAGACCTCCATCAACTGATAGCTGACCTGCAGGTGGATTGCGGAGCAGGGGTTCGCCTCGATAATGCCCGCCACATCTGCCAGCAGCATTGCTGCGGTTGCAGCCTGATTGGGGTCCGGGTGGAGTTCGGCAAAGTGAATGTCCCGGATTTTCACTAAGTCGTGTGGGGTTTCACCCATACCTGGCAATCCTAACGAATGCGCTGAAATAATCAAGCAAGCGGATTGACATCTTGATTTCCTTGAGACGATGGGGCTCCCGCGTGCGAATGCAGATATCAGCGAACCATCAGAATGGGTAGGGTGCGGCTTGCCGCACCGTTACTGCTGGGATAGCGAGGGGAGAGGTATCTTAAGCAAACAGCGTTGGAACCAGGTGTGTATCACCTGATCCCTGGCTCTTTTCCAATCAGGTGACTGAGTGTCAAGTACCAGTTGTGTCCACCCTTCGCGATATCCATCGATTGGGCTTCAGTGACCCGGGGCAGCCCGGCGAGGTCTGGATGGGTCGCGATGTTACCGAGGCCTGCCGATTCCAACAGCTGCTGCACTGCCTCTGCCTGCTGGTAGCCATGCTCCAATAGGAGCCAGCCTCCAGGGCTCAGGCGCTGGAGGCTGGCTTGCTGGATGATGGCTCTGATGGCATCCAAGCCGTCTCTACCTGAGACCAGAGCCAATTCCGGCTCCTGGGGCAGGTCACCCTGGTTGAGGTGGGGGTCATCGGCCTCGATGTAGGGGGGATTGCTCACGATCAGGTCGTAGGACTCTTCCGCTGGAAGTGCCTCGCACCAACTGCCCTGATGGAAGGTTAACTGAGTAAAACCAAGTGCCGTGCTGTTCTCTCTGGCCTGGGCCAGGGCCTCGGCTGAAATATCTGTGGCAGCGATCTGTGCATCGTGGCGTTCACTCGCCAGCGCCAGGGCTATCGCCCCGCTGCCGGTGCCAAGATCCGCGATGCGGGGTTGGGATATCAGCTGCAGGTGGTACAGAGATCGCTCTACCAGCAGCTCGGTTTCAGGGCGGGGAATCAGGGTGTGGGGATTGACCCTCAGGTTGAGGGACCAGAACTCCCGTTGACCGGTGATATAGGCGATCGGTTCTTGGGCCCGGCGCCGTTCTACAAGATCCACATAGCGCTGTTGCTGCGCAGGGGTCAACTCCTTCTCCGGCCAGGCAAACAGATAGCTGCGTGGTTGTTCCAGGAGATGGCACAGTAGCAGGGCTGCCTCCAGCTCGGGGTTGGCTTGGGGCAGGGCACTGAGGGCCTGCTGTGCTGTTTTCAGGGCCTGTTGTAGGGTGGCCATAGAGAGATGTTATCTCAGGCTTCGCCCATGGCTGCAAGGGCTTCCACCTGCTGCTCGCGCAATAGGGGTTCGATGACCTGATCCAGGGAGCCTGTCATCACTTCATCCAGCTTGTAGAGCGTGAGATTGATACGGTGGTCGGTGAGTCGGTTCTGCGGAAAGTTATAGGTACGGATACGCTCCGAGCGATCACCGCTGCCAACCTGGAGTTTACGTGAGCTGGCCTGTTCGTTGACGATCTTTTCCTGGGCCTGGGAGAGCAGCTTGGCCTGCAGCAGCGACATGGCCCGGGCCTTGTTTTTGTGCTGGGAGCGTTCATCCTGGCACTCCACCACGATGCCGCTGGGCAGATGGGTCAGGCGTACCGCAGAGTCGGTCTTGTTGACATGTTGTCCGCCGGCGCCGGAGGCGCGGTAGGTGTCGATGCGCAGGTCGTTGCTGTTTATATCCACCTCGTCGACCCCCTCTGCCTCGGGCAGGATCGCCACGGTACAGGCGGAGGTATGGATACGCCCCTGGGATTCCGTCTCGGGAACCCGCTGCACCCGGTGCGTCCCCGATTCGAATTTCAAGCGGGAGTAGACCGCATTGCCACTGATGCGACACACCACCTCCTTGTAACCGCCGTGTTCACCCGGGCTCTCGCTGATGGTTTCGGTCTGCCACTGTTGACTTTCGGCATAGCGCAGATACATACGATGCAGGTCACTGGCGAAGAGCGCCGCCTCGGCGCCACCGGTACCGGCGCGTACCTCGAGAAACACATTGCGCTGATCGTTGGGATCGGCGGGGATCAGCAGCAGCTGTAGTTCCGGCTCCAGGCGCTGCTTGATCGCCTGTGCCATGGCCAGCTCCTCTTTTGCAAGGGAGGCCATTTCAGGATCATTCATCATTTCCTGGGCGGCGGAGACATCCTCTTCGGCAGTGACATAGCCTCGATATGCCTCCACCACCGGTTCCAATTGGGCATATTCACGCCCCAGGTCGCGAAACTGATTCTGCTTGTTCTGGATTTCCGGATCGGCGAGGAGGGCGGTAATCTCTTCGAAGCGTTCTGCGATCTGGTCGAGCTTGCCGCGCAGCGAAGACTTCATGATTTGGTTTCTGTTTTATTGAGCTGAAACAGCGTATTGGCTGCTTCGAGCAACTCCATCTGGCCATTGAATCCGGCTTGTCGCATCTGCGTGCTGGGGGTGTGCAACAATTTGTTGGTGAGGGTGTGCGCCATGAATTGCATCACCTCCTCCGGTGACTTGCCTTTGGCCAGTTGCTGCAACGCTTTCTGCATCACTTCATCCCGCAGTCGCTCGGCATAATTTCGATAGTCCTGTATCAAACCCACTGCATCCAGTGAGCGCAGCCATCCCATATACTCACCCACATAGTGCTCGATGATCTCCTCCGCCTGTTCGGCCGCCTCTTCCCTGGAGCGCATGTTCTCCTGAATCACCTCATCCAGATCGTCCACCGTGTAGAGATAGATATCGCTCAAATCGGCCACTTCGGGCTCGATATCCCTGGGTACTGCGATATCGACCATGAAGATCGGGCTGTGCTTGCGCTCCTTGAGGGCGCTCTCCACGCTCCCCTTACCCAATACCGGCAACGGGCTGGCGGTGGATGATATGACGATATCCGCCTCGGCCAGGTGGGTGCTGAGTTCAGTCAAGGCAATGGCGTAGCCGTCAAACTGGGATGCCAGGTTATGCGCCTTCTCCACCGTGCGGTTGGCGACGATGATTCGCCCTATTCCGTGTTGATTGAGATGACGGGCCGCCAGTTCGATGGTCTCGCCGGCCCCGATCAAGAGTGCGGTCTGCTCGGATAGCTCACTGAATATCTGCTTGGCCAGGCTGACCGCCGCAAATGCCACAGATACAGGGCTGTTGCCGATGGCGGTATCGGTACGGATCTGTTTTGCGGCGGAGAAGGCGTGTTGGAATAGTTTGAACAGCAGTTTTCCGGTGGTGCCCGCGTCGGTGGCGGTTTGAAAGGCGGTTTTCACCTGTCCCAAAATCTGTGGTTCACCCAGCACCAGGGAGTCCAGGCCGCAGGATACCCGCAGCAGGTGCTTGATGGCGTCGAGCCCGAAATGGCAATAGAGGTAGGGTGAGACACGATTCTCAGAGAGGCCGTGAAAGCGGCTGATCCAATCCGCCAGAGGCTCATGATCCTCTTGATTGACCGAACAGTAGATCTCGGTGCGATTGCAGGTGGAGAGGATAACTGTCTCCTCGACCGCCGGGTTATCCTGCAGGCTGCGCAAGGCCCCGACGATGATATCCGGGCCAAAGGTCACCTTCTCGCGGACATCCACGGGGGCGGTTTTATGGTTCAGTCCTAGTGCGATTATGGACATTCGATACCGGGGGTTGCCTTAAACAAAAGGGAAATTTTGTTATATCAAAGAGTTGAATTCAAGTTTAATCCATCTGCTTCGGCCCTGCAGCGGATGAATTGTGCAGTCATGACCAATTTCCTCTTAAGTGGATCTTAATAATTGGCGGCCATTATTGTCGAGAGCTTAAAAATAAGTAAAAGCTATTACCACCATTAACAATTAAGGTTAACCCCGATTGCTAAATGACCGGGTTCACTGTTATAAATGTGATCTGAATACTAAAAAAACGCCCATAAGAAATACCTAATTCAATAATATATAGGGTGGTTCAGCCCATCTAAACCGCCCAAAACAGGAGGATCAGTCTATGCAGGTGCAAAAGTTTGTGGCCGCTGCACTCACCGGTGGTTTGTTTATTTCCAGTAGTGCCATCGCGGGGGTAGCCAAAGATCTGCCTTTGCCTAGCGGAACCCCGGATGCGGATGCGATTGCGGATCAGGTCTATTTTGTCAACCATTTCTATGCATTGAAGAATTTCGGTATCACCAACAACAACAAGGATCCCAAACGGAGCAACCGTGCCACACCCGGCAAGATAACTGTGATTGTCAACAAGTCCGCCGGCAGCAAGCCAACCACCATCACCGTAGAGCGCTATCTGAACAATGAATACGGAGACAGCGCCACCAACGCCCAGGATATCGCCATCTTCCGCTCCGGTAAGTTGAAAGGCACCGGTATGTTGATCACCGACTATGTGGATGACAACAAGAGCCAGTCCTACTCCATCTGGCTGCCGGCATTGCGCAAGATCCGTCGCTTTGCCGAACCTGCTCATGATGATGCCTGGGGCGGTACCGACTTCACATTCGGTGACGTAACCTTGCGTAAGCCCAAGGACGAAACCCATGAACTGCTGGGTACCGAGACCTTCAACGACTGTCTTGGCGCCATCGCTAAAGCGGAATCCAAAAACAAGTACCTGCCCAACCCCCCCGAGGCGGCCTGTGATCATAAGGGCAAAGAGGTATATAAGCTGAAGAGCACTACCAAGCGTGAGAACTGGTGGTACGATCATCGCGTGAGTTACGTGGATAGCAAGACATTCGCCGATTACCGCACCGAGTATTTCAAGGGGGGTGAGAAGGTGAAAGTGATCGACCGAGACTGGAGATCTCTCGATCAGGATGATCCTCGCGCCCAATACTGGGGTTACTGGTATGGCAAGACCTCCGCCTCGGGTCATGAGACTTGGGCGGTAATCCCCAAGGAGATCGTCCAGTTCAATCAGGGATGGGCATCGGACTTCTGGTCAGAAAAGACCTTGAGAAAAATAAAACGCTAATCATAAATGGGTCTGCCCCGGTCAGGGGCAGGCCGAATAAAATCCGGCTGGCCGGTAATCGGCGGCCATACACATCATCGGATCCGGCAATAGTGACAATAAGGGCTGCCGGTTATCGTTGAACCCGGGAGGAACAATTCATGTTCAAACGCTGTAAGTTGCATCAATCGATCCTGCTTGCCTTGATATTGCCTAGTGTGGCGATTGCTGAAGTCGAGATCACTGGCTATCTGAAGAATGAAACATCTGTCTTTACTCGCGACGGCCAAGTGACCGGTGAGGCGGACTCGATGCTTGATGAGAGAGGTCACGATAAAGGGGATTTGCTGAAATTCGAAAACTCGGCCCGTCTTTTCCTAAATGGGTACCTGGGTGAAGAGAGTACCTGGCACGCCGATCTGAACTTTATCTACGATTCCGAAGGCGTGAATGACTACTATAAGGGACATGAGCTCTACACCCAGCACGACTATGTAAGAGAGCTGTATGTGGATACCTCGGCTCTGGGCTGGGATATGCGCTTGGGTAAACAGCAGGTGGTTTGGGGCACGGCTGACGGTATCAAATTGCTGGATATCATCAATCCCACCGATTTTCGCGAACTCAACCAGAATGCCATGGAAGACTCCCGGATTCCGATCTGGATGATCAATGCGGAACGCAATATCGGTGATAACAGCAACGTACAGCTCATCGTCTCCCAGGTGGAAGAGAACAAGATCCCGGGACTCAATCCAAATGGTGATGCCGGACATCCCTTCCTGATGAAGGGGGTTGAGACTATCAGTGGCCAAGTAAACGGCTTTTATAATGTGGCACCTGCCCTGAGTAATGTGGCGGCCACCTTCAATGGCGCCGCAATGGGGGGTGGGTTTACCGGCGGTATGCCACTGCCTGTGGGCCTGAATCTTTTTGCAGGTCTGACCGTGGACGGATTTGCCGGTAACTTCTGGGACGCAGCGACAACGCCAGGATTGTTGAATCCAACGGTACCCACTGATCCAGTGGCCGCACCGGGCTGGTTGTTGCTGAATGCCTTCAGCCAGTTCGGTTTTACCGGACAGCCTGGTTTCCCTGCCGGCTTGAACGATCCCAATGGCAACTACGGCAGCACCAACCTGATGCCGATCACAGGTCTCACGCCACTTTCACCCACAGAGGTGACCTGGGATCCGGAAAATGCAAGCTCTGCCTTTGAGTTCATGTCGAATGCGACATTCGCAACCTTCAACACCTTTACCAGCTTCAGTCCAACGGCACCCACAGGTCTGACCGGCACTACCAGCGAGTGGGTGCGTGACTATCCGGATGACAGCGATGTGAATGCCGGTTTTCGTTTTCGCAACTCCACCGATGGTGGTCTTAACTGGTCTTTCAACTATTTCCACCACTATGGTGCCAATCCGGATCTCGATCTGAGCTGGCGCAATTCCGCCGGGGATGAATTGGCCGTGCAGCTCGCACCGACCCTGTTCTTCGATACCAACGGCACTGCCGGTCCGCAGCAGGACGATACCTACGTACCAGATGTCGCAACCAGTTTGACCCGGGATCAGGCCAGGGCGAATTGGGATATGGCCAACCCCACCACCATCCTGGTGCACGATGGAACCGGTTCCACATACTACGGCGCCCTTGATCCGAGTGCCGTATTGCCGGGCTTGGCGGATGGCAATCCTTTAAATGATGCAATGGTGATGGGTGCAGGGGCACCGACTCTACGTTTCACCGAGACCCTGCATCGGGTTAACAGTGTTGGCGCTTCCTTCGACTATGCACTCGATATGGGTGATATCCCATTGGTGCTTAGAGGTGAGTTTCTCTATGACGAGGGAGACAAGCAACCTGTTATCGACAAATTCCTGCTCTCCATCGGCGACCTGACCAACGCCCTGAAGATGGAGGATGCCGACTACTTCAAATATGTCTTGGGTGCTGATGTCACTGTCGCCACCAACCTGCTTGTCAGCGGTCAGTTCATCCAGTTCCGTAATCTCGACTTCGTCGACGAGAAAGACAGCTGTATGACCCAAACCGGTGTGACCGTGGATTGTAGCCGTTATACCGCAGACTTCCCGACCATGAACCTGGGCAACGGCTTGATGAAGGGGTATGAGGACAAGGAGTTTTACTCGTTCTTCCTGTCCAAGCCCTTTGGTGATTCCCAGGAGCATCGTTGGAATAATATCTTCATCTACGAAGAGGGTGGCGGCAAATGGAATCGTCTCGATATCGAGTACACCTTTACCGATACCATTCTTGGCTCAGTGGAGTGGAACAACTACTGGGGTGATGAAGATACAACCTTCGGTCAGTTTGAGAACAGCTCAAACTTCCAGGTTGGTCTGAAGTGGATCTTCGAATAATTCGAAAAACAGTCCTGCTTCAATCATCTTAAGCAACTGGAGATGCCCGGTGAGAATACCGGGCAGCTCTTACCAAACAGCGCTTTCACGGGGATCGAGCCATGAGTGGTTCTGTGTCAAGCAACGGATCAGGAAATCGATGGGCTGAAGGTTACGCGAACTTTGTTATCAAATTTCGCTGGCCCTTGATGCTGATCTTACTGGTGGTCACCATCGTTGCCGCCTTGCAGGTCAAGTATCTGGATATGCGCAATGATCCGGATACCCTGTTGCCTCCCAGCAATCGTTACGTAGCGACCAATCTGTATGCCGAATACAACTTCGGCATGGGTAATCTGATGGTCTTCACGCTGCGCATCAAGGAGGGGGATGTCTACAAGAACTGGTTCATCAACAAGGTCCAGGAGATTCACGACAGACTCGTCGCGCTACCAAAGGCACGGGAATCCAATTTCATCGATATCGCCGCGAAGAAGATCAAGTTTATGGGGGCCGATGAGAACGGCCTGGTCTTCAAGCGTCTGATCCCCACCGAAGGTATCAGCAGCGACCAGGAAAAGGCGCAACAGCAGCTGGCCTTTCTTAAAGAGGGTATAGAGACCAATCCCGTCATCGGTCCGATGCTGGTCGGGTTTGAGGATGCCGAAGGGAATAAATGCGAATTTCAGGATAGGGAAAAGAACAACTGCACCGCCAAATCCCTCTACATCATCGGCGACTATACCGATGAAGTTAAGGAGATCTATCTGCCCTGGGTGAGGGAGATCAGGGCGATGATGGATGAGTATGGTGAGGATGAAAGGTTCGAACTACTGGTGGCGGGCGAACCCTACTTCCTGGCGTGGATGCTGGCCGACCTGGTGAATAAGTGGTGGTTGTTCGTCATCTCTTTTGCCATCGTTATCGCCGCACTCTGGTTTGAATTCCGCAACTGGCGCGGTTCCCTGTTTCCGATCATCGGGGTCAGTGCAACGATTGTGCTGACACTGGGATTGATGGGATTTTCCGCTTTTAAACTGACCACCATGATGGTGTTGACCCCGATGTTGTTGCTCGCGATAGGGATAGGACACTCGGTGCAGGTAACGCGACGTTTTATGCAGGAGCAGGCTACCTCGGGGGATTGCGAATCGGCCGCCAGGGTCGCAATATCCCACACCATCGTACCGGCCACTCTCTCGATCGTGACCGATATGGTCGGCTTCGCCACCCTGGCGACAGTGGATATCTCATTCTACAAGGCCTATGCCTACTTCGGTATGTTCGGCATGCTGACCCTGCTGTTTACCACCACCACCTTGATCCCATTGCTGATGATGACCTTTCCCTGCAGCCAGGTTGATATGACTGAGGGCCATGAGCAATCGTGGGAGACCAAGGTGGGCGGGGTTATCACCGGTATGTTGAATGGTCCGGGCAAGGCGCTTCCCATCCTTTTTGTAATCGGAATCTTCGCCTGGTCTATCTACTATACGGAAATAGGCCGGGGTATCTCCGGCATGCTGGCCGGTGAGGCTGGGAGGGAAGATCCGGAGGTGGCCAGAATACAGGATGAGTTCGACATCATGCCGGGGGTTGAAAAGGGCATCAACTACTCCCGTGCGGCGTTCAAGGAGAAGTCGATCACCATCCAGCATATCGAACGACTGAATAAGATCATGCCGGGGGTGATATCGGTATCCATCCCGATTCGGGGTAAGGAACCGGTACAAGAGCTGTGCGTGGATACCTACTTTCCGGAAGAGATCTATGATATCGAGGATCCGCTGGAGAAGGTTGCCGCCTGTGAAAAGGCCAAGCTTGAATTGGCCTGCTGGGATCCCGATCCCTGTGGTGCTCAGGGTATCTTCAATGAGGCCGATGTACTTGCCGACATCGAGGCGATGGAGGAGTGGATGCGCGCTCATCCGTTCATCGGTTTCACCGGCTCCTATGCGCAATATATCCGGCTCGTGAATATGCTGCTCACGGCTGAGCCGGGTGAGCAACCGGATGTCGCTGATCTGTATATCCCCACCTCGGAAAAATTGCGCTCCATCGATCCCGATGACGACAGGAGCGGTGACGGCATCGTGCAACTCTATAACGGTCTGTTGGAGACCATGACCGAAGAGGGAGACATGGACTCCTTCGTGATGAAGAACTGGAACGAAGGCGTGGTGATGGGATTCATCAACACCATGGATCCCATAGAGGCCCATGTAGTCACCATGGATATCCAGCAATACATCGAGGAGCACAAGAACGACACCGGCTTCAGCAAGGTCAACTTCGGTTTGCGCTCAGGCCCGGTGGAAGATCTTTCCGGTGACAGCAACGAGTTGTCTGTCGACGGCCCTGATTATATCAGGCCTGGGGTGGGTGGTTTCCTGGGTGCCACAGAGGCCACGCGTGAGGTCGCGGTGGATAACTGGCTAACCGGCCCTTTGTTGACAGCAACAGCTGTATTTATCATCGCCGCCCTGATATTCCGTTCCGTCGTGGTCTCGATAATCCTTATGGTACTGCTGTTCATCACCCTGTTCGCCCAGTATGGTCTTGGTGGTTTTATGACCAGTGTGCAAAACTGGTCGGGCAATCTGGCTTTCCATCTTCAGGTGGCGCTGAGTATCGCCATGGGACTTGGTATCGATTATGGCATCTATATGATGTCGAGGCTGAAAGAGGAGATGCAGGCAACCGCGGGGGATTGGCAGCAGTCGTTGATCAATACGTTGAATACTACCGGCTCGGCAGTGATCATTTCAGTAATCGTACTGCTTGGTTGTTTCATACCATTGCTGAATACCGATCTTGCCAACACCTGGGGCTTGGGGATATATATCAGTCAGGCATTATTGATCGATGTAGTCACAGCCCTCACCATCCTGCCGATGATGGTAGCGTGGCTGAAACCAAAGTTTGTTTTTGGTAGATATAAAAACTAAAAAAGACCAACTGCGCTGAATCACTGATTCAGTTCAGGCTCAAGCCGGTGTTCAGCGCCGGCTTTTTTATGTGCGACGAAAAAGTGAATGAGATTGATACCCTAATGACCGGATAGGGTGAGTATTATACCCACTGTGTCTCTCCTGTTTTTCTGAGCATGGTCCAGAATACCTACAAGGGCGGTCTAAGATGAATGCAAGTGAGAAAGCGGATTCGTAGTATTTAATAGATCCTCACATCTCGCATTTAGGGCCTGTTAACACTAATCCAATATGCCCTGCTGGGGCTGTTTTCGTGCCCAGCAAGGCAGAATGAGCGTGGTGTAGCGCGGCTACATGAGCGAATGATAACGCCGCTGGGCGCAAAAACAGCCCCAGCCCTTCGGGTTGAGCCTGAAAAAGCGCCACTCGGCGTTGCTCGTCGTTCATTTGGAATAACCAAACTTCTCTCCTCGCGCCTTGATTGGCACTTTTTCAGGCTCAACAGGGCATATTGGATTAGTGTTAACAGGCCCTAGCCCGAAACGTTGTCGTCGTTTCCAACCCCTCGTAACCATAGCACGGTATCTCTAGTGTAAAGGCGATGATTTTTATCCATTTCGGCTATTTCCGTAGAGATCGTCTACAGACTCCAGAGTTACGATTTATACCCTTCGTTCTTAGTGATATGGATGTCACGGATAGGTGAAAGTTGTTATGCCTACTAACCTTAAAGCTCCATCACCCGATTGATCAGACATTTATAGGTATCAGTCAGTTTCGCTGGAATGAGTCCAAAGTGGGTTACAGGTCGGTGCATATTGCCCCCAGCCATGAGAGTGTAAGGGTGGTGAAACCCAATGCATCCCTGCATGAAGCCTGAAATAGCCCCAAATCTAGTATTTTTGAAATTTATCGGTATTGCTTGTGAATAAATCGACTATTTCTGCTTCAGTGAATTTTCGGTTAGCCGACAACAGTACTGGGGATATGTTGACAATCTGCAGCGAATGGTGCGTAACCAATCTGTTTGGACAGCAATACAAGGTTGAATGATGAAAGGGAATCAAATTGCGAAATACCAGGATGTTGATCCGGATACTGAGAACCCTGTGCTTCTTTATTGCGATGAAGTACACGAAATCTACTGGTTGGGTATTCCGGAGCACACTGCGTTTCGAAGCAATATCTATCTGATTAAGTCCGGCGATGAAGCATTGATTGTTGATCCGGGACATCAGGCATACTTCGAGAAGACCAGGGAACGTGTAGCCCAGGTATTGGATCCTGAAATGGTCAGTGGTCTGATTATCTGCCATCAGGATCCTGATGTGGCGGCATCAATGCCGCAGTGGCTGGAAGTAAATCCGAAGATGTCGATCTTTACTACACCGCGAACGCAAGTCCTTTTGCCGTACTATGGAGTCGGTGAGTATCACTGGTACGACGTGGTCGAAGAACCTGCATTCACTTTCAAAAGCGGTAAGAGGATCAATTTTACCGAGGCACCCTATCTACATTTTGCTGGTGCATTCACCAGTTTCGATGAATCGAGCGGTTTTTTGTTTTCCGGGGATATATGGGCAGCCATTCAGCTTGAATGGCGCTTGATTGTAGATGATTTTGAAGCGCATGAGTCGGTCTTGGATCTATTTCATGTGGATTATATGGCCTCGAATATCGCTTGCCGCGGTTATATTGAAAAAATCCGCAAGTATCAGATCAATGCTGTATTGCCGCAACACGGTTCAATTATTGATTCGAATAATGTTGATCATGCGTTACGCTATTTGAATTCTCTGGTATGTGGTACTGATATTATGTATCCGTATTTAACAACGTAAATGGTCAGTGGCACCGACAACAGAATCGAGGCACTTGAACAGCAACTGAAGCTGTTTAAGGAATCGTCACGTCAAAGCAATCTCGTCCGTAAACGTTATCAGGATGCACTCTCGATTCTTAAACAGAAGGATTTAGAGTTAAAGAAGAGTAAACAATTAATCGAGAAAGATCTCAAAATGTTGAAAGCAATGCAGCAGCAGTTAATTGAAAAGGAGAAATTTGCAGCATTGGGATCGCTCGTGGCCGGTGTGGCACATGAGGTGAACACGCCGATTGGTGTAGCCATGACTTCGATTTCTGCCTGCAATGAAGAGGTCAGGCAGTTGAAAAAGTTGTATGAGGAGGAAGAGCTTTCTGAAAGTGACATGGATACGTTCTTTGAAACTGTTCATGAGTCGATGTATCTAGCCAAGTCGGGCCTCGATCAGGCAGCAAGGTTGATCAGCAGCTTCAAGATGATATCGGTTGATCAGAATTTCGACGATATACGGCAGTTTGATGTATGTGAATACCTCCGAGACATAATTCGTACATTTAAGAACCAGTTAAAGAAAACAAAGATTCAAGTGGATCTCGATTGCCCACAACAACTGATCGTAAAGACCTATCCTGGATCACTATCGCAAATATTAAACAACCTTCTTTCTAATGTGATTAATCACGCATATAAGCCACAAGAACCTGGGGTCGTTCATATTAAAATCGAACAACAAGGTAATCTTCTGAACCTATTGGTTGAGGATTATGGCAAGGGTATGGATGCGGCGTTGAAAGATACAATTTTTCAACCATTTATCACAACGGCACGGGATAGGGGTGGTAGCGGTCTTGGACTCAATATTGTCTATAATCTAGTTGCACAGCGCTTTGGCGGCGAGATTGAGGTTCAAAGCAAACCTGGAGAGGGGAGTCGTTTTAATATTTCGTTAGTGGTGGAAGCATTGGAATAACAAGCGATGGCTAAACTATTTTTTGCAAAAAAATCAAAAAAGAAAAGGCTTTCTGAAATAGGTTGGAAAATACTTATTGTTGACGACGATGAGAGTGTGCATCAGGTTACAGAACTGGCGCTGAAGCACTTTGATTATAAGGGGCGCAAACTCAGTTTCATCTCCGCTTATTCGGCTCAGGAAGCGATGGAAACAGCACGTAAGGAACGTGATATAGCAATCGTTTTGCTTGATGTAGTGATGGAAACCGAGAACGCGGGTTTCGAAGTTGTCGAGTATGTGAGGAATGTTCTGGGCAACAACCATATGCGGATAATTCTGCGTACTGGGCAACCGGGGTATGCGCCTGAGCGATATGTAATCGATCACTACGATATCAATGATTATAAGGAGAAAACTGAACTCACACAGGAAAAGCTATATACATCTGTACGCATGGGACTCAAGTCCTACGAGTTTATCACTGCACTGAACAGCCAGAAAAGATCATTGGAATATATCGTTCAAGCTGCGCCAGCGATATTCAAAATCACCTCACTTGAAGACTTTTTTCGTTCCATATTGAATGCCATTATCGATTTGTTAGGCATCTCCGAAGGGCGCAGTAAAGTGGATTCGCTCTCTGGATTCATCGCTTATCCGGTAACGGAGGATGGTGAATACAAGATTTGTTATGGAATAAACAATCAGGGGAATTGGGAGGAGGATGAAGAGAAGATTGCTGTAATGCTGCACAGGCTCCATCCTCAGCTCGACAGTATCCAAGGTGTATTCAATGTGGAAGAGGGTACTTTTGCCATACCGATAAAGGATAAAAATGAGATCGTTGCCGCCATATTGCTGGAAAATCTAGGTCATATCAGTGAACATGCCAAGCGATTGCTGAACATTCTGTCGATGCAGGCGAGTTCCGCATTCAAGAATATCGACCTGTTTGAACTGATATCAAGAGAACATCAGGAGACTATAAATCTGTTGGCCGTTGCCTCTGAATATAAGGATGAAAACACGGGAGAACATATCAGAAGAATTGAATTGATAACCAGTATGCTCGCCCAGGAACTCGGTATAAGCAAGGAAGAGGCGATTCAGATGGGACAGGCAGCGACTCTGCACGATATCGGCAAACTGTCAGTGCCCGACAGCGTGTTGCAAAAACCGGGAAAGCTGACTAATGAAGAGTTCGATACAATAAAATTGCATACACTTAACGGTGAGAAAATACTTGCTGGGCATGGCCATTTGAAATTGGCCAGCGAGATCGCAAGAACACATCATGAGCGCTATGACGGATCAGGCTATCCTAATGGCCTTGTCGGAGACGACATACCGCTTAGTGGCAGAATTACTGCGTTGGCCGATGTTTATGATGCACTTTCCAATGAAAGACCATATAAAGATGCCTGGCCGAGTGAGGAGGTATTGGAGCTGATAGGAAGTGAGCGGGGGAAACACTTCGATCCAGATGTTGTGGACGCATTTTTTCGGCTTATAAAGAAGGCTGTACTGTAAATAACACCTTGATCAAATACTGGAATATCAAAGTGACACATTCTCTTGTTCGTAAATACGTTGGTATCTTTGCTGTACTATTTATACCGCCGATCATACTTCTATCGAGTATATCCATTTGGATGTTTATCAATGAAGTTGATAGCAAGAGAATGCTTGTTAAACAGTCGGAAATGCTGAATCTCTATCAGAGTGAAACCGTATTCGAACATCTGCTTGAAAGTGCCATTAAAGACCTCATGTTTCTTGCCTCCGTTGAAGATCTTCAACAACTGGTAATACAACCGGAGATAAATAGGAGCGCTGAAAGGGTGGCACTGATTTTCAAATCAATGCTTGAAGAAAAGCAGCAGTTTGACCAGATCAGATACCTCAATGAAGAGGGTAAAGAAGTGATCAGGGTGAACAATCGATACGGTGAGGGGGAAATTGTTCCACCAGAGAAGCTGCAAAACAAGGGTGGGAGGTATTACTTCAAAAACACTATGATGAAGGTACGAGAAGAGATCTTTGTTTCTCCGATGGACCTAAACATAGAACACGGTAACATCGAGCAGCCCTTCAAGCCGATGGTTAGATTTGCAACACCTATCTTTGACAAAGCAGGTGACAAGCATGGAATTGTTATAATCAACTATCTAGCAGAAAAGCTGGTATCTTTACTGGACCAGAAAGACCGCTCATCTTCACATCATTTTATGCTGCTCAATAATGAAGGATATTGGTTAAAAGGAGAAACGGCAGAAGATGAGTGGGGTTTTATGTTTCCTGAAAAAAAGCAACTTAAGATATCGAATCGCTACCCCGATGCCTGGAAGCAAATTGCACATGCAAGTTCTGGTCAGTTCACAACAGCTAATGGTTTGTTCAGTTTTTCTACCGTATCACCAGAAAGACTGTCAGGGGGGATAGTCCATGAAAAAATAGCGAATAACGATAAAATCGTAGAACAGGGAGTTCAATGGAAACTTGTAAGTTTTATACCAAATAGTGTACTCGAAGTACCTGCCAATAAATTAGCCAAACAATATTTTACCGTGAATGCTGTTTTGATACTAATCTGGGGTATTGTGGCGCTGTTATTGAGTCGCGCTAGGATGTACAGGATTGATGCTCAACGGCAATTACATGAAAAAGAGGAGAGGATCAGTGAAATCGTAAACAGTGCATTTGATGCGATTATTACAATTAATGAACGTGGTATTATAGAAACCTTCAATCCTGCTGCCTGCAAAATGTTTGGTTACCACGGGGATGAGATAATCGGGCAAAAGGTAAACATGTTGATGACGTCACCGGATCGCGAATACCATGATCTTCATATCCTGAACTTTATCGAATCAGGTGTTGGCAGGTTCGTTGGAAAACCGGGCCGCGTCACCGGTATAATGAAAGATGGAATACCCATTAAAATCGAGATCTGCATAGGTGCGAAACAGATAGCGGACCACTGGTTGTTCACGGCGATTTGTAGACAATATCATGAAGAGTAAGGACTGATAGAGGCACAGCATGAGCATAGGCTCTGTACGATATATATATTAATAAACGTATTAAACCAGCTTACATTTTGCTTGGTTCATGAATTATACCAGGTACTGGTTTTAAATATTTCTTTTCCTGGCGCGGGCCTTACTTCTTTCATGCAGTAACTTTTTCAGGCGAGCCATTAGCGGTAGATGACTGGCCGGGCAACTTGATGCCAATGCTTGAGGAGGCTTTGGTACCTCGTCCCAGGAATCAACTATCTGTCCATCAGTCAATTTAATCAGACGACCAGCGGCCCGTTTGACGTCTGGGTCGTGTGAAGAAATTAGAAATGTTGTACCAAGTCGTTGGTTTAATTCATGCATCAAGTGAATTAAGTGTCTGCCGGTGATGCTGTCAAGATTTGCCGTAGGTTCATCGGCAAGTATCAGCTTGGGACTTGAGGCAAGCGCACGGGCAACAGCAACACGTTGTTGTTGGCCGCCGGATAGTTGATCCGGCCGGCGATACCCAAGATGGCCAATTTCAACTTTATGTAACCAGTGATTAGCAATATCCAAGCTTTCACTGCGGCTCTTACCCTGTAATTGACAGACATAAGCGACGTTTTCTCGAGCGGTAAGCACGCGAATGAGATTATAGGCCTGAAATACAAAGCCAATATTGCGCAAGCGAAATTGTGTGCGTTGATCTCTGTTCATGTTGAGAATATCCTGCCCTAGAACAGTAACACTTCCACTATCAGCAGTTTCCAATGCGCCTATGATATTCAGTAGTGTACTCTTGCCTGAACCGGACCGCCCTGCAACAACAGCAAACTCACCGGATTTGATATCGAGATTGATGCCATGGAGCGCTGGAAATGGCATTGTTCCTACCCAGTAGCATTTATGCAGGTTATGGGTGCTGATTATTAATGCGTCCTGTTCGTTTGACATGAGTTAACTGAGTGTTTTGTGGATAAAAAGTTAAGGAAATGACAAGGTAATTCACACCAATCGGTTCATAAAAAACAAGGTAATCTTGTTTTTAGATTTGTAGTGTTCTTTGGCTGCATGTGCATCGAAATCACGGTATCACAGTTTATTGTATGCGTAATGCATTACTGAGTGATAAACGTGTGGCTCTCCATGCCGGATAGAGGCCTGCAAACAGTGCTGCAATAAGTGTGGCGCCCAGTATTTTTACTGCAGACTCCTGGGTCAACTTTGGATGTATGACTGGATCCATATAGAAAAACTCAAACGCATTCGTGAAACGTGTCAGGTTTATCCCGGTGTCGGCTAGCGAGTAGACGAAGGCACTACCCGCGATATAACCTAATATCGCACCAAAAAATATCAGCATGACGGCTTCCAGCAACAGCATGAAGAATACTTGTGATCTCATGGTGCCGATCGCAACGATGACTCCCAGTTCCTTTTGTCGCTCATGCAGCGATATAAGCATGGTGTTCAGAATCTCAATCAGTACCAGGATGATAACAACCAGCAAGACAATAAAACCATAGGCATCACTAAATTCAAGCCACTGCTTTACCATGGGGTCCAGTTCCTGCCACTGCATGATTTCATATTTACGCCCGGAAAGCTGTTGTGCAAACAGCCGATACAGGTTGTCGGTATGCTCATGCCTATCGGCGCGAATGACGATATCAGTGATAGAGTCACCCATCTGTAGCCAGTGTTGCGCACTGTTGAGGGTAATCAGGGCCAGGCTTCTATCAATCTGTGGTGCGCCTGTCTCGAGGATTCCACGCAGATAAAAGACCTCTGATACCATCTCACCGTTCAGGCGCTGTACCATCAGGATGACCCTGTCACCGAGGTCCGCGCCCAAATTTTGCGCGATAGTACGACCAAGTATCAGATCGTGGCTCATACCTGGTCTCAGCCATATACCTTCCGCTACACGCTGATCCATGGAAGTGACCCATGTCTCCTGTTCGGGATCGGCTGCCATGATCTGTACACCCGCGCTGCTGCCACCCACAGAAGCCAGACCCGAGGTGCGAATGCGCTGGGTCCAGCCCACAACTTCCGCATAACTCTGCATCAGTCTGGAAATCTGTTCCGGTTCCTTAATCCTGTCATTGAGGTTTTGCGATGCTTCAAAACCCCTGGCGTGGATCTGTAGATGTCCGGTATAGCTGAGAATGAAATTAGTCTTCATTTGACTCAGCCAGCCATCGTTCAAGGCACTAAGCAGGGTCAGTGTGGCTATACCGAAGCTCATGGTAAGCAAAGTGATCAGGGTGCGACGTCGATTGCGTACAAGATTGCGCATCGCCAACTGCAGATAGGTGAGTAGACCGAGGTGATGGGATTCAGCCATTTCTTATCGCTTCGACAGGTTGCAGCAGACTGGCGCGCCAGGCAGGGTAGATTCCAGCCAGCATCGAGGCGAGAAGAATCACGCCACTGGTGATGCCCAGGTGATCGAGTTTGAGCTGGGGATAGATCAACGGGTCGACGTAGAATCGAGAAGTGGATCCGAGCAGAATCGAAAGATCGATACCATAGAGTCCAGTGAACAATACGACGGCATACCCCAGAAGAATGCCGAATATTATACCGACTAAACCTATCACTATGGCCTCAATCAGGAGTATACCGGCTATTTGATAGCCGGTGGTTCCGATCGCCATTAACACGCCGAACTCCCTGGTCCTCTCCAGCATTGAAATTAGCATGGTGTTGAGCTCCCCGGCGAGAACGATAAATAGCACCACCCCGAGAAAAAGGTATAGAAAGCCATTATGCAGCGTCACCCACTCCTTCATAACAGGAAACATGGTATACCAAGGCATAACTTCAAGGGTGTCGTCCTGGAGGGCCTGTTCCAGTTCGGATACCAGTGAGGGAATCCGTTTTTCATCACTGTTTATGACAACGGTAGTTATCCTGTCGGTTAAATCCACCATCTCCTGCAGCGTTGCAAGGCTGGTGATCGCCATGCCCTTGTCCAATCCCATTTCCCCGCTAGTGATGATGCCTATCAAGGTAAGAGACTCTGCAACCATGGCGCCATAGCGGTCGTAACCGATGATGATCACCTCATCGCCAAGCTTGACTTGCAGGTTGGTGGCGGTGGTGGCGCCCAGAATCAGCACATACTCATCTTCGGGTGCCAGGAAACGGCCGATGCCAATCCGTTTTGAGATTTCGGTAACCCGTCCCTCATGCAAAGGATCCATGCCGATCAACATCACGCCCTGGGTAGTGGCGTCCGATGCGGCAAGACCGAAGCTCTCAAGACGCATGCTGTATTGAGATACACCTGCCTGTTGCAAAGCATCGATGACTCTTTGCGGATTGGTGATTGCCTTTGACAGTTCAGGATGTTGAAAAAACCCCTCATGGTGGATCTGGATGGAGCCAACAATGGCTTTTTGAAAGTTACCGAGCATATTGCGATGCAGCCCATCATTGAATCCCCATAGAAAGATCAGTGAGGCCAGGCCTACCGCAATGGCTCCGACGGTCAAGAAGGTACGGCGTCGATGTACGAGCAGATTTCTCAATGCCACAGTCAGGATAGTATGAATGACTGTTGAGCTCGGTTGGTTCATCTGCTTCCCGGGAAGTTACAAAAGTAAACCGTATACTCAAGGATAAAACATTTTCCTTTTATACAGTAACTGCAATTTAGGGTTATTTTCCCTTGGCAGGATCAAATATATCGTCTGCCAGTGGGACATTGAATTGGATTGACCTCAAGCTGATGACAGTGCTTTTACCCGATTGGTCAAGGGGGGTCATGGTCCAACGGGTTGGAATGAGACGTCCTCCCATCTCCTTGATCTGATCAAAGGTCATGCGTCGGTTTGCCCTTTTTTCACATTGATATTCCATTACCAGTGGGATTCCATCGGCACGAATGCGCTGCAGCAATCGTTTCCAGGTTACCTTGGCTGTTGCAGAGGGTGTTGATTCGATGGTCATAACCGCTTGTCCATCAACTTCTTCACGCTGAACGATACGGTGACTGTACTGATTGATGAGCGAATCTGTCTCCAACAGGTCTTGGTTATTGAAGTCAGAACCCATCCAGGGATCCTGCATCATTGCCGGTGAGATATTGATCTGTCTGCGAAGCTTGGGCAGATACATGGAGAGGATATTGTTGACCTTCAGGTAGATGGTGCCCTTGGTCTTGCGGGGCGAGAGTATTTCCATGCGAAAGCGGTTATTTTTTATATCATCGTGACTGCGAAATGACATATTACGCTGCCAGTCAGGTCGAATGATATCAACCTGATACTCAGCGACGGTACCGCTGGAGCGCATCAGCGCTTCGGTCTTTCTCAGCAGATCGACAGCTTCCTGCTCGGTTTCATCCGCCATGCTCCCGCTGCTGCAGATGATCAAGATCCAGAAAGCCTGAATTAATCCTTTCATGAAAAAAACGCACTCCCGAAGTCGGATATTTAGATAGTTAGATTATAAGCACTTGTTAATATATTGCCAGTCAAACCCCAGCAAGCTTTAACCATACCGAATCCCTCAACTGCTGAATGGGTGTCTTAACTCTTTGTAAAGAAAGAATATTACATGAGTCATCCATGCTCCGCGTGGATCCATCGGATTTGTAAAATCCTGTTTCAACGAACCATGGATAGGGTGGCAGGTGTTTGGAGTATCGACTGGTGGCAGATGAACGGGGATTTAACGACTGCCGTGCAATCGATTCATCACCTTCTGCAACTCCCCTTTTACGATCTCGTCGAGACAGTCAATGGCCTCCTCGATGGCGCTGTCGATCGCCTCGCGATCACTTTTTGAGGGGCGTCCCAAGACATAATTCACAACCAGATTGCGGTCATTTGGGTGGTCTATACCGATGCGCAGGCGATGGAAGTCCCTGCTGCCCAGGGCGCTCATGATGTCCCTCAAGCCGTTGTGACCAGCATGACCGCCGCCGGTTTTGAGGCGTACCTGACCCGGTTCCAGGTCAAGTTCATCATGTACCACCAGGATTTCGTCCGGAGCAATGCGGAAATAGTTGGCCAGACTGGATACCGCCTGACCACTTCTGTTCATATAGGTTTTCGGCTTTAAGAGGCGTATCTCTTCGCCGGCGATAATCGATTTACATACCAGCCCATGGTGGCGAGACTCGTTGCGAAAGGGTTGGTGCAGCTGTTGAGCCAGTCTGTCCACAAACCAGAATCCTGCGTTGTGGCGGGTCTCTTCATGCTCCGGCCTGGGATTCCCCAGGCCGACGATGAGTTTGATGGGGTGGTGTACCACTATAGACTCGCTTGCCCGGTCCTTTGCTCAAACCCGGCAGGATAGGCTGCCAGCAGTGAAGGGCAAGGGGGCTAAAACCAACCCCCCTGGGATTCAAACTACTCCTCGGGTTCCTCGCCAGGTTCCTCGGGCCCTTCTTCCTCTTCAGTCGGTTCGACTTCGGTGGTGTGGGCAGTGTGAATGGTGACAACGATCGGATCCTCGTTACCTTCGTGGGTGATCAAAGTGACACCGTCGGGAAGGGTCACTTCCGAGGCATGCAGGATAGCGCCCATCTCCAGGTTTGCCATATCGATCTCGATGAACTCGGGCAGATCCTTCGGCAGACAGGTGATCTCCATGTCACTCATGACGTGACTAGCCTGGCCGCCAGATTTGATGCCGGGGGAGATCGATTCGTTGATAAAGTGGAGCGGGATATGCAGGCGGATCTTTTCATCAGCTTGTACACGTTGAAAGTCAACATGCAGCAGAAAAGGTTTGGCAGGGTGGCGCTGCAGATCCTTGAGCACCACGGTCTCCTTCTTTTTGCCCAGTTTCAAGCTTAAAAGGTTGGCATAGAACCCCTCATTCTCCAGCGAATGAACCAGTTCGTTATGCGGTACACTGATCATTGTCGGCTCCTTATGGGCGCCATAAACGATTCCTGGTACCAGGCCGGTACGACGCAGGCGGCGGCTCGCACCTTTCCCTGAGTCGTTCCGTGGTTGAGCATTAATTTCAAAATTGGCAGACATGGCAGTCTCCGTATCTGTTAGGTTACTTGAACATGGATGCGCCGTTTCGCGACCAAATAGGCACACACTCGCTGAATCACAGCGGACGCGCGATTCTACCAGGATTGGTTAATTTTTCCAGCCCCAATGCTGAAACCTGTCAATTGCTATCCGGTTTGCGACTGCTGAGATTCCAGGGCCGGATAGCGGGCTCGCCCGGTGTGGGTCATAGACTCAAGCCTGGCCAGGTGAGCGGAGCAGATCAGTCGATGAAGAGCGAGCTGACGGACTCCTCGTTGGAGATGCGCCGCATGGTCTCCGCAAGCAGTTCAGCAATACTTACCTGACGTATTGGCGTGCACAGCTTAGCCGCATCGGAGAGGGGGATGGTATTGGTTACCACCAGCTCATCGAGTTGGGAATTGCTGAGATTGGCAACGGCAGGTCCGGAGAGTACAGGGTGCGTGCAGTAGGCTACAACCTTGGCAGCACCATGCTCTTTCAGGGCAGTGGCAGCCTGACAGAGGGTGCCCGCGGTATCGACCAGGTCATCGATAAGAATACAACTGCGTCCTTCCACATTGCCGATGATATTCATCACCTTGGCTTCATTGGGTCTGGGACGACGTTTGTCGATGATGGCCAGTTCCGCATCGTCGAGTCGTTTCGCCAATGCGCGTGCTCTCACCACACCCCCCACATCGGGGGAGACGACCACAATATCCGGATGTTTCTGACGCCATACGTCACCAAGTAAAATCGGCGATGCATAGACATTGTCAACCGGTATATCGAAGAAGCCCTGGATCTGATCGGCATGCAGGTCCACGGTCAAGACCCGGTCAGCGCCTGCGGCGCCTATCATTTTGGCTGCCAGTCGGGCAGTGATCGGCACTCGCGCGGAGCGGGGGCGCCGATCCTGTCGTGCATAACCGAAGTAGGGGATCACCGCGGTGATGCGCTTGGCCGATGACCAGCGCATGGCATCGATCATGACCAGCAGCTCCATCAGATTCTCATTGGTGGGCGCAGAGGTGGGCTGAACGATAAACACATCACGGCCACGGACATTTTCATGGATCTCAGCCATGACTTCACCGTCGCTGAAGCGACCAACCTGCATTTTTCCGAGCGGCAGGCTGAGGTGATCTACGATTTCATCGCTCAGTTCAGGATTGGCATTCCCGGAGAAGACCATCATGGCGGTGGCGGACATGGTTTTGATCCCCTTTGTCAAACAGTGTTTAGCAATGAATTGGCTGGGGCGGCAGGATTCGAACCTACGAATGCTGGGATCAAAACCCAGTGCCTTACCGCTTGGCGACGCCCCAATTAACTCAGTTCGGGTTGGAGTAACCCCAATAGCGGGGAATGGTTAATTCCGCGCGCAACAAAACCATTAAGGCTCGCGGGCTTTTTCTGAAGCAGGGCGCGAGCCGACTGCTGATCAGCAAAGGCGGCGAACACACAGGCGCCGGTGCCGGTAAGTCGGGCATCTGCGAACTGGTTCAGCCAATCCAGTGCTTGCGCCACTTCTGGGTGGCGTCTGCGTACAACGGGCAGACAGTCATTCTGACAATCGCCCTGCAGAAAGGCGCGTATTTTGATCCGGGGGGAGTGGCGTGTCAAATCAGGCTGGTTGAAGATCTCTGCAGTGGAGACGTGGCATGCAGGCTGTAACACCAGGTACCACTTCTCCGGGAGATCGATATCGGTCAACTCCTCACCTACCCCTTCAGCCCATGCTGCATGACCATGGATGAAAATCGGCACATCGGCGCCGAGGGTCAGGGCGATCTGTTTTAATTCAGGCTGTTTGAGAGCAAGGCCCCAAAGTTGATTGAGAACCAGCAATGTGGTCGCCGCATCCGAGCTGCCCCCGCCAAGCCCGCCTCCCATGGGGAGGCGCTTTTCGAGTTTGATTTCAACGCCTTGATCTGAGCCGCCTGCGGATTGCAGTTGCCGGGCTGCGCGATAGCAGAGGTTGTCCGCCGGTGAGACACCGCTTAAATCGTCATGCAGGATGATTTGGTTGTCATTGCGCCGTTTGAAGCGGATCCGGTCATGAAGATCGAGAAACTGGAACACGGTTTGCAATTGGTGGTAGCCGTCACTGCGCCTGCCGGTGATGCGTAACATCAGGTTCAGCTTCGCGGGAGCGGGGAAGGCCAGATTTTCGTCAGCCATACTGCATCCCGACATGGAATCAGTTGGCGGCGCCCAAACGGTTCATGACCGGGTTGATAAACCGGTTGTCGGGATCGCGCTCATTGGCTTCATTCCATACCTGGATAGCGCGCTCTTTTTGGCCCAATTGCCATAGCACCTCACCCAAATGGGAGGCGATTTCAGCATCGGGGCTGATTTCGGCGGCCTTATTGAGAAACTCCAAGGCCGCTTCCAGGTTGCCCATCCGGTACTCCACCCAGCCCATACTATCAAGAATGGCGGGGCTTTCCGGTTTCAATGCCAGGGCTTGTTGAATATAGCCCTTAGCCTCGTCCAGTCGGTTGGTTTGGTCGGCCAGGGTATAACCCAGAGCATTCAGTGCATCGGCGTGGTCGGGCTGGGAGGCGAGGATTTTTCGCAGATCATTCTCCAGTAGATCGATCCGTTTCAGATCGGCTGCATTCAATCCCCGGGCATAGAGTAGATCGTTATTGTCCTCAAAAATATCCAGGGCCTTGGTATAGACCTGGTGGGCGGATTCGAAATCATTCGCTCCGCGCAGCAGTTCGGCTTCAATGATATAGAATTTAACCTCATGCGCGCTCTGGGTGATACGCAGACGTTGTAGCGTTTCACGGGCCTGATCAAGGTTTCCCTGGTCAGCCAGGATTTTTGCGATGCGTATCTGTGCATCGACAAGATTCTTCCCCTCCACCCGGCTGTACCAGCCCAATGCCTGCTCAGGTTTCTTCTCCTCCTCGGCAATCATACCCAGGTAAAAACTGGCTTGATTGCGCTTCTGCCGCTTCTCGACAAGTCTCTTCAGGTAGACTTTAGCGTCGTCTAAGCGCTCCAGCTGCAGGTTGATGATGCCAAGTGAGAATGCGATATCGATGTCATCGGGGTCCTGTTCGTAGAGAGACTGATAAACGTCGAGTGCCTCTTCCGTCTTATCCATCTCAAGCAAGATTCTGGCGTACGCCTTTCCGAGTTGGGTGTTTTCCGGGGCATTGAGATAGGCCTGCTGGATAAATTCCAGTCCCTGCTCCTTTTGTTGCATTGCGATGATGGTTTGCGTTTTCAGGACCAGACTTTGGGTGGATGCCGGGTTGAGTGCCAGGGAGCGGTTGACGTAATCGAGGGCGAGATTGTGTTGTTTGGCGCGATTGGCAGTCAAGGCGAGTGCATAGAGTGCCTTCGGGTCTTGACTCTCTTCTTCGACTAATTGCTGCATAATCAGCAGCGCCTGATCGGGCGCGCCGGATTTTTCAGCAATGGCTGCTGCCTGGAGATAGCCTGACAGCCCCTGGCTGTTTGCAATCTTCACCACTTGCTGCAGCTGCTTAACAGCCTGACCCAGGTCGCTTTTGCGGATATACAGGACAGAGGCGATTTGGTGTGCCTTAAGCGAGTCTGGTGAAATTTCAACCCATAGGGTAGCTGCAGCGAGTGCTGCCTCCGGCATATTTGCCTGCAGACCCAGGCCGGTTGCGCGCTCGGCCGCACTCTCGTCTCGAGACTCTTTGGCAGCCTGGAGTGCATGTTCAAAGGCAAGTTTGCTATGGCCTCGCTGGGCGGCGATCTCGCCGGTAAGGGTGTTGTAGATCAGATCCCCGCTGAGTCCATCTGAACTTTGGGTCTGTAGTGTCTGTTGCTTCCCACCTTCTGGCGTGACCGGGAGCCCCGATGTGCTTGTCGGATTGTTGGCGCAAGCGGAGAGCAGGAGGCTCGGTAAAATTAGAAGATGCTTAATTTGCTGGTTGATATGCATATGTCTAGTAGTAATAAAGGTAATTAGCGCTTACTGCAAGTGTTCTCTCACACCTGGGGCGCCGTAAATCTGAGCCGGCAAAGCCTAGTATGATGCGCATCAGCCGACAGGGCTAGGTTGCCAAGCCGGATACTCATGCGCGATCTGGTTCCAACTATCTTTCGCCAGTGTCATGGTGAGGCGATTTCGGGCATATGCAATAGACAAAAAAATGTTTGGAATGTTGTATTGACTTTGCACGGTCTAGGCGTCAGAATGCCCGGCTCTCGCTTGGAGGGGTTCCCGAGTGGCCAAAGGGATCAGACTGTAAATCTGACGGCTCAGCCTTCGGAGGTTCGAATCCTCCCCCCTCCACCAGGTGAAATCGGGAAAGTGGTGGTGAAAGCCGGACATCTCGAAGCATTCTCCAGTCTAGTCATAGGGGGAGGATGCGAACCGATAAGAGGTTCGACGAAGGCGCTGAAAGCGACTTCGAACAACGCGCAAGGCGCGTTGGCCCGGAGGGCGGAAAGCCAGAGGCTTGGAGTAATCCTCCCCCCCTCCACCAGGTGAAATCGGGAAAGTGGTGGTGAAAGCCGGACATCTCGAAACATTCTCCAGTCTAATTATAGGGGGAGGATGCGAACCGATAAGAGGTTCGACGAAGGTTAGGTAATTTTAGGTTAGCGGTTGTGGTGAGCGAAGCGTCGCTTGGCTGCGCGGGTGTAGTTCAATGGTAGAACTTCAGCCTTCCAAGCTGAATACGTGGGTTCGATTCCCATCACCCGCTCCAAAAATGATTCTGTACTTGATTGTACAGGTGGCGGTAGTGCTGTGGTTGCAGCGCTACCGTTCGTTGTGATCCCGGCGGGCTTGCCCCTGAGGGTGGCAAGGGATTGATCGGTGAATTTTGCCCAGATAGCTCAGTTGGTAGAGCACACCCTTGGTAAGGGTGAGGTCGGCAGTTCAAATCTGCTTCTGGGCTCCATTTGACGACGGCGTGCGGAAGCGCGTGAATTTATCTTTATACAATAGAGAACCTGGAGAGCACTCATGTCCAAGGAAAAATTCGAACGCACAAAGCCGCATGTCAATGTGGGCACGATTGGTCATGTAGACCACGGCAAGACCACGCTGACGGCGGCCATCACAGTAGTCCAAGCTGCCAAGTTTGGCGGCGAGCAACGTGCATTTGACCAGATCGACAATGCACCGGAGGAGAAGGAGCGTGGTATTACCATCGCGACCTCACACGTGGAGTACGAGTCGGAGACGCGTCACTATGCGCACGTGGACTGCCCGGGCCATGCTGACTACGTGAAGAACATGATCACGGGTGCGGCGCAGATGGACGGCGCGATTCTGGTGGTTTCGGCGGCTGACGGCCCGATGCCCCAGACGCGTGAGCACATCCTGCTGTCGCGCCAGGTCGGCGTTCCCTACATCGTGGTCTACCTGAACAAGGCGGACATGGTGGACGACGAGGAGCTGCTGGAGCTGGTGGAGATGGAAGTGCGCGAGCTGCTCGACAGCTACGAATTTCCCGGTGACGATACCCCGATCGTGGTGGGTTCGGCGCTGAAGGCGCTGGAAGGTGACACCTCGGAGATTGGCAGCCAGTCGATCGACAAGCTGGTAGAGGCGCTGGACACCTATATACCGGAGCCGGAGCGAGCGGTAGACGGTGCGTTCCTGATGCCGATCGAGGACGTGTTCTCGATCTCGGGCCGGGGCACGGTGGTGACCGGTCGTGTGGAGCGTGGCGTGGTGAAGGTGGGTGAAGAGATCGAGATCGTCGGCATCAAAGAGACGACCAAGACCACCTGTACCGGTGTTGAGATGTTCCGCAAGCTGCTGGATCAGGGCGAGGCGGGAGATAACGTTGGGGTGCTGCTGCGTGGCACCAAGCGAGACGAGGTGGAGCGAGGCCAGGTACTGGCGCATCCTGGTTCGATCACGCCGCACACCCATTTTGAGTGTGAGGTGTATGTATTGAGCAAGGACGAGGGCGGCCGTCATACGCCGTTCTTCAGCAACTACCGTCCGCAGTTCTATTTCCGAACCACCGACGTGACGGGTGCCTGCGACCTGCCGGAGGGAGTGGAGATGGTGATGCCCGGTGACAACGTGAAGATGGTAGTGAAACTGATTGCGCCGATCGCGATGGAAGAGGGTCTGCGCTTTGCGATCCGCGAAGGCGGCCGGACCGTGGGTGCCGGTGTGGTATCCAAAATTATCGAGTAAGATCGGTATTGAAGTCTGCGGGGCGGGTCGAAGGCCCGTCCCGCTTTTACTATTTTAAGGCCAATAGCTCAATTGGTAGAGCAGCGGTCTCCAAAACCGCAGGTTGGGGGTTCGATTCCCTCTTGGCCTGCCATACAAATCGGCATACGGAACTATGAATTCTAAGTCCCAGGTAGAGGCATCGAGTCTCGATACTGTCAAGCTGCTGCTGGCAGTGGGGATCATTGTGGGTGGAATATACGGGTTCTATTACCTGGATGACTACTCACAACTCTTGCGTGTCCTGGGTCTGTTGGCCCTGGTGGGCGTATCCTCGTTTATCGCCTATCAGACGGCGGTAGGTAGGACCGTATGGGATTTTGCCACCTCCTCCAAGGTCGAGGTGCGAAAGGTTGTATGGCCTAGCCGGCAAGAGACGATGCAGACCACCTTGATTGTGTTTGTCATGGTGCTGATCATGGGTATCGTGCTCTGGCTGTTCGATATGATGTTGGGCGCAATCCTCAAGGCGCTGACCGGAACTGGATAAGGAGACGTTATGGCAATGCATTGGTACGTGGTCCATGCCTACTCCGGCTTTGAATCCCAGGTCCAGCGTTCACTCAAGGAGCGCATCGAGCGTTATGGCATGGAGGATAAATTCGGCGACATCCTGGTCCCTACCGAAGAGGTGGTGGAGATGCGCGCCGGCCAGCAGCGTAAAAGTGAACGTAAGTTCTTCCCTGGTTATGTGCTGGTGCAGATGGAGATGACCGACGATACCTGGCATCTGGTCAAGGATGTGCCGAAAGTGATGGGATTCATCGGTGGTACGGGCGATCGTCCTGCGCCGATCTCCGAGAAGGAGGCCAATTCCATACTGCAGCGGGTACAGGAGGGGGTCGAAAAACCCCGGCCGAAGGTTTTGTTCGAACCCGGCGAAGTGGTACGTGTCATCGATGGGCCTTTCAACGATTTCACCGGTGTGGTCGAAGAGGTCGATTACGACAAGAGCCGTCTGAAGGTGTCAGTCCTTATATTCGGCCGCTCAACCCCGGTGGACCTGGAATTCGGTCAGGTTGAGAAGGGCTAAGCGCCCAAACAGTTTTTTTGATAGTGAAACTATGGGGAGCCTGGGTGAGAGTCCCATGCGTTTGTACCCAAGATAGAGGTAAACATGGCTAAGAAGATAATGGCTTACATCAAGCTTCAAGTGAAGGCTGGTGAAGCAAATCCGAGTCCGCCTGTCGGTCCTGCCCTGGGTCAGCATGGCGTCAATATCATGGAGTTCTGTAAGGCCTTCAATGCAAAGACCCAGAGTGTGGAGAAGGGGTTGCCGATTCCGGTGGTCATCACCGTCTACAACGATCGCTCTTTCACCTTCATTACCAAGACTCCACCCGCTGCGGTGCTGTTGAAAAAGGCTGCGGGACTGCAGAAAGGCAGCTCTACGCCCAATACAACCAAGGTTGGCACGGTAACCCGTCAGCAGCTGGAAGAGATCGCCACCACCAAGATGCCGGACCTGACAGCTGCGGATATGGATGCGGCGGTACGCACCATCGCTGGCAGCGCCATGCAAATGGGTCTCAATGTCGAGGGGGTAGATTGATCATGGCTAAGATGACGAAAAGGGCCAAGGTAATCCAGGAAAAGCTCGAAGCCGGTAAGCTCTATCCAGCAGATGAGGCTTTCGGTCTTATCAAAGAACTGTCGACGGTTAAGTTCAGCGAGTCCGTTGATGTCAGCGTCAACCTGGGTATCGATGCGCGAAAATCGGATCAGGTGGTGCGCGGCGCCTCGGTGCTGCCTCACGGTACGGGGAAGACAGTGAGGGTGGCTGTGTTTGCCCAGGGTGCGAATGCTGATGCCGCCAAAGAGGCCGGTGCCGACAAGATCGGGTTTGAGGATCTGGCTGAGGAGATCAAGGGCGGCAATATGGATTTCGACGTAGTGATCGCTTCTCCGGATGCGATGCGCGTGGTTGGGAAGTTGGGACAGATTCTGGGTCCGCGTGGCCTGATGCCTAACCCCAAGGTCGGCACTGTTACGCCGAATGTGGCTGAAGCGGTGAAGAATGCGAAGGCCGGCCAGGTGCGTTACCGCACCGACAAGGCGGGGATTATTCACTGTTCCATCGGCAAGGCCGATTTCGAACCGCAGAAATTGAAAGAGAACCTGGAGTCCCTGTTGGTTGCGCTGGTTAAGGCGAAACCGAGCTCGGCAAAGGGTGTCTATCTGAAAAAGGTGACTGTCTCTTCGACCATGGGACCTGGATTGACCCTCGATCAGGCGTCCCTTGCCATTTGATAGCAATTTTATGCTGCCAGGTATCTCGCTTGGGGTGCCTTGCAGCGAACTAGAACTTTGGGGTGCCGGCCTGGCCGGTGCTGTCAAAGACCGCAGGTGCATGCTTGGATATGCTTAATCACCGCCTGCGCAGACGGAGCGCCCCCAATCAGGAATTTCCTGGTGATGGTGTGCGTGTGTTTATGACACCCAAGGTGTCATGTGTGTTGGGAATGAAATATTTCCCTTTTTCAGGAGGTAACGACTTTGCCACTAAATCTTGAGCAAAAGAAAGCCATCGTTGCCGAAGTCAATGACGTAGCGAGCAGTGCGCTGTCAGCAATAGCCGCTGAATATCGTGGGCTGACGGTTGAACAGATGACCCAGTTGCGGCGTGATGCGCGCAACGGTGGTGTCTATCTGCGGGTAGTAAGAAATACCCTCGCCAAACGCGCTCTCGATGATACGGATTTTGCCTGTATGCAGGAGGGTATGACAGGGCCTTTGGTCCTCGCCTTCTCCCAGGAGGATCCGGGTTCAGCAGCGCGCGTCATTAAGGACTTTGCCAAAGAGCACAAACTTCTCGAGGTCAAAATGGTATCTATCGGCGGCAAGTTACTTGCCCCCGGTGACATCGATGCCCTGGCCACGATGCCGACCTATGATCAGGCAATCAGCATGCTGATGGCCGTCATGAAGGCACCGGTTGAGAAGCTGGCTCGCACTATGAACGAAGTGCCTGGCAAGCTGGTCCGGACTGTGGCTGCGATCAAGGATGCCAAAGAGGCGGCTTGATCGGCTTTAACTTTATACACCTAAACGTGCAAACAATTTTTTCAGGAGTTCAATAATGGCTGTTTCTAAAGAAGAGATCCTCGACGCAATCGCCGAGATGTCCGTCATGGACGTGGTCGCGCTGATCGAGGCGATGGAAGAGAAATTTGGTGTTTCCGCGGCTGCGGCCGTGGCTGCTGCACCGGTTGCGGCAGCTGGTGGCGGTGAAGCCGCTGCGGAAGAGAAGACTGAGTTCGACGTGGTATTGGCTGAGATCGGCGGTAACAAGATCGCTGTCATCAAGGCTGTTCGCGGCATGACCGGTCTGGGCCTCAAAGAGGCGAAGGAGGCGGTCGAAGGTGCACCGTCCACGCTGAAGGAAGGTGTCAGCAAGGAAGAGGCTGAAGAGGCCAAAAAGCAGTTGGAAGAGGCGGGCGCCAAAGCCGAGATCAAATAAGATTCTCGTCTCGATCGTCTGCATACAGGTGCGGTTGGGGCTGGTGGCGCGAGCCACCGGCCTTTTCCCGCTTGTCACGCGGGTGTTTGGCGGTCCCGATACTCGGGAATCACTGAACCCTCGCTCACCTGAACTGAAAATGATTCAGGATTTAGAATATATAGGCGTTGCTCATCAACCGGCTGGATGTCGGATTTTGACTTCGCAATCACCAAGCCTTTGACACAGAGGGACGGCAGCATGGCCTATTCTTTCACCGAAAAAAAGCGTATCCGCAAAGACTTCGGTAAACGACCCAGCATCCTGGATGTACCGTTTCTGTTAGCCACCCAGATTGATTCCTATCGCGGGTTTTTACAGGATGGGGTACCACCTGAAGAGCGACAGGACATCGGGTTGCATGCGGCGTTCAAGTCTGTGATGCCGATTACCAGTTATTCGGGCAATGCAGTTCTCGAGTATGTTAACTACAAGCTTGGTGAGCCCGTATTCGATGTTCGGGAGTGCCAACTGCGAGGTACAACCTACGCGGCACCTCTGCGTGTGCTGGTGCGTCTCGTTATCTATGATAAGGAGGCCCCTGCCGGTTCCAAGGTGGTTAAGGATATCCGTGAACAAGAGGTCTATATGGGAGAGCTTCCCCTGATGACCGACACCGGCACCTTCGTGATCAATGGCACCGAACGGGTCATCGTGTCACAGTTGCACCGCTCTCCAGGTGTCTTCTTCGATCATGATCGCGGCAAGACCCACTCCTCGGGCAAGCTACTCTTTTCTGCCCGGGTCATACCTTATCGTGGCTCATGGCTCGACTTCGAATTCGATCCAAAGGACAACGTCTTTGTGCGCATCGATCGCCGGCGCAAACTGCCCGCGACCATTCTGTTGCGTGCGCTGGGTTTCGATGCCGAACAGATTCTCGAAATGTTTTTCGAGACAGACACCTTCAGCATCACCAAAAAAACCCTGAAAGTCGATCTGGTACCAGAGCGTTTGCGTGGTGAAACCGTCAGTTTTGACATCAAGGTAAGCAGCAAGGTCATCGTCGA
Organism: Candidatus Thiodiazotropha sp. CDECU1; assembly: GCF_963455295.1. Lineage (NCBI taxonomy): Bacteria > Pseudomonadati > Pseudomonadota > Gammaproteobacteria > Chromatiales > Sedimenticolaceae > Candidatus Thiodiazotropha > Candidatus Thiodiazotropha sp. CDECU1. The sequence goes on from NZ_OY734020.1 coordinate 593,653, forward strand.
AGCCGGAAGGCGCATTACTGCGCGCCACATCCGCGATCTTGAAAAGGCAGGTGTGAAGAAGCTGGATGTGCCTCGGGATTTCGTCTACGGCAAGGTCCTGGCACACAATATCGTTGATAAGGAGACAGGTGAGCTGATCGCTGAGGCGAATACCGAGATCACCGATGAGTTGTTTGAGTCCCTGGTCGAGAACGGTGTGAAGAAGCTGAATACGCTCTTCACCAATGACCTGGATCACGGATCATTCCTGTCCGATACTCTGCGCATCGATCCTACCACCAATGAGCTGGAGGCCCAGGTCGAGATCTACCGCATGATGCGTCCTGGTGAGCCGCCGACTAAGGAAGCGGCGCAGAATCTGTTCAACAACCTGTTTTTCACTTCGGATCGCTACGATCTCTCAGCCGTCGGCCGCATGAAATTCAACCGCCGTCTGAGTCGAGAGGATGAGATTGGCGAAGGTGTGCTATCGAAAGATGACATCATCGATGTGCTGAAGGAGTTGATCAATATCCGTGACGGTAACGGTGTTGTGGATGATATCGATCACCTGGGTAACCGTCGTATACGCTGTGTTGGTGAGATGGCCGAGAATCAGTTCCGTGTCGGGCTGGTGCGTGTCGAGCGAGCGGTGAAAGAGCGTTTGACCCAGGCCGAATCTGAAGGTTTGATGCCCCAGGAGATGATCAACGCCAAACCGGTCTCCGCGGCAATCAAGGAGTTTTTCGGTTCCAGCCAGCTGTCCCAGTTCATGGATCAGAACAACCCGCTTTCCGAGGTGACCCACAAGCGGCGTGTTTCAGCCCTCGGCCCAGGTGGACTCGCCCGCGAACGAGCAGGCTTCGAGGTGCGTGATGTACATCCGACCCACTACGGTCGTGTCTGCCCCATCGAGACGCCTGAGGGCCCGAACATCGGTCTGATCAACTCGCTGGCGGTGTATGCGCGCACCAACAAGTTCGGTTTCCTGGAGACCCCTTACCGTAAGGTGGTGGATGGCAAGGTGACCAATCAGATAGACTACCTCTCCGCAATCGAGGAGGGACGTTTCGTTATCGCCCAGGCCAATGCATCGCTTGACGGCAAGGGTAAGTTGACGGACGAGCTGGTCTCATCCCGTTTCCAGAATGAGTTCACCCTCTCCGGCCCGGATAAGGTGCAATACATTGACGTCTCGCCAAAGCAGATCGTCTCTGTAGCGGCTTCATTGATCCCATTCCTGGAGCATGATGATGCCAACCGGGCGCTGATGGGTTCCAACATGCAACGCCAGGCCGTTCCCGTACTGAGGGCTGAAAAGCCCCTGGTAGGAACCGGTATCGAGCGCGTGGTGGCGGTCGACTCGGGTGTTACCGTGGTCGCCAAGCGCGGCGGTGAGATCGAATCCGTGGATGCGGCGCGTATCGTGGTGCGGGTCAACGACGATGAGACCGAGGCGGGTGAGCCGGGTGTGGATATCTACAACCTGACCAAATATACCCGTTCAAATCAGAATACCTGCATCAACCAGCGACCCCTGGTGAACGTTAGGGATGTAATCGCGCGGGGCGATGTGTTGGCCGATGGTCCTTCTACCGATATGGGTGAGCTGGCACTGGGTCAGAATCTCCGCGTCGCCTTCATGCCCTGGAACGGCTACAACTTCGAGGATTCGATTCTTATCTCCGAGCGTGTCGTGCAGGAGGATCGTTTTACTTCGATTCATATCGAAGAGATGACCTGTATGGCCCGTGATACCAAGCTTGGTCCTGAAGAGATCACTGGTGATATCCCGAATGTGGGTGAAGCGGCGCTCTCCAAACTGGATGAGTCCGGTATTGTCTACATCGGGGCCGAGGTGCGTGAAGGGGATATCCTGGTCGGTAAGGTAACCCCTAAAGGCGAGTCCCAATTGACCCCGGAAGAGAAGCTGCTGCGGGCCATATTCGGTGAAAAGGCGTCGGACGTAAAAGACACCTCGTTGCGTGTTTCTTCCGGCATGGTCGGAACCGTTATCGATGTCCAGGTGTTTACCCGCGACGGCGTTGAAAAGGATGCCCGGGCGTTACAGATTGAGCAGGTCGAGTTGGACCGGGTACGCAAGGATCTGGATGACCAGTTGCGCATCATGGAAGATGACACCTTTCAGCGTGTGGAAAAGATGCTGATGGGCAAAGTGGTTGACGGCGGCCCTAACCAGATCAAGGCGGGCGCCAAGGTCACCAAGGGCTATCTGGCCGAGATGGAGCATGACAAATGGTTGGAGATTCGCCTGCGCAATGATGAATCGGCTGCCCAGCTGGAGGCTATCGCCGAGCAGATCAAGGTGCAGCGCGAGCTGTTCCGCGACAAGTATGAAGAGAAGAAACGTAAGTTGACCGCCGGGGATGACCTCGCCCCTGGGGTATTGAAGATGGTCAAGGTTTATGTGGCCTTGAAGCGGCGTGTGCAGCCCGGAGATAAGATGGCTGGACGCCATGGTAACAAGGGCGTTATCTCCACCATCGTACCGGTTGAAGATATGCCTTTCGATGAGCATGGCGAACCGGTGGATATCGTGCTCAACCCCCTCGGCGTACCCTCGCGGATGAATGTGGGACAGGTGCTCGAGACCCATCTCGGCTTCGCGGCCAAGGGTGTGGGGCGCAAGATCGGCGCGCTGTTGGATGCCCAGGGCAAGATTGTGGAACTGCGTAAGTTCCTCGATAAGGTCTATAACAGCAGCGGTAAATCCGAGGATATAAAGTCGTTGACCGATGCAGAGGTGTTGGCGATGTGTGACAACCTCAGACAAGGTGTGCCGATGGCGACCCCGGTGTTCGATGGTGCACACGAATCCGAAGTAAAGCATATGTTGGAGCTGGCGGGATTGCCGGAGAGTGGTCAATGCAGGTTATACGACGGCCGGACCGGTGACTCGTTCGAACGTGAGGTCACGGTCGGTTATATGTACATGCTCAAGCTGAACCACCTGGTGGATGACAAGATGCATGCCCGTTCCACCGGGCCGTACAGCCTGGTGACCCAGCAACCCTTGGGCGGCAAGGCGCAGTTTGGCGGTCAGCGTTTCGGTGAAATGGAGGTATGGGCGCTGGAGGCCTACGGTGCCGCCTACACCTTGCAGGAGATGCTTACTGTCAAGTCGGACGATGTCAACGGTCGTACACGCATGTACAAAAACATCGTCGATGGTAATCATCAGATGGAAGCCGGTATGCCCGAGTCGTTCAACGTACTGGTCAAAGAGATCCGTTCGCTGGGCATCAACATCGAACTGGAACAGGACTGAGGACTGACCCTGGTCAGTAACCGAATGCAGGAGAGACGATCTTGAAAGATCTACTGAATATTCTAAAGCAGCAGGGTCAGACCGAAGACTTCGACGCCATCCGAATCGGACTGGCATCACCGGACATGATCCGTTCCTGGTCCTATGGCGAAGTGAAAAAGCCGGAGACCATCAACTACCGTACCTTCAAACCGGAACGGGATGGCCTGTTCTGTGCCAAGATCTTTGGCCCGGTCAGCGATTATGAGTGCCTGTGCGGCAAGTATAAACGACTCAAGCATCGCGGTGTGGTGTGCGAGAAGTGCGGTGTGGAGGTAACCCTGGCCAAGGTACGGCGTGAGCGCATGGGGCATATCGAACTTGCCAGTCCGGTGGCCCATATCTGGTTCCTCAAGTCATTGCCGTCACGCATCGGTCTGTTGATGGATATGACCCTGCGCGATATCGAACGGGTACTCTATTTCGAATCCTTCGTGGTGGTCGATCCCGGCATGACCCCGCTGGAGCGTGGCCAGCTGTTGACCGACGAGCAGTATCTGGATGCCATCGAAGAGAATGGTGATGAATTCGATGCCCGGATGGGTGCGGAAGCGGTCTACGAATTGCTGAAGACCATCGATATCCCGGAAGAGATCAAACGTCTGCGTGAGGATATCGACGGCACCAACTCCGAGACCAAGATCAAGAAATTCACCAAGCGGTTAAAATTGCTGGAGTCGTTGAACGAATCGGGCAACCGACCGGAGTGGATGGTAATGACGGTACTCCCGGTATTGCCACCGGAATTGCGCCCCCTGGTTCCCCTGGATGGCGGCCGCTTCGCCACCTCGGATCTGAATGACCTCTATCGTCGGGTGATCAACCGGAATAACCGCCTGAAACGGCTGCTTGATCTGAATGCGCCGGATATCATCGTACGTAACGAAAAGCGCATGTTGCAGGAGTCGGTGGATGCGCTGCTCGATAACGGACGGCGTGGACGGGCCATAACCGGCACCAACAGGCGCCCGTTGAAGTCCCTGGCCGATATGATCAAGGGCAAGCAGGGGCGTTTCCGTCAGAATCTGCTCGGCAAGCGTGTCGACTATTCCGGGCGTTCGGTGATCGTGGTGGGTCCGACCCTGAAACTGCATCAGTGCGGTCTGCCTAAGCGTATGGCGCTGGAACTGTTCAAACCCTTTATCTTCAGTAAGCTGCAGCTGCGTGGCCTGGCTACGACCATCAAGGCGGCCAAGAAACTGGTGGAGCGAGGCACCGGCGATGTCTGGGATATCCTGGAAGAGGTGATTCGCGAACATCCGGTAATGCTTAACCGGGCGCCGACCCTGCATAGACTCGGTATCCAGGCCTTCGAGCCTGTACTGATCGAAGGCAAAGCGATCCAGTTGCACCCGTTGGTCTGTACCGCATTCAACGCCGACTTTGACGGTGATCAGATGGCTGTCCACGTGCCCCTCTCGCTGGAGGCCCAGCTGGAAGCGCGCAGCTTGATGATGTCGACCAATAATATTCTCTCCCCCGCCAATGGGGACCCGATCATCGTGCCCTCGCAGGATGTTGTATTGGGCCTCTATTTCATGACCCGTGAGCGGGTCAATGCCAAGGGTGAGGGATCTGTCTTCAGTGATATCAAGGAAGCCAAACGTGCCTATGAATCGGGCGCTGTCGATCTGCAGGCGCGGGTAAAAGTCCGCCTGGAAGAGGTGATTGTCGATGAAGATGGAAACAGAGACGAGAGCATCCGCATAGTTGATACCACTATCGGTCGGACCCTGGTATTCGATGTGGTTCCCCAAGGTCTGCCCTTTGCGCTGGTCGACCAACCGATGGGTAAGAAGGTGATCTCGAACCTGATCAATGCCTGTTATCGCAGGTTGGGTTTGAAGGATACGGTGATCTTTGCCGATCAGCTGATGTACATGGGATTCCGTTTTGCCACCCGTGCCGCCGTCTCTTTCTGTTCCAACGATATGGTAGTGCCGGAAGAGAAGACCAAGATTCTCGGTCAAGCCGAAGCAGAGGTGAAAGAGATCGAGAATCAGTATACCTCCGGTTTGGTGACCAATGGCGAGCGCTACAACAAGGTGGTCGATATCTGGTCCCACACCAATGACCAGGTGGCGAAGGCGATGATGTCCAAGCTGGGCAAGGAGCAGGTGCTTGATCGCGAGGGCAAGAAGGTCGAACAGGACTCCTTCAACTCAGTCTATATGATGGCTGACTCCGGAGCCCGTGGCTCAGCTGCCCAGATACGTCAGTTGGCGGGTATGCGCGGTCTGATGGCAAAACCTGATGGCTCTATCATCGAAACCCCGATCACTGCGAATTTCAGAGAAGGTCTCGATGTATTGCAGTACTTTATCTCTACCCATGGCGCCCGCAAAGGTCTGGCTGATACAGCGTTGAAGACCGCCAACTCGGGTTATCTCACCCGGCGTTTGGTTGATGTGGCCCAGGATATGGTAGTGCTTGAAGAGGAGTGCGGTACCGAAGAGGGTCTGCTGATGCAGCCCATCATCGAGGGCGGTGATGTGGTAGAGGCGTTGCGTGAACGAATTCTCGGACGGGTTACCGCGGTACCTGTGTATCGTCCCGGATCGGATGAGGTTGTATGTGAAGCCGGAGTCATGTTGGACGAAGAAGGGGTCGAAAGACTTGAAATGGCGGGGGTCGACCAGGTCATAGTACGTTCCGCCATCACCTGTAATGCGAAAGTAGGTGTCTGCGCCAATTGTTATGGTCGAGACCTGGCGCGTGGGCATCTGGTGAATCGAGGTGAGTCGGTGGGTGTCATCGCGGCCCAGTCGATTGGTGAACCGGGTACCCAGCTGACCATGCGGACCTTCCACATCGGTGGTGCGGCCTCGCGGGCAGCTTCTGTGAATAATATCCAGGTCAAGGCTGCGGGAACGGTCAGACTGCACAATATCAAGACCGTAAAGCACTCGAGTGGACACTTGGTTGCCACCTCACGTTCCGGTGAGCTGACGGTTGTGGACGAGGTCGGTCGCGAGAAGGAGCGGTATAAGGTGCCCTATGGCGCGACGCTGCAGGTCGATGACGGGAGTGGTGTCGATGGCGGACAAATCGTCGCCAACTGGGATCCACACACCCACCCGGTTATTACCGAAGTGGCGGGTGTGCTGCGTTTCGAGGATTTTGTCGATGGGGTCACGGTGCAGAAGAAGACCGATGAGGTCACCGGTCTGAGTTCCCTGGAGGTCATCGATCCCAAGCAGCGTCCTGCTGCAGGCAAGGATATCCGCCCGATGGTGAAGCTGGTGGATGCCAAGGGTAAGGATCTGAATATCGCCGGTACCGACATTCCAGCCCACTACTACCTACCCGCGAATGCGGTGGTGAATGTGCAGGATGGGGCCGACGTGGGCGTCGGTGACGTGCTGGCGCGTATTCCTCAAGAATCTTCCAAGACCCGTGATATCACAGGTGGTCTGCCCCGTGTTGCCGATTTGTTCGAGGCACGCAAACCCAAGGATCCGGCAATTTTGGCAGAGGCCACTGGAACCGTCAGCTTCGGTAAGGATACCAAAGGCAAGCAGCGGCTTATCATCACCGATTCAGATGGTGAGCAGCATGAAGAGCTGATCCCCAAGTGGCGGCATGTGAACGTGTTCGAAGGTGAGCATGTGGAGAAGGGCGAAATGATCTCGGATGGTGAGCTCAATCCGCATGACATCCTGCGCCTGAAAGGGGTGACAGATCTTGCCGAGTACCTGGTCAAGGAGATCCAGGACGTCTACCGCTTGCAGGGCGTGAAGATCAACGATAAGCATATCGAGGTGATTATTCGCCAGATGCTGCGTAAGGTTGAAGTCACGGCTTCAGGCGATGGCCGCTTCCTGAAGGGTGAACAGGTGGAGAAATCCGCGTTGTTGGAAGAGGCGGATAAATTGCGTGGGGAAGACAAATATCCCGCTCTCTTCGAGCCCTTGCTGCTCGGTATTACCAAGGCATCCCTGGCCACCGAATCGTTTATCTCGGCCGCATCCTTCCAGGAGACGACCCGGGTACTGACAGAGGCGGCGGTGCGTGGCCTGTCGGATCGTCTGCATGGATTGAAAGAGAATGTCATCGTGGGTCGCCTGATACCCTCTGGTACCGGGCTCTCCTACCATACTGAACGCTACCGTAAACGCCATGAGGAGCAGCTGGCTTCCGAGGCGAAACCCGAGCTGGTGGTGGAAGAGGTGGAGCAGGCGTTCAAGGAGGCACTCAACACCCCTGAATCGGAGTAGCTGGGTTGCGGGCTATTTTGGTTACACTCTCTTGACAAGAGGGTGGTGCGGGCATAGAATGCGCGCTCCTTAGACAGGCCGGCCTATGCCGGCCTCTCGTTTCTGCCTCTCAATTATTCGTCTAAGACGTTGTTGAGTAAGGTTTATTCTGACCAGAGAAATTGCATACGCTTTCTGTTGTAAATGTCGCAGCAGAAAGGGTTCGACTTCTCCGGTTTTTTTTATGCAAAGTACAAACATCACGTCCCTGGAGACGGAATAGATGGCGACAATTAACCAACTGGTGCGCAAGCCCAGGAAACGTAGAGTCCAAAAGAGCAATGTACCGGCATTGGATGCCTGTCCGCAGCGGCGCGGCGTGTGTACGCGTGTCTATACCACGACACCGAAAAAGCCCAACTCCGCATTGCGTAAGGTTGCTCGTGTCAGATTGACCAACGGCTATGAAGTTTCAAGTTACATCGGTGGTGAGGGTCACAACCTTCAGGAGCACTCGGTGGTACTGATTCGTGGCGGCCGTGTAAAGGACTTACCTGGTGTTCGCTATCATGTGGTGCGCGGTAGCCTCGATACCTCGGGTGTCGAAAAGCGGCGTCAAGGTCGATCCAAGTACGGCGCGAAGCGTCCGAAAAGTTAATCGTCTGTTAGACAGACACTATTCAACGAGTTTGAGATAGAGCAATGCCAAGAAGACGAGTTGCAGCGCGGCGTGAAACACTGCCCGATCCCAAGTACGGAAGCGAACTGTTGGCCAAATTCATCAATATGGTGATGCAGGATGGCAAGAAATCGGTTGCGGAGAAGATCCTTTACGGCGCCTTGGATACAGTAGTCGATAAGCGCGGCGGTGAGCCGCTTGAACTGCTTGAGACAGCGCTTGAGAATGTGCGGCCGCTGGTGGAGGTTAAGTCCCGCCGTGTCGGTGGTGCTACCTATCAGGTGCCGGTAGAGGTGCGTCCCAATCGTCGCAACTCGCTGGCGATGCGCTGGTTGATCGATGCATCACGCAAGCGTAGCGAGAAATCCATGGCGTATCGCCTGGCGGGCGAATTGATGGATGCCTCGGAGAACAAGGGTGCGGCGGTCAAAAAGAAAGATGACACCCACCGAATGGCAGAGGCGAACAAGGCATTTTCTCACTATCGCTGGTAAGCGAAATTTAATTAACCCTAACTTATTAGCTCTTTAAAAACAGGTTTGTAACGTGGCACGGAAAACTCCTATCGAGCGCTATCGCAATATCGGTATCATGGCGCACATCGATGCTGGTAAAACGACAACGACTGAGCGTGTGCTCTACTATACTGGTGTGTCTCACAAAATAGGTGAGGTGCATGACGGCGCTGCAACCATGGATTGGATGGAGCAGGAGCAAGAGCGCGGTATCACCATTACCTCTGCGGCCACGACCTGTTTCTGGAGTGGTATGGGGCAACAGTTCCCAGAACACCGCTTCAATATCATCGATACTCCCGGACATGTGGACTTCACCATTGAGGTAGAGCGCTCTTTGCGCGTGCTCGACGGCGCAGTTTTTGTGCTGTGTGCCGTAGGTGGCGTCGAGCCCCAATCTGAAACGGTTTGGCGTCAGGCCAATAAGTACAATGTTCCCCGTATGGCGTTCGTCAATAAGATGGACCGTATGGGTGCCGATTTCTTTCGTGTCGTCGGCCACCTCAAGGACCGCCTTGGCGCAAACGCCGTTCCGATTCAGGTGCCGGTGGGTGCCGAAGAGGGCTTCAAGGGGGTCATCGATCTCATCAAGATGAAGTCGATCGTCTGGAGCGAAGAGAATATGGGTGCTCAGTTCGAGTACGCCGATATTCCCGCAGACTTGCAGGATACCTGCGATGAGTGGCGCGAGCACATGGTCGAGGCCGCGGCAGAGGGAAATGACGAATTGATGGAGAAATATCTGGAAGAGGGTGATCTTTCAGAAGAAGAGATTCTTACCGGTCTGCGAGAGCGTACCCTGCGACTCGAGATCGTGCCGGTTACCTGTGGCTCGGCCTTCAAGAACAAAGGCGTCCAGGCTGTGCTGGACAAGATCATTGAAGTCATGCCTTCGCCTGTGGATGTACCGTCGATTACCGGCATCCTGGATGACGCGGATGGCACTGAAGAGACACGGCCCTCCGATGACGATGCACCCTTTGCTGCTCTGGCCTTCAAGGTGGCAACGGATCCGTTTGTCGGTACCTTGACCTTCTTCAGAGTCTATTCGGGTGTGCTCAAGTCGGGTGACTCGGTATTCAATCCGGTGAAGAGCAAGAAAGAACGTATCGGTCGTATCCTGCAGATGCACTCCAACTCCCGTGAGGAGATCAAGGAAGTGCTGGCGGGTGATATCGCGGCCGCAGTGGGGCTGAAGGATGTCACCACCGGTGATACCCTGTGTGCCCTCGACAAGCCGATTACCCTGGAGCGCATGGAGTTCCCCGAACCGGTTATCTCGGTGGCGGTGGAGCCAAAGACCAAGAGCGACCAGGAGAAGATGGGTATTGCGCTGTCAAAGTTGGCGCAAGAGGATCCCTCATTCCGTGTCAGCTCCGACGAGGAGTCTGGCCAGACCATCATCTCCGGCATGGGTGAACTGCATCTCGATATCATCGTCGATCGCATGAAGCGTGAGTTCAAGGTCGAAGCCAACGTAGGTGCGCCCCAGGTGGCCTACCGCGAGACCATTCGATCCTCCATTGAGCAGGAAGGCAAGTTCGTACGTCAGTCGGGTGGACGCGGTCAGTTCGGTCATGTCTACCTGCGCATCGAGCCGCAGCAGGCGGGTGATGGTTACGAATTCGCGAATGAGATCGTGGGTGGCGCGGTGCCCCGCGAGTATATCCCCGCGGTTGATAAGGGGGTGCAGGAGGCGATGGGCAACGGCGTCATGGCCGGCTATCCCATGGTGGATATCAAGGTGACCCTCTACGATGGATCCTACCATGATGTGGACTCCAGCGAGATGGCCTTCAAGATCGCCGGCTCCATGTGTTTCAAAGAGGGTGCGCAGAGGGCCAGACCGGTTCTTCTGGAGCCGATGATGAAGGTCGAGGTCATCACCCCTGAAGAGTACATGGGCGACGTGATGGGTGATCTCAACAGTCGCCGTGGCATCGTGCAGGGTATGGATGACACCCCTGCTGGAAGGCAGATCAAGGCTGAAGTACCGCTCTCAGAGATGTTCGGCTATGCCACCGATCTACGCTCGGCCACGCAGGGCCGTGCCAACTACAGCATGGAGTTCGCCAAATATTCAGAGGTGCCGGCAAACATCGCCGACGCCATCATCAAGAAACAGTAACGGGTATAGGGGTAGCACTGTGTCCAAGGAAAAATTCGAACGCACAAAGCCGCATGTCAATGTGGGCACGATTGGTCATGTAGACCACGGCAAGACCACGCTGACGGCGGCCATCACAGTAGTCCAAGCTGCCAAGTTTGGCGGCGAGCAACGTGCATTTGACCAGATCGACAATGCACCGGAAGAGAAGGAGCGTGGTATCACCATCGCGACCTCACACGTGGAGTACGAGTCGGAGACGCGTCACTATGCGCACGTGGACTGCCCGGGCCATGCTGACTACGTGAAGAACATGATCACGGGTGCGGCGCAGATGGACGGCGCGATTCTGGTGGTTTCGGCGGCTGACGGCCCGATGCCCCAGACGCGTGAGCACATCCTGCTGTCGCGCCAGGTCGGCGTTCCCTACATCGTGGTCTACCTGAACAAGGCGGACATGGTGGACGACGAGGAGCTGCTGGAGCTGGTGGAGATGGAAGTGCGCGAGCTGCTCGACAGCTACGAATTTCCCGGTGACGATACCCCGATCGTGGTGGGTTCGGCGCTGAAGGCGCTGGAAGGTGACACCTCGGAGATTGGCAGTCAGTCGATCGACAAGCTGGTAGAGGCGCTGGACACCTATATACCGGAGCCGGAGCGCGCGGTAGACGGTGCGTTCCTGATGCCGATCGAGGACGTGTTCTCGATCTCGGGCCGGGGCACGGTGGTGACCGGTCGTGTGGAGCGTGGCGTGGTGAAGGTGGGCGAAGAGATCGAGATCGTCGGCATCAAAGAGACGACCAAGACCACCTGTACCGGTGTTGAGATGTTCCGCAAGCTGCTGGATCAGGGCGAGGCGGGAGACAACGTTGGGGTGCTGCTGCGTGGCACCAAGCGAGACGAGGTGGAGCGAGGCCAGGTACTGGCGCATCCTGGTTCGATCACGCCGCACACCCATTTTGAGTGTGAGGTGTATGTATTGAGCAAGGACGAGGGCGGCCGTCATACGCCGTTCTTCAGCAACTACCGCCCGCAGTTCTATTTCCGTACTACCGACGTGACGGGTGCCTGCGACCTGCCGGAGGGAGTGGAGATGGTGATGCCCGGTGACAACGTGAAGATGGTAGTGAAACTGATTGCGCCGATCGCGATGGAAGAGGGTCTGCGCTTTGCGATCCGCGAAGGCGGCCGGACCGTGGGTGCCGGTGTGGTATCCAAAATTATCGAGTAAGTGATAATGGCAAACCAGAGAATACGAATTCGTCTGAAGGCATTTGATCATCGACTGATTGATCAATCTGCCCGTGAGATAGTGGAGACCGCCAAGCGCACTGGTGCGCATGTGCGTGGTCCAATTCCACTGCCGACAAAGAATGAGCGATACACCATTTTGATTTCACCGCATGTCAACAAGGATGCGCGTGATCAATATGAGATCCGCACTCACAAACGTCTGCTCGATATCGTTGAGCCGACCGACAAGACCGTGGATGCGCTGATGAAGCTCGATTTGGCTGCCGGCGTCGATGTGCAGATCAAACTGAACTGAGGTTAGAACGATGGCGATTGGAGTAGTCGGCCGGAAGGCAGGAATGACCCGGATATTTACCGAGCAGGGAGAATCCATCCCGGTTACGGTGATCGAGGTTGAACCCAACCGAGTCACGCAAATGAAAAGTGACGAGACTGATGGTTACTTGGCTATTCAGGTCACCACCGGTGCACGTAAGAGCTCGCGCGTGAGTAAACCCGCTTCAGGCCATTATGCGAAAGCAGGTATCGAGGCCGGACGTGGTACTTGGGAGTTCCGCGCCGAGGAATCCGATATCGAAGGTATTGAAGTGGGCAGTGAAATCAAGGCTGATCAGTTCGAGGCTGGACAGATAGTCGATGTACGCGGACGCTCCCAGGGTAAGGGGTACCAAGGTGGCGTCAAGCGCCACAACTTCCGCATGCAGGATGCCACTCACGGCAACTCGTTGTCACATCGTGCACCCGGATCGATCGGGCAGTGTCAGACACCGGGGCGTGTATTCAAAGGCAAGAAGATGGCAGGTCAGATGGGTGCAGTACAACGCTGCCAGCAGAATCTGGAAGTCGTACGCGTCGATGCGGAGCGTAACCTGTTGTTGGTGAAGGGCTCTGTGCCAGGCTCCAAAGGTGGTGATCTGGTTATCACCCCCGCTGTGAAGATGATTAATAAAGGGTGAGTCTGATGGAACTCAATGTACAAACAGCAGTAGGTGCACAAACTCTGAAGGTCTCCGATGAGATCTTCGGTGCAGAGTTTAAGCAATCTCTGGTGCATCAGGTGGTATCAGCCTATATGGCAGGTGCACGTGCCGGCACCAAGGCACAGAAAAACCGCTCTGCAGTTGCAGGTGGTGGCGCCAAGCCTTTTCGTCAAAAGGGAACAGGTCGTGCGCGCGCCGGTACCAGTCGCAGCCCTATCTGGCGCAGTGGTGGTGTTAACTTCGCGGCAACACCGCGCAGCTATGCCCAGAAGATCAACCGCAAAATGTACCGTGGCGCGATTCGTTCAATTCTTTCTGAACTGAATCGGCAGGAGAGACTGGTAGTGGTGGACGAAATCACCATTGCCGAGCCAAAAACCAAGCAGTTGGTTGAGAAGCTGAAGGGTATGGAATTGAGTGATGTATTGGTTGTGACCCTGGATCCGGATGAGAATCTCTACCTGGCTTCAAGAAACCTCTACGGTGTCGATGTACGGGATATCAATGAGATCGATCCTGTCAGTCTGGTGGCTTATGAGAAGGTTTTGGTCACTGAAAGCGCAGTTAAGAAACTCGAGGAGCGACTGGCATGAACAGCGAGCGTCTCATGAAGGTTCTTCTCAGTCCTGTGGTATCTGAGAAGAGTAGCGTGGTTGCCGATGCCAACCAGCAATACACCTTTCGTGTTGCAACCGATGCGACCAAGCGGGAGATCGCAAAGGCGGTCGAAAAGCTGTTCGAGGTAGAGGTCGAACGGGTGCAGGTTGTCAATTGCAAGGGCAAAACGAAACGCTTTGGTCAGGTCAACGGTAAACGTTCTGACTGGAAGAAGGCATATGTTCGTCTCAAGCCTGGTAACGATATCGATTTCGCGGCCGGTGCTTGAGCAAATAAGACAGGATTTGGATTATGGCAGTCGTTAAATCAAAACCGACCTCCGCAGGCCGCAGATTTGTGGTCAAGGTTGTCAATGATGAGCTCCATAAGGGTGCGCCCTATGGTCCATTGGTGGCAAAAAAGAGTAAAACTGGCGGGCGCAACAATAACGGTCGTATAACTACGCGTCATCGTGGCGGCGGACACAAGCAGCGCTACCGCATCATCGATTTCAAGCGCAACAAGGAAGGTATTCCGGCAACAGTTGAACGCCTTGAATATGATCCGAATCGGACTGCACATATTGCATTGATCCGTTATGCAGACGGTGAGCGCGCCTACATCATTGCCCCCGGCAACCTGCATGTGGGTGACCAGGTCGAATCAGGATCTGGTGTGGCGATCAAGGTGGGTAACTGCCTGCCATTGAGGAACATGCCGCTGGGTTCCGTGGTGCATTGTATCGAGATGAAACCGGGCAAGGGTGCACAGCTTGCACGTTCCGCTGGCGCATCGGTGCAGTTGGTGGCACGGGAAGGCGAGTATGCCACCCTGCGTCTCCGCTCTGGTGAAATGCGCAAGGTCCCCGCTGACTGCCGCGCAGTTATCGGTGAAGTTTCAAACTCCGAGCATACGCTGCGCTCATTAGGCAAAGCGGGAGCCACACGTTGGAAGGGTATACGCCCGACTGTGCGTGGTGTTGTCATGAACCCTGTTGATCATCCGCATGGTGGTGGTGAAGGCCGTACCTCGGGCGGTCGTCATCCGGTATCGCCTTGGGGTGTGCCAACCAAAGGGTATAAAACCCGTACCAACAAACGCACAAATAAGATGATTGTGCGCCGTAGAAACCGTAAATAATTGATTAGGGGTTAGAGTCGTGCCACGTTCAATCAGAAAAGGCCCATTCATTGACCACCATTTAATGAAGAAGGTGGATGAGGCGGTAGCCCAGAACAACAAACGTCCTATCAAGACCTGGTCGCGCAGATCTCTCGTGGCGCCAGAGATGGTGGGACTGACGATCGCTGTATACAACGGCAAGCAGCATGTCCCGGTGTTGGTATCGGAGAACATGGTCGGACACAAGTTGGGTGAGTTTGCGCTGACCCGCACTTATCGTGGTCATGCCGCTGATAAGAAGTCCAAGTAGAGGAAGTGACGATGCAGACTACAGCAAAATTGCGTCATGCCCGGATTTCTGCTCAGAAGGGGCGACTGATCGCAGATCAGATTCGTGGACTTCCTGTTGAGCAGGCCCTGGATCTTCTCTCTTTCAGTAAGAAGAAGGGTGCTGGGCTGGTAAAAAAGGTGCTCGAATCGGCGATTGCCAATGCCGAGCATAACGATGGTGCGGATATCGATGAATTGAAGGTTTCAGCCGTCAGTGTCGATGATGGTCCGACCATGAAGCGTATTCGAGCACGTGCCAAAGGTCGTGCAACCAGGATTCTCAAACGCACCAGTCACATCAACGTGACTGTAGCGGAAAAGTAACAGGCAAGAGAGGCCGAAATGGGTCAAAAAGTACATCCAACCGGGATACGTCTTGGCATAGTAAAAGACTGGACTTCCAAGTGGTATGCGGATTCCAAGCACTATGCAGATCTTTTGAACAATGATCTCGAAGTCCGGGAATTCTTGAAAAAGAAGTTGCACCAGGCGTCTGTGAGTCGTATTCAGATCGATCGTCCTGCAAACAATGCCCACATTACTGTCCACACCGCGCGTCCTGGACTGGTGATCGGCAAAAAGGGTGAGGATATCGATGCATTGAGGGCCGAAGTCTCCGCCATGATGGGGATTCCTGTCCATATGAGCATCGAAGAGATCCGCAAGCCGGAGCTCGATGCCCAGTTGGTGGGTGAGAGCATTGCCCAGCAGTTGGAAAGACGTGTCATGTTCAGGCGTGCCATGAAGCGGGCTGTACAGAATGCCATGCGCCTCGGTGCCGAGGGCATCAAGGTACATATCAGCGGACGACTCAACGGTGCTGAAATAGCGCGTTCCGAATGGTATCGGGAAGGGCGTGTGCCATTGCACACCCTGCGTGCAGATATTGATTATGGCTTTGCTGAAGCGAATACAACCTACGGGATCATCGGTGTCAAGGTATGGGTCTTCAAGGGTGAAGTCTACGCTGATAATGAGGAAGTTGAAGTGGAAACCAAAACTACCTCGTCGGGTAAGAGGTCGTAAGCCATGTTGCAACCTAAACGGACAAAATTTCGCAAACAGCACAAGGGGCGCAATCGCGGCCTGGCCATCAAGGGCAGCGATGTCTCTTTTGGTGAATATGGCCTTAAATCCACCGGTCGGGGTCGGATTACGGCTAGACAGATTGAGGCTGCCCGGCGTGCCATCACCAGGCACGTGAAACGTGGCGGTAAAATCTGGATCCGAATCTTTCCGGACAAGCCGATCACTAAGAAGCCTTTGGAAGTTCGCCAAGGTAAAGGTAAGGGTAATGTTGAATACTGGGTCGCCCAGGTTCAGCCTGGTCGTATGCTGTATGAGATCGAAGGCATCTCTGAGGAGTTGGCCCGAGAGGCATTTGCACTGGCTGCTGCCAAATTGCCTGTATCGACCACATTCGTGAAGCGGACGGTAATGTAATGAAAGCATCAGAGTTAAGAGAAAAGTCTCAACAAGAGCTGACGTCTACCCTCGAAGAACTTCTCAAAGAGCAGTTTAATCTGCGTATGCAGCGGGGCACCGGTCAATTGGCCAAGCCATCACGCATGCGGGAAGTTCGCAAGGATATTGCACGTGTAAAAACTCTAATGAACGAACAGAAGTCGGGTGATGCATCATGAATGAACAGCAGGCAACGAACCGGACCCTGGTGGGGCAGGTTGTGAGCAGCGCAATGGAAAAATCGATTACCGTATCCGTTGAGCGTACTGTGAAGCATCCGGTGTATGGAAAATACATGCGTCGTACGACCAAGGTACACGCGCATGATGAAACAAATGAGTGTCAGAAAGGTGATACCGTGATGGTGGAGCAGTGTCGTCCACTGTCGAAGACCAAAACCTGGCGTTTGGTTAAAGTACTGGAGCGTGCCAGCTGAGACCCTGTTCTCAGTGAGCGTCCAATCGAAATTATTTGGAATTAGGGCAATACCATGATTCAGATGCAGACCAACCTCAGTGTGGCTGATAACAGCGGCGCCAAGCAGGTTCAGTGCATAAAGGTGCTGGGTGGTTCTCATCGCCGCTATGCAGGGATCGGAGACATCGTAAAAGTCAGTGTCAAAGATGCCATACCTAGAGGCAAGGTGAAAAAAGGTGATGTCTACAATGCTGTTGTAGTCAGAACCAAAAAGGGCGTTCGTCGTCCGGATGGATCAGTGATCCGCTTCGACACGAACGCTGCAGTGCTTTTGAACAGTGCATTGCAGCCAATAGGTACGCGTATCTTTGGTCCGGTGACCCGTGAATTAAGGAGTGAGCGATTTATGAAAATAATTTCGCTCGCACCAGAAGTTTTGTGAGGCGGCATCAATGGCAAGCAAGATTAAAAAAGGTGACGAAGTCATCGTCATCAGCGGAAAGGATAAAGGTAAACGCGGTACTGTAGTCAGAATGCTGCAGGATGACCGTTTGGTTGTTGAAAATGTCAATATGGCAAAGAAACATACCAAGCCCAATCCGAATCGCGGTGAACCTGGTGGCATTCTTGATAAAGAGATGCCGTTGCATATTTCAAATGTGGCTCTCTACAATCCGGTATCCGACAAGGGTGATCGGGTTGGATTTAAAATTCTTGAAGATGGCAAGAAGGTTCGAGTCTTTAAATCGAATCAAGAAGTCGTCGACATCTGAGGCGTGATCAGACATGGCAAGATTACAGCAACAATATAAGGAAACCATTGTCCAGGAGCTTATGGACAAGTTTCAGTTCGGCAGCATCATGCAGGTCCCCAAGATCACCAAAATCACTCTGAATATGGGTGTCGGTGAGGCGATTGGTGACAAAAAAATTCTTGAAAATGCCGTCGGTGATATGGAAAAGATTGCCGGTCAAAAGGCAATCATCACCTATGCCCGTAAGTCAATTGCAGGTTTCAAGGTGCGTGAAGGATGGCCGATCGGTTGCAAGGTGACCCTGCGGCGTGAGCGGATGTATGAGTTCCTAGACCGTCTGATCAATATCGCGATACCCCGTATCCGGGATTTTCGCGGTCTAAATGGCAAGTCTTTCGATGGCCGTGGCAACTACTCCATGGGCGTTAAAGAGCAAATCATGTTTCCAGAGATCGATTATGACAAGATCGACGCAATCCGTGGCTTGGATATTACCATTACCACCACGGCTCAGACCGATGAAGAGGGTCGAGCGTTGCTGGAAGCCTTTAAATTTCCTTTTAAGAACTGAGTCCAAATATGGCAAAAAAGAGCATGATCGCACGCGAAAACAAGCGTGCCCGTATCGCCTCCCAATATGCTGCCAAGCGTAGTGCGCTGAAGGCGATAATCAAGAATCCCAGCAGCACATTCGAGCAGATCGAAGAAGCGACTCTGAAACTGCAGAAACTGCCACGTGATGCCAGTCCGTCGCGCAAGCAGAATCGTTGTCGGGTGACAGGCCGTCCCCACGGCGTCTATCGCAAGTTCGGGCTGTGCAGGAATAAGCTGCGCGAGGCCGCTATGCGGGGCGATGTTCCAGGGCTTGTTAAAGCCAGCTGGTAAGCGTATAATTTCGCGCTTTTACTCGGGTCAACTGTTGGCCCGTTTTGTTTTTTTAAATTTCGGGTATCGCGCCACAAAGGCGGACTGACCACAGGAGCTCATTATGAGTATGTCAGATCCCATCGCGGATATGCTTACACGCATCCGCAATGGCCAGGCAGCCAACAAGACGACAGTAGAGCTGCCCTCCTCAAAGCTTAAGCTCTCAATTGCTAACCTTTTGAAAAACGAAGGTTTTCTTCAGGAAGTCTCAATCAATAGCGAAGCCGCGAAACCGACCCTGGTTTTGGAGTTGCGCTACTACCAGGGCCGTCCTGTTATCGATTTGATCAAGCGTATCAGCCGTCCCGGATTGCGTGTCTACAAGGGTAAAAATGAGTTGCCCAAGGTGCGTGGTGGTCTGGGTGTGGCGATTATCTCCACCTCCAAAGGTGTGATGTCAGACCGTGCTGCCCGCGAGACGGGTCAGGGCGGTGAAGTCATCGCCTACGTCGCATAAGGGGGTGATGAGATGTCGCGTGTAGCTAAAAGCCCGATCTCACTACCCTCCGGCGTAACGGTCAAAAAGGGTGATCAGTCCCTGAGTGTCAAAGGCCCCAAGGGTGAAATGGCAATGGATGTGCACCCTTCTGTTGATATCGCTGAAGAGGATAACTCACTCAAGATCGTGCCGAAGGGTGAGGACAAGGCGTCCTGGGCCATGGCCGGGACCATGCGGGCTCTGGTCAACAATATGGTGACTGGTGTCACACAGGGATTTGAGAAGAAATTGCAATTGGTTGGGGTTGGTTATCGCGCCCAGGCTGGCGGCAAGTCCCTCAACCTCAACCTGGGTTTTTCCCATCCGATCGACTATCCGGTTCCTGAGGGTATCAGTATTGCGACCCCATCGGCGACTGAGATAGTTGTCAGTGGAAGTAACAAGCAGCGTGTCGGCCAAGTGGCTGCGGAAATCCGCGCCTTTCGCCCGCCGGAGCCCTATAAAGGCAAGGGCGTGCGTTATGTCGACGAATATGTTGCACGTAAAGAAGCTAAGAAGAAATAGGGTAGAACGATGGAAAAGAAAATATCACGCATACGTCGTGGGCGTCGTACTCGAGCAAAGATTCAGGAGCTTGGTGCTCATCGTCTCTCTATTCATCGTACGCCTCGACATATCTACGCTCAGGTGATCAGTCCGGATGGCGGCAGTGTGCTGGCGAGTGCCTCTACCCTGGATAAATCGGTTCGGGGTGAGATTAAAGGCGCCTGTGGCAACGTCGATGCGGCGAAGATTGTCGGTAAATATATCGCCGAGCGGGCGAAATCCGCCGGTATAGAGAATGTGGCCTTCGACCGTTCGGGTTTTCGATACCATGGGCGGGTCAAAGCGCTTGCTGATGCGGCACGTGAAGCCGGTCTCCAATTTTAAAGGTTCTGGAATATGGCTAATTTCAATGCAAAGCCTGAGGGCGACGAGCTTCTTGAAAAGCTGGTCAATGTAAACCGGGTGGCAAAGGTTGTTAAAGGTGGCCGCCAGTTCGGATTTTCTGCACTGACTGTGGTCGGTGATGGAAAGGGTCGGGTTGGTTTCGGTACCGGCAAGGCGCGTGAGGTTCCTGTGGCGATTCAAAAGGCCATGGAAACAGCGCGAAAAAACATGGTATCGGTTCGCCTCAGCGGCACAACCCTGCAGTATCCGGTTATCGGTAGACATGGTGCTGCCAAGGTGCATATGCAGCCTGCCTCTGATGGTACTGGCATCATCGCTGGTGGTGCGATGCGCGCCGTTTTTGAAGTGCTGGGTGTGCAGAATGTACTGGCAAAGTGCATCGGGACTAACAATCCCATGAATGTCGTTCGGGCCACCATAAACGGCTTGCATGAGATGACAGATGCTGAGTCCGTGGCTCTGAAGCGCGGTAAAAGTGTCGAGGATATCCTGGGGTAGGTCATGGCTAAGAAGAAGATGATGCATGTGACTCTGGTACGCAGCACGAATGGCAGACTGGCAAGCCATAAAGCGTGCGTTGCCGGGTTGGGATTACGACGTATGCACCAGGTCGTCGAGGTGGAGGATACTCCCGCGACGAGAGGTATGGTGAATAAGGTCAACTATATGGTCAAGGTTGTGGAGGCTTAATCATGCGCTTGAATACACTACAACCTGCTGCTGGCAGTAAGACTGACCGAAAACGCGTCGGTCGTGGTATCGGCAGCGGTCTTGGAAAGACTTGTGGGCGCGGCCACAAAGGGCAGAAATCCCGTTCCGGCGGATATCACAAGGTCGGTTTTGAGGGTGGCCAGATGCCCCTGCAAAGGCGCCTGCCGAAGGTTGGTTTCACCTCGCGTGTCTCTTTGGTAACGGCTGAGGTACGGCTTGGTGAGTTGGCGAAAGTGGATGGCGACGTGGTCGACCTGGAAGCGCTGAAAAAGGCAAATATCGTCACTCGATCCGTAAAAAATGCGAAGATCTTCGCTTCTGGAGAGATCGATCGTGCCGTGACCGTAAAAGGCATTCGCGTATCCAAAGGTGCTAAGGCTGCAATCGAAGCGGCTGGTGGCAAGGTCGAGTAAATCATGGCTAACCAGGGATCACCGATGATGGGAGCGCTTGGCAGCATGGGCCGATTGACGGAACTCCGTCAACGTCTGTTGTTTGTTGCAGGCGCCCTGCTGGTGTTCCGTATCGGTACCTTCATACCTGTGCCGGGGGTGAACCCGGTAGCCTTGGCAGCACTGTTTGAACAGGCTCAGGGTTCGATCCTGGATATGTTCAATATGTTTTCCGGGGGTGCCCTGGAGCGTGCGAGCCTGTTTGCCCTGGGTATCATGCCCTACATCTCTGCCTCGATTATCATGCAGTTGATGTCAGCTGTTATTCCTTCATTGGAGCAGTTGAAGAAAGAGGGTGAGTCCGGGCGTAGAAAGATTACCCAATATACCCGTTATGGCACTGTCGTGCTGGCGACATTCCAAGCGGTAGGTATTTCGATCGCGCTTCAAAGTCAAACCGTGGGTGGAGAAACCATCGTTATCCATCAAGGTGTTGGCTTTGTAGTTACAGCCGCTGTATCACTGGTGACAGGCACCATGTTCCTGATGTGGCTGGGTGAGCAGATCACCGAGCGAGGCATCGGCAACGGCATATCCCTGATCATCTTTGCCGGCATCGTTGCGGGTCTGCCTTCTGCCATTGGTGGTACCCTGGAGCTTGCCCGCACCGGGGAGTTGAACGCACTGACGATTCTGTTCCTTTTTGTCCTGGCTATCGCGGTTACCGCGTTTGTGGTTTTTGTCGAACGGGGACAGCGCCGGATTACCATCAATTACGCCAAACGTCAGCAAGGCAGAAGAATGCTGGCCGCCCAGAGCACCCATCTGCCCCTGAAGCTGAACATGGCAGGTGTTATACCGCCGATTTTCGCCTCCAGTATTATCCTCTTCCCGGCAACCCTCGGGCAGTGGTTCGGGAATACGGAAGGCACCCGTTGGATACAGGATATATTCGCAAAACTATCACCGGGTGAACCTGTATATGTGATGGCCTACGCGGCGGCGATAATCTTTTTCTGTTTTTTCTACACTGCGCTGGTGTTCAATTCCCGGGAGACTGCGGACAATCTGAAGCGTTCAGGTGCGTTTATCCCTGGTATTCGGCCAGGCGACCAAACGGCTAAGTATATCGATGGCGTGATGAGTAAACTGACCTTTTGGGGTGCGATCTACATAACCCTGGTCTGTTTGCTGCCTGAGTTCCTGATCGTGGGTTGGAATGTACCCTTCTATTTTGGTGGTACATCGCTGTTGATTATTGTCGTGGTGGTCATGGATTTCATGGCCCAGATACAGGCGCACATGATGTCCCATCAATACGATGGCCTGATGAAAAAGGCCAATCTGAAAGGTGGTGGTGGCGGGTTGTTACGCTAGCGTCGAACGCTACTGAATTTATTATTTGGAGTCTGAATCATGAAAGTGCGTGCATCGGTTAAGAAGATCTGCCGAAATTGCAAAATTGTGCGCCGGAATGGCGTCGTCAGAGTAATCTGTAAAGAAGGGCGTCATAAACAGCGTCAGGGTTAATCAGGGCAAAATTAGTGCCACATCCGCTTGATGCAGGTGGTTGTGTAGAGTAATATTGCGCGTTTCCCTTCGGCAATGTGCCAAGGGTTTGTTCAGGAGATTTTGAGATGGCTCGAATTGCAGGGGTCAACATACCAGACCGAAAACATGCGGTCATAGCGCTGACATCGATATACGGTATCGGGCGTTCCCGTGCGGGCGATATCTGTAAAGAAGCCGGCATTGAACCCAATGTGAAGATACAGGAGCTCAGCGAGGATCAGGTAGAAAGCATACGCTCTATCATTGCCCGCTTCACCGTCGAAGGTGACCTCCGTCGTGAAATCTCGATGAATATTAAACGCCTGATGGACCTTGGGTGCAATCGTGGCATCCGGCATCGTCGCGGACTTCCATTGCGCGGGCAGCGTACACGTACGAATGCCAGGACGCGCAAAGGCCCACGTCGCCCGATCAAGCGTTAATTAAATCTATATATGAATCTTTAGGTACAGAAGATGGCTAAACCTAGTACACGTGGTAAGAAAAAGGTAAAGAAGAGTGTGACCGATGGGGTCGCTCATATTCACGCCTCTTTCAACAATACAATCATTACTATTAGTGACCGCCAAGGCAACGCACTGGCTTGGGCCACTGCTGGTGGATCGGGATTCCGCGGTTCTAGAAAGAGCACCCCGTTTGCAGCCCAGGTTGCTGCTGATCGCGTGGGTCAGATGGTCAAGGAGTATGGCGTCAAGAATCTTGATGTGAATGTAAAAGGTCCTGGACCTGGCCGCGAATCCGCTGTTCGTTCCCTGAACAATGCAGGATTCAAGATCACAAGCATCTCTGATGTTACCCCTATACCACACAATGGCTGCCGTCCTCCCAAGAAGCGCCGCGTCTAATTACTGGAGTTACTGAAACATGGCAAGGTACATCGGACCCAAGTGTAAGCTAAGCCGTAGGGAAGGTACTGACCTTTTCCTGAAAAGCCGCGTGCGCTCACTCGATTCCAAATGCAATATGGAGAAGGTACCCGGGCAGATGGGAGATCGCCGTCGTCGGGTATCCGATTACGGTCTACAGCTGCGCGAGAAGCAAAAAGTTCGCCGTATCTACGGGATCATGGAAAAGCAATTCCGTAACTACTACAAAGCTGCAGCCCAGAGTAAGGGTGCGACCGGTGAAAACCTGCTGCAACTCCTGGAGACCCGGTTGGACAATATTGTCTATCGCATGGGTTTTGGCTCCACGCGAGCTGAAGCACGTCAACTTGTGAGCCATAAGGCCATAGAAGTCAATGGAAAGGTAGTTAACGTACCTTCGTTCAAAGTCTCAGCGGAAGATGAAGTCTCGATACGAGAGAAGGCAAAAAAACAGCTCAGAATACAGGGTGCACTCGAACTGCAAGGGCAGTTTGGATTTGTCGATTGGGTTGAGGTTGATCCAAAAGCAATGAAAGGCAAGCTGAAGCGTGTACCGGATCGATCAGATTTGTCTGCCGAGATTAACGAGCAACTGGTCGTCGAGCTCTACTCCAAGTAAGCCTTGACGAGGGAAAATACATGATCGATAGCGTTACGGAATTTCTCAAGCCCCGGATAGTAAACGTTCAACCCATCACTGCAACACGTGCGAAAGTGACCCTTGAGCCGTTGGAGCGAGGGTTTGGCCATACTTTGGGGAATGCGTTAAGGCGCATCCTGCTCTCATCGATGCCCGGCAGTGCGATCACTGAAGTGGAGATCGCCGATGTACTGCACGAGTACACCACGATGGAAGGCGTTCAGGAAGATGTACTTGATGTACTGCTTAATCTCAAGTTGGTTGCAATCATCATGCACTCACGTGATGAGGCGACCCTGAAGCTGCAAAAGAAGGGACCGGGACAAGTACTTGCCAGTGACATAACCCTGGACCACGATGTGGAGATCGCCAATCCTGATCTGGTTTTGGCGACCCTGACCAAGTCCGGCGAAATCAATATGACCTTGAATGTACGCAGAGGCCGGGGATACCATCCGGCGGCTGCACGACAGGGTAGTGCCGGGGACGAGCGTCCGATCGGCATGTTGCAGGTTGATGCATCGTTCAGTCCGATCAGGGAAGTGGCCTACAGTGTGGAAGCTGCCCGTGTGGAACAAAACACCGGCCTTGACCGCCTGGTCATCGAACTGGAGACAAACGGTACCATCGATCCGGAAGAGGCGATCAGACGTTCTGCGAGTATCCTGCGGGATCAACTCTCTGTCTTCGTCGACCTGGAAGCAGAAGCTGCGGAGTCGGTTTCCGAGCCTGAAGAGCCGGCGATCGATCCAATACTGTTGCGCCCAGTGGATGATCTTGAACTCACCGTACGCTCAGCGAACTGCTTGAAGGCGGAAAATATCTTCCTTATCGGTGACCTGATTCAGCGCACCGAGGTGGAACTGCTGAAGACACCGAATCTGGGCAAGAAATCGTTGACAGAGATAAAGGACGTACTTGCCCGTCGTGGTCTCTCGCTCGGTATGCGCCTCGAGCATTGGCCGCCAGAGAACATCGAGGAGCAGCTGACCCACTGAGGGCTGTTGCAGACCTATTTAACTATTGAATTTGTGGAACTAGAACCATGCGCCATCGCAAATCAGGTCGCCAACTGAATCGTAACAGTAGCCACCGCAATGCCATGTTCAGAAACATGACCGTCTCTCTGATCAATCACGAAATGATCAAGACAACCTTGCCCAAGGCAAAAGAGTTGCGACGTGTTGCCGAACCTCTGATCACACTCTCCAAGAGCGACAGTGTGGCAAAACGCCGCCTAGCCTTCGACCGTCTGCGGGACAAGGCGGCAGTGGGAAAACTGTTTGCCGAGCTGGGTCCACGCTACCAGGAGCGTCCAGGTGGCTATCTGCGCATCATGAAATGCGGCTATCGTCCCGGAGACCAGGCGCCCATGGCCTATGTGGAGTTGGTGGACCGGCCGATACCTGAAGAGACTGAAGAGGCCGTGAACGAGTCTGAGGCGGAAGAATCCTAAGCCAGACCAGACTGAAGATCCGGCTGAAAAAGACCCACATCTTGGATGTGGGTTTTTTTATGCGTGTCATTCACTGGGGCAGGATGCCTGTCTGTCCTTTCCACTCAGGTCAAAATCAACGCTTTAGACTTTTCAACAGATCCTGCAGTGCTACTGCCTGGGTTCCGCTCTCCTTGCTCTGCTGAGGATTTTCAACTTCAAAAATCCGTTGTCCATTGATCATCCCGGAGATATCAGCTCCTTTGCCGGCCAGATCATGACTGAAGACGGCTGGAATATGCAGTAGGGTGAAAACCAGGATCACCTGGTAGCTCAGATGATGCACATCGTTGAGGCTCAGCGTGCCGACCATGGTGATATCCTTGAGCAGCATCAGACCGCTGATGGCGCTCAATAGCAAAAAGAAAAAAAGTACCAGATAGACAGGTCCCCACAGCGGGTTGTGACTATACCACTTGGGTAGAGGTGCCTTGCCAAGGGTAAGATAGAACTTCAACACCAACCAGGTCTGGGATAGGCGATGCAGGTTCGGTTCACAGGAGCTGATCTGTTCACTGCCTTTGCCGAATAGGAGAAGATAGAGACGCAGTAGCAGGGCGGGTAGAAACAGGCCACTGAGCATGAAATGGATCTCGGCCGCACTCTGCGCCAGCAGGGGGGTATTGTTCATGAGCCACCCGGTGATCAGCAGTCCGACACAGGAGAGCCCGAGAATCCAGTGGGCGAGCCTGAGTCTATTGCTCCATACCAGGACCCGGGTGACGCTTGTTGCCTGCATATTCAGTTACCTGTCGTTTCACCCTGTAGGGCGGGATCTGTTGCACAATTCAGGGGCTGTATTACAGCATGCATGATCCAACAACGGGAAGGGAATAGCCTGGAGAATTATCATGGTCTTAGGGGCTGTCCCCTAGGGGCCCTAGAACCAGTCGTTTCATTCAGCCAGCGGTTTAAGCATGATCAGACAGAGAAAGAGTAAAAAAGAGCGCAGAGAAGGCCGGGATCAGGCGCTGCTGCGCTATACCAAGCAGCGCCAGAGAAACCTCCTCGCCAAACCCGGTGTACACGACTTTATCGTCGTGCTGGACCAGATGAAGGCTGGATTCAATGTGGCCAAGATATTCCGCAGTGCCGAGGCGTTTGGCGCCCACGAGGTCCATCTGGTGAATATAGGGCCCTTTGATCCAGCGCCGGGGAAGGGTGCTTTCAAGAAGGTGCCGGCACGATTTTTCGACAGCTTCGAGCAGAGTTATCGGGAACTCACCGAGCGTGGTTACCAGATTATGCGACTGGAGGGTGGAAGTAAGCGCCTACTAACTGATTTCAGTATGGCAAGGAAGATTGCCTTCGTCCTGGGCCATGAGGAGTGGGGACACAGTTTCAGCCGGGAGGAGTATCCGGACATCTTATCGGTGTCCATTCCCCAATTTGGGCAGGTGGAGAGTCTTAATGTATCGGTGGCGGCGTCCATAGTCATGTATGAATATGTGCGCCAGGTAGGGGGTCTCAGCAGTGACCCGGTCCGCCCTGAATAGGTCAGGCGTTGAAGGGCGTTAGTGGTTAAGTCTAACTATCTGGAAATTCAACAGATTTTGTTGTTAACACGGAGACAACAATAATCGCGAGTGATGCGAGTAGCAGCCAAGTCATTTGATTTCTCCTCATATTCTAAGTGACTGATCTACTTCAGATATGCCAACCATAGCTAAGTTACAGTCATTTTTATGTGACTTATAACCTATAAATCTTAAACAAAGCTTAAATAAAGTGTGATCGCTATCACATCAGAGTCTCCTTTACAGTTGCGACTTACCCATGAAAATCAGTGTGGCCGGGTGCTCGCCATCGATCCGAATACGGGTGAGGCTGGCAGTGGCAATGGAGAGCCGGTACATGGAACTGAGAGGGGCTTGCAGGGTGTGATTGATAATGGTTCGAATTACCCCTGCATGGGCGACGAGTAAAAGGTGTTGGCCGCGGAAACGCTCGCAGGCGTTGCTGTAGGCAGCCAGGACCCGTACCTTGAAGTCATTCAGATCCTCAGCGTCCTGTGGCCGATTCTGAATCGGATCCTGGTAGAAGCGTGACAGGATCGATTTGTCATGTCGACGCAGCTGATCGCCGGTTTGACCTTCCCAATCACCGAAACCAACCTCTTTGAGCCGGTCATCCAACTCCACCCCAAGCTCAAGCTCTTCTCCCAGGCGTGCTGCAAATTCGCTGCAGCGTCGCAGTGGTGAACTGATGATGGCCTGCCAGGGGCGATCGCCGGAGACGGCTTGCCACATCTGTTCCCATCCCTGCTCACTCAGGGGGTCATCTATCTGGCCCCGGTAGCGCCTGCCGCCTACCGGCTCTCCATGCCTCAATAGATCGATGGTCGTGACTTTGCCTGCCAATTAAAGCAATCCGCTCAGTGTAATCAGCGCGACTATCACCAGGTAGACGACAAGGGATCGCCAGACGAGAGCCATGGCTGACTTTGCAAGAAAGCTGAAGGACTGTACCCCCTCATGGGCTTCGTTGATGAGCGTCGAGAGCCGCATGGCACCGCTACCGGTACAGATCAAGGTTCCGCTGTTGCTGTCGTCGAATTCGCTGAAACGGCTTTCGTGATAGCTACGCCAGCCATAGAGTGCGTCCTCGAAGCTGCCTGCTATGGCATAACAGAAGGCGGCTATGCGTGCGGGTATCCACTCCAGAATCACCACAAGCTGTTTACTGTTGAGGAGGAAATCGGGATCGTTTTTGGCCTGTTCCATGCTCGGTAGCCAAGTGGCGATGCGGTAGGCCATCGCCCCGACCGGACCCAGCAGAATGAACCAAAACAGCACACAAAACAGGTTTTGGTTCGCTTGGAGCAATACCCCTTCGGCCGCGGCTTGGGAACGAGCGGGCTCACTGGTGGGTGGCTCATCCATGATCAGGGTGGTTGCTGATGCCCTGATCTCCTCATCCTCGTCACTATCCACGGCTTCCACGTAGCGGTTGACCGAGGCGTCCAGGTCATTGGGGCCCAAACAGTAGAGCAGAATCGCGACAGAGGTTACAAACCATAACAGTCCGAACAGGGCATTCTCAAACAGGTGTTGTACTGCCCATAGTGCAAGCAGGGGGGGAAGTATCAGTAGCATGATCCCGATGACACCCTGCCGCATCCGCTGCGGTAGCTGATGTCGTTCAAACCACTGGTTATAGGAATTGAACCAACCGTTATCACGCAAATAGCGATAATCGAGTAAAAAACGCTCTGCTATCAGGCTGATTAGTATAATCGTCAGGGTCATTGGGCAAGTGTCAAACAATCGATGCAAAGTTTCAACACATATCCTAAGGTTTAGACTTAATCAAGTACCTCTATCAGACTCAAATAACGGTCCCAGTCGAACATAGGTCCTGGATCTGTTTTCCGTCCTGGTGCGATGGCGGCGTGGCTGGTAATACGCTCCCGGGTAATGCTTGGATAGAAGTGCATGATCTCCTTGGTAACACGCTCCAGGGCCAAGTATTGAGCATCGGTGAATGGCATGTCATCCGCCCCCTCCAATTCGATTCCGATGGAGAAATCATTGCAGCAGGGTCGACCACAGTAGTTGGAATCCCCTGCATGCCAGGCACGTCGGTTCAGGGGTACGTATTGGGTTATTTTACCCGTGCGTTGGATGAGTATGTGGCATGAAACCCTGAGTGCCTCTATCTCTGCGAAATAGGGGTGTGCCGTTGCATCCAGGTTGTTCATGAACAGATCGTCGATCCAGTTTCCGCCAAACTCCCCGGGTGGCAGGCTGATACTGTGAATCACAAGCAGATCGACCTCTGACTCAGGCGGTCTGTCATCCATGTTTTTCGATGGACGGTACTCCGCACTACGTAAGAGTGTCTCTGCAGATAGGATCAACTTGATTCCAAGTTTGTTTTCAGCCCTTTCAGCACCATATCTGTAAGGCTGACGATACCGACGATTTCACGGTTGTCCAGGACCGGTGCCCTGGTCAGGTCAAAGCGGCTGAAGATTCTCGCGGCATAGCGGATATCCATGCTGGAAGATATGGTCAATGCCGGTTTGGTCATGATTTCATAGATATTGACCCGCTCCGGTGCCCGGTCATTTGCCAGTACCAGGCGTGCGATATCTGACAGTGTGACCAGGCCGTACTCGTCGTCATCATGCCGTTTCTTAACAATCAACGATTTGGTCTCTATATGGATCATACGCTCAAGGGCCATTTGTACGGTATCCAAACCGTCCACCATGTCAAAGTCGGTTTTCATGACATCCTTTACCCGGATTAGTTGCCGATCGTTCATAACTCCTCCTCGATAACGTGTGAGAGTGTCTGGATCTGGTGACTGACGCCGACCGCGTCTTCGATATCTATCTGAAAGGCGATCCCGCTACCTGATTCTTCATCGAATTGGCCGGCTTCGGAGATTTTTTCCAGAATGGTTCGGCTGAGATGCTCTTCCACCAGCAGGAGCACTACATCCCGTTGCGTATCAAGGGTCAGACCGAGAAAGGTCTTTGACTGATTGATACCCTCTCCACGGGCATGATTGATGACCGTGGAGCCTGTAGCGCCGGCAGATCGGGCAGCCTCGAGAACCTTTTCTGTGGTGCTGTCCTCTACCAGGGCGATGATGAGTTTGAAGTGCATGGGAATTACCTCGTTGTATCATCAGATTGTCTTTTGGATCGCCATTCACTCAGTTGAGCGTAGGCCATGACCGACATGATCGGGAACAGGCTGGCGAAGGCGATGAGGCCAAAACCGTCCATTACAGGATTGCGGCCAGGAATATTGCTGGATAAACCCAGTCCCAGGGCCGCTACCAGCGGTACCGTGACGGTGGATGTGGTTACCCCCCCTGAATCATATGCCAGGGCAATGATCGTCCGGGGGGCATAGACTGTCTGCACGATTACCACTACATAACCCGTCATGATGTACCAGTGCAGAGGTGTTCCGGAAATAATCCGGTAGCAACCCAAGGAGATGCCCACAGCCACACCGATGGCGACGGCAATGCGTAACCCCCATTTACTGATGGCGCCGGCGGAGACCTGATTCGCCTTGATTGCCACGGCGATCAATGAGGGTTCTGCGATGGTGGTGGAAAAGCCGATGCAGGCCGCGAACAGATAGACCCAAAAGTAGTGGTGCCATTTAACCCCATCACCGGTATCGGGAATATTCAGTATCTCAGGCGAGGTGAGCTGATTTGCCATCAACTCCCCGAGTGGGAAGAGGGCGAGATCCAACCCTTGCAGGAACAGAACCAGGCCAAGCAGAACCAGAAGAAAGCCAAACAGCACCTCTTTGGGATTCTTTATGGGGCGGCGCAGCACCAGGAATTGAAAGCCAATCAGGATGCCGGCGATGGGTAGAACATCGAGTACGGTGCCAACCATTACAGAGAAGAAGTGCTGAAGGGCTTCATTCATAACAGCAGCCCATATCCCATGACGAAGATCATCGGTGTGAGAGATGCGAAGGCTATCAGGCCAAATCCGTCGGTCATGGGATTACGACCCTTGATGCTTGAGGCCAGGCCGACCCCGAGCGCCGTCACCAGGGGGACGGTTACCGTAGAGGTGGTGACGCCACCTGAATCATAGGCTATGCCGATAATTTCTTTAGGTGCTATTGCGGTCATTAATACAACACCCAGATAGCCGCCTATGATGAGGTATTCAACCGGCCAACCCTTAACGATTCTCAATACACCGATCAGGATGGCGAATCCGACTGATATTGCCACGGTATAGCGTAACCCCTGGGCGTACCCCTCCTGGGCGGTCTGGGTATTCTCTATCATGCCGCCGACAGCCGCCACATTGGCGGCCTCCTGGGCAATTTTTATCAATGCGGGTTCTGCCACTGTGGTGCCGAATCCGAGGGCGAAAGCGAAAATCAACAACCAAGTCAGGCTGCCCTTGCGGGCAAAGTCCCATGCCATGCCTTCACCAATGGGGAACAGGCCCAGATTCAGGCCTTCGATAAAGAGGGTCAAGCCCAGCAGGACCAATACAGACCCTATCAGTATGGTGCCGAGATTAGGAATAGGTTGTTGCAGTACCGCCAATTGAAAGAAAGCGATAACCAGGACAATCGGCAGCAGGTCCCGGGTGCTGTCCGCGAGCGATGATATGAGACGTTTGACTAGGCGCATCGGTTGGGTTCGAGCTGTTTCAGGTCGTCTGTTGTTCTTCTGTGAAGCCTTTTTGGAACTGCTCCATAATCATTGAAACGATACCTTAGATTCTGCTCCGCCGCTAATCTTCAAATCGGTGAAAAGGCGAATCTAGTTCACTCTGGCTATGAATTTTGACGACCGGGTCAAGCTGTCAATGGCCTGAGTGGGCGGGATTCACGCCCAGGGAGTGGGTGGACGGATGACGAATCGGAATTAATTTCGTAAAAATCCGGGGCAACCTACTGGCATTGCCTCGGTTGGAGTAGTAACTATATTATCAAAATTTTATAGAACTCATTGATTATACAAGCGTTTGGTGCTAGTTTTCCTCTTATGCGCCGGGTGGCGCAGATCGACTCTTTGCTGCGATCAGATGCTTAGTGTGAGGTTATTCTCAGACGATATCCCTGTAGTAACATAGCCTTATACTAGATGTGGGTAACGGGGATCGCTCGGCATCTTTTTGGATATTGGTGGAACACCTTCAAGTGGCAATAGATGGGAAGACAAGACAACATTATTACATTCGGCTCTGCTGTGCCTCGTCGAAAAAACATCTCTCTTGACGTGAATGGACGGAGGATTGCGGCTGAGTGTCGCAATCTCATTGTCAAAACGTTGCCAAAACTGATGAGTGGCCTATTCGAGAATCTCGATGATGCCCTCTACGAGATGGCCAACAAATCAGAGAGCAACGCGCTTCAGAATATCTATTTCGATTCCATGCGGGAGCTGCGCAAGCAGAGGTCCGGTATCGATCGCAGGTTTAGCCAGGAGGTATTACGCGCCTACGATCGTTACTGGGAGACGGGTGAGGTCACGATACAACAGCCGACCCTAGATGACTTGAGTCTGGAATCGGAAATGTCTCTGGTTGATGATGAAGATCTGGAGGATTCATTAGCTGTCACCAATATGGTGAGCAAGTCCGAAAGTCGTTTCACCCGGGAAATCTATGCAATGAGTCAACGTTTCGCCTATGTGATCGGCGGAGGTTCGGTTGATGAGTCCATCGCCCAACACACCCCATTGGCTCCGAGCGTAGTCTGCAACGCTTTTCAGACCGCAATGGCAGGCGTCCCCGTGGAGCTGCCGGTCAAGCTGGTTGTCTACAAGTTGTTCGATCGCCATGTGATGCACTATATCGGCGGCCTCTATGATGAGATCAATCTTCTGCTGGGTCGGGCCGGTGTAATCCCCAAGCTGACACCAAAGGTGCGTCGCAATCCAGTTGCACCTACTCTGCGTGGTGATGGCGGCGGCGAAAGCTACTTGGCAAGCGATTCATCGTATATGAGTTCAACCGCATCCTCATCCCCCGCATCGGCTGCAGCGGAAGAGGCGATCCAGGCAGAACTGTTTTCCAACCTGCAACAGTTGCTTAATCTCAGGCGTTCAAGTGCTGGCGGCAGCAGCCTGTTGACCTCCAGCCTGATGCTCACACCTCCGGCTGGTAATGTGCCACTGGTAGATACCGGTGAACTCCTGGGTGCGTTAAATGCCATCCAACAATCCAATGTGGTGATGCTGCCCCAAGGGCATCGTGTCAATCAGCCCCTGACACCCGAAGAGATGCGGGCCCGCCTGGTCAGCGATCTGCAAATTGCCAGGGATGGACAGGTCATCCGTTCCCTGGGCGATGCCGATAACGATACTATCGATGTCATCTCCATGATCTTCGAGTTTATCCTCGATGATTACAGCCTGCCCGATGCCATGAAGGCCCTGATCAGTCGCCTGCAGATCCCTATGCTGAAGGTTGCTATTATCGATAAGACCTTTTTCAGTCAGAAGATCCATCCCGCCAGGCGTTTATTGAACAGCCTGGCGCAAGCGGCAGTTGGCTGGAACGATACTGGCGATCGTGCCAACGATACCCTGTATAACAAGATCGAGCAGGTGGTGAAACGGGTCCTGAACGAATTTCACGATGATCCCGGACTGTTTGCGGAACTGGAAGAAGACTTCTCTAGCTGGTGGGAAAAGGAACAGCGGGGTGCTCAGATTGCGGAGCAGCGCACCAACCAGATAACCAAGGGTAAGGAGCAACTCAAATCAGCTAAGCAGACTGTTTCTGAAGAGCTCAATAAACGATTGCTCACCCAAGATGTCCTGCCCCAGGCGGTCATGTCTATCCTTGAGGATGGTTGGAAAGATGTGCTGTTGCTCGTCTATCTGCGAGAGGGGTCGGAGAGTAAAGGCTGGAGTGAGTCACTGGAGATCGTAGACAAGCTGTTGTGGAGTGTGCAACCCAAGTCCGAATATGGAGAAAGGCAACAGTTGCTGCGTGGTATCCCGGAACTATTGAGAAATATACGCGAGCGACTGAATAGCATCTCCTTTGATCAGCATAAAATGGCCAAGTTGTTTAAAGAGCTGCAAAACTGCCATATCGGTGTGCTGCGAGGCGGGGACAGCAGCCAGATGCATACTGCGGGAACCATGCCGGTCAGACGTTACGAAATCCATTTTCCTGATAGCCAGGTTGTCGCAGACCACAGCCCTCAAATGGACGAAATAGCGGATGAAACCGAGATCCTGAGTGAGCATGATGAGTTTACCCAGCAAGCGGTTGATCTAGAAACAGGTGAGTGGCTCGAGATCATCGATGGAAGCAGTAAGGTTCGAGTCAAATTGTCCTGGAAGAGCAAGGTCACCGACACCTATATCTTCGTCAATCGCAAAGGTATGAAGGCCATGGAACTCACCACCTTCGGACTCGCCAAGCGCCTGCGTGAGGGTACAGCGAAGAAGGTCGAAACATCGCCCAAGCCGATTATGGATCGGGCTCTGGATGCGATGCTCAGTGCTTTGAAGAAAACCACTTCTACCTCCGCATCCGCATAGGGCCTGATTTGGTCTAAGTGTTTTATTCCCACCAGCAATGCAACATGCCTTGCAAGGCAATGGCTTGACGCCATGCTTATACAGCTGTTAACAATCACCTTTTGACCACCAATCGGTCATGTAATGGTTTCGATCCAGAGAATGAGGATAGGTACGATCATGAGTGAAAAAATTACAGATTCGGGACTGAAGTTTGAGGACCTGAATGTGGGGACAGGGGATCTTGCGATGGCCGGTAGCCGTGTTTCAGTACACTACACAGGCTGGCTGCTCGAGGGTGACAAGTTCGATTCCTCACTGGATCGCAACCAGCCTTTTGCTTTCACCCTGGGTAAGGGTATGGTGATTGCCGGATGGGATGAGGGTGTTGCCGGTATGAAAGAGGGCGGTAAACGGCGGCTGACAATTCCGCCCCAATTGGGATACGGTTCTCAGGGCGCCGGCGGTGTGATTCCACCAAACGCCACATTGGTTTTCGATGTGGAATTGCTATCTGTCGAGGGATGAGCACCCTGCCTCACATCAGTCTTATACGCGAACAGGTCAGCCTGGCGTTGGCAGAGGATCTTGGCAGTGGCGACCTGACTGCAGAGTTACTGGATGAACATGTCATAGCACGAGCCCATATAGTCTGTCGTGATAATGCCGTGGTATGCGGCATCGCCTGGGTCGATGAAGTGTTTCATCGGATGGATGAAAGGATTGAGATAGAATGGCAGGTCGAGGATGGGGAGTTGGTCGCTCCTGGAACCGTGTTGTGCGAGTTACATGGTAACAATCGTTCCCTGTTGAGTGGTGAGCGGACGGCACTCAATTATCTCCAGACCCTTTCGGCGACTGCAACCCTGACCCGTCGCTACGTGGAGGCGGTGAAGGGGACGAGTGTCACTATTCTTGATACACGCAAGACCATCCCCGGGCTCAGAATGCAGCAGAAATATGCCGTGGTCTGCGGTGGTGGGCAGAACCACCGGATGGGACTCTATGATGCCATCCTCCTCAAAGAGAACCATGTGCAGATTGCCGGGTCGATAGGGGCAGCACTTACACGGGCAGACCAGATCGCCCCGGATGGGGTGGAGATCGAGATCGAAGTGGAATCAGTGGCTCAGCTCGAAGAGGCGTTGGAGGCTGGAGCGAAAAGGGTCCTGTTGGATAACTTCGAGGTAAAACGGCTATACGAAGCGGTGAAGTTGAATGCTGGACGGGCGAGGCTTGAGGCCTCTGGAGGGGTGACTCTCAAGACGATACGCCCGATAGCCGAAACTGGGGTGGACTATATCTCTATTGGGGCCTTGACCAAGGATCTCAGGGCGGTCGATCTCTCGATGTTGTTTATAGACTGACAACACCCCTATACACGTTCATCAATCAGTGTACCGATCAGCTCATTGGCGGTTTTCAGGGTCTTTACCTGTGCCTTGGTCTGGTTGGCATGTTGCTGTAGTTCAACCATCGCACGGGAGAGATCTGTCGGCTTGGCTTGAGTGGTCTGCTGGGTGCTGGCGATCTCCGAAGCCACGCGACGCATCCCCTGGAATCCCTTTTGAATCCCCTGAAGTGCCGGTCCTGTAATCGAATTAATACCCATGAGTAACGCAACTACCTCTAAATACAACCTCTCTAACCGGTTTGGTGGCAGTTTTACCTGATTCTTTAATTGATTTGTTCTTATATGTGGGGTGTGTGCCTGAATTGGTGAATTCAGTTCCCTAGGGCCTATTGGATTAGTATTAACAGGCCCTAGGAACTCCATTGATGGCGTGCTGGAAAGACCAGCCGTACCCCGGTGAACTGATGGTGGTCAGACGGCAGGGCCCAATGGCGGAAACTGGCGCGTCGCAGTATGGGTTGTGTGTGCAGACTGGCACCGCGCAGGGAATAGTGATTTTCATTCCCGTTGTGGGGTGAGTCAATGGCGTCCGGAAAGGGTTGGAATGAGGGATAGTGGTGGAATCCGTTACTGCACCACTCCCAAGCGCGTCCTGTCTGACTCACCACACCTGTGCGGACTGCTAACTCCCATTGATACTCATGCTGTATCACGGCACCTGAAAATTCACCACCAGCCCGGTCTATCCAGTTGCAGAAGGCTTGAGCCTCATAGAGGGAGATGCCGCTGACCGGATCATCGGGAGGAAGATGGGCATTTCCATTTATGGCCACTTCATACCAGCCCCCGGTTTGATCCTGCCGCCAATACTCCGGGTGTTGCTGTCCATTTAGATTCAGCCATTGCCAGCCTTCGTCGCTCCAAAGAGATTTGGTGCTGTAACCGGCTGCCTGCATGAAACTGAGGTATTGTGCATTCGAGACCGGTGTTAATGCGATGCGGAAACTACTCAGTTCAACGGCTTGTGGCGGCAGTTCGTTATCGTACGCACGCGGGTCGTTGCGTGCGCCAATGCGATAGTGGCCTTGGGAGATCTCTCTGGTTTCCCAGTGGGGTGCCGCGGGCTCGAGCGCTTCCCTGCAAAGATAATTTTGATCCTGTGCTTGCAGTGATCGCTGGTTTAAGACTGTCAACATGGCCTCGTAGAGTTTTGCCTGCTCTTGCAGCAGGTACCAGGCGAGTCGATCATGTTGGAGCCAGGGATGGTCAGGCAGGGCTGATGGCGTGGCGAGTCGGCGCAGATGTTCACTATGAATCTCTGAAGCCCAGTTGATGAGGTGTTCAACCGGTGGCAACTGGTTACATTGTTGATCCAGGGACAACTCGTTTGAGGCAAAGAGTGGCTCTACTCTCATGGACAGGTCGTGATCGTTTTCCAGGTGCTCTCTGAGCCATAGGAGTTCCAGGTAGACACCGCGACCGAAATACCAGTTCAGGGAGGCGAGTTGGGGGTGAAAGCGTCTGGCGCAATCCTCAGCGGGTATGGATGTCAGCAGATCGATCTGCATTGCATGCAGGTCGTCGAGTTGGCCAAGCAGTGTGGTTGAGGTCATATCACCCTTTTCCGGTCGGCAAAGCCGGCTATGTTAACGGAGGGATGATATAGGGGGAAGCCCGGAGGGATGGCTGTGGAGCTGTATTTCCCGGGGTCCGGTGCGGCAGGCCGCACCGGTTGATTATTTGATTAGACGCAACCGGTGGGTTTAGGCAATCCACCATATTTTGTAATCGGCTTCATCGGTCCCGTCAGCCAGAGTTCGAACATGGCCTTTTTGTCGGCGCCAAGATATTTGGAGAACTTGCGGATTGGTGGCACCACATTGAACTCATCATAATACTCCCTGGCTTTCAGGATATGATCCCATTTCTCATCGGTGAGATCATATTCGTCGGCTTCCGCCATGGCTCTGGCCACGTCCGGGGTCCATGCGTTCATATCGGTGAGATAACCATCTCCGTCACGATCAGGAATAGCTGTACTCATTTTGCCTGCTCCTACTACCAAGTAAAAAGGTTGGTTATTATTGAGGGGCAGTTTAATGTGAAATGCCGACCTATTTCCACCCTAGGAAAAATCGGGTTATAGGCTGGCAAAACTAGGTGCTGGGAAATGCGGAATCCCTGTTTGTTGTATCGATATGCTGCAGGTATGCCGATTTATCACCAAAACTGGTTTTAAATTGGAGGCGTTTCAACTCTTGAGCGAAGCGAACATCCAAACCGGAAGGATCACAACCAACCGCCTCAATGGCGGTACCGGTTGGCATGCCATTGCTATCGAGCAGCTGTCTTAGCAGATCGTGGTTGTGGGAATTCAACTGGTAGAGTAGTTCCGCTTCATCCGCAGTGGAAAAGGGGATCGGAAGCTGTATTCGACTCGGATCGAACCAACGGGCGGATCCGAAACCGCCGATATAGTAGAAGTGTTTTATGGCTAATCGGTAAAATTGGAAATTGAGCTCTTTCTGATAGCGGCGTGTATCCGGGTAGAAGCGAAAATAACGTTCTGCTGCTGCGGTTGAGTTAACCGCTTCCGCCTGTGCCAGACAGGTGAGGCGGGTCAGTTGCTGTACGTCACCACCACCCTGTTCAATTATTGTCAGAGAACAGCGAGGGTCATTCTCGAGGTTTCTAGTATGTTGTGCGAGGTGAGAAATCAGCAACATCAGGTTGCCCTTTGTATCACGACAAATGGGTAACAGAGAACCGAAAGGGTAACCTTGATATTTTAGTGAATGAGTGGACAGTATGCCGTGATAGCTTTCCGACCAGATTCTCCCAATGTCCTGCAACAACTCTTCCGTTGACGATTCGGTATTCATTTTATTCTTCTCGCGGTTGTTCAGTTCAAGGTTTGAAACACTACTGTTCAGATTCAATACCTGGATTGAGATTGATATCCCCTAACCGATCCTGAATCGATCGTATTTTTCCCCGCAAGCCATGTTCTCTGGTGGGGTAGCTGTCGATTTTTACCGCGGCATAGACGCGTTTGCATCCAGTGCTGTGAATGAGCTGTGTTGCCTTTTCAACAATCGCGAGGGCATCGTCGAGATTTGCGGTTTCGATCAATGTGCCCATCGCTGTCAGTTGGTATTCGACGCCGCTATTGTGGATCATCTCGATTACCTGGCTCACTTCCTCGCTGACGCTGACTCCCCTATCAAGCGGGAATACACTGAATTCCAATACTACAGACATGGCTTGTTCTCTGATCTCACATCATAACCTTAGTATACATCAGAGATATTTTACCCTGGATTGGGCATGGATGATCTGTAGACGGCCGGTGTTTGAAATCTTGATTTAACAATTCTTCACAGGTGTTGGGTTTATTCCTGTGCAGGGATTGCCCTAAGCTGCACTCAGTGAAGTCAAGGGGCTTTGGCGATCGTGAGTGCGCTGATTTTTCTTTTACTTGGTCTTGTTGCCGGCTGGTTGGCCGGACTGATCATGAAAGGCCGTAGCTTTGGCTTGCTGGCTAACCTGACGTTCGGGGTTCTGGGGGCGTTAATCGGGGGTTATCTTTTTGAATTTTTTACCATCGACAACAGTGGGGTGATTGGGTCATTGATCACTGCAACGGCAGGCGCGATACTGGTCCTGGCCATCGCCGGGCTGATCAACAGTCACTGAAGACCGTGTTGGCTATGCAGAAACAGAGTATCAAAACAATGATTAGGAGATGATTTATGGACCTC
This sequence comes from Candidatus Thiodiazotropha sp. CDECU1, assembly GCF_963455295.1. Lineage (NCBI taxonomy): Bacteria > Pseudomonadati > Pseudomonadota > Gammaproteobacteria > Chromatiales > Sedimenticolaceae > Candidatus Thiodiazotropha > Candidatus Thiodiazotropha sp. CDECU1. Next base: position 633,466 of record NZ_OY734020.1, read on the forward strand.
ACGCTAGAGACTATTGTTAACACCTACGTAATTCCCTGGGGAACCAAGATCATAATGGCGCTGTTGGTGTTCATTATCGGTCGCTGGATTGCAAAGATGTTGACCCGTGCGCTGAAGGGGATCATGCAGAAAGGGGATGTTGACCAGATGCTGATCAGCTTCCTCGGCAATATCGCTTATGCAGCACTGTTGGCGGTTGTCGTACTGGCCGCACTGGAACAGCTTGGTGTCAATACGACATCCGCATTGGCCATCTTGGGTGCCGCAGGTTTGGCTGTTGGCTTGGCACTGAAAGACTCTCTGGCAAGCTTTGCGGCAGGGGTGATGCTGATTATCTTTCGCCCGTTTAAATTAGGTGATTTTGTCGAGGCAGGTGGTACGACCGGTGTGGTAGAGGAGATCCGTATATTCCATACGGTTCTCAAGAGCGGTGATAATCGCGAGATCACCATGCCAAATGCGCAAATCTACAGCGGCACAATCGTCAACTTCTCAGCCAGGGAGACCAGGCGAATCGATCTGGTAATCGGCATAGGTTACGACGATGACATCAAACAGGCACGTGATCTGCTGCAACAGATCCTCGATGCCGATACCACAGTGCTAAAGGATCCCGCGGCTACGATTATGTTGCTGGAATTGGGTGAGAGCAGTGTCGATTTTGCGGTTCGCCCCTGGGTTAAATCCGGGGACTACTGGACAACACGCGCGGCGCTACTTGAAACAATCAAGACAACGTTCGACAAGCAGGGTATCAGTATTCCCTACCCGCAAAGGGATATTCATATGATTCAAGAGGCGGCTGCCTAGTGGTTGGAGTCGCCACATCAGTCCAACAATATATAGAGGTGTAATCATGCACATGAAATGTATAACCATGGCCCTGGCTTTGACGCCAGTACTCATCAGCAGCAATGCATTGGCTGAGAAGGGGCTTGCCTACGATAGTATCAATTCGGTTTGGCGTACCGGCTATGGTGAGTGCTGGACCACCTCCTATCGCGACAAGTCACCGGCTGAAACCGGTTGTTTCGGTGCGCCGATGGCTGAAATGGCGCAGGCTGAAGGCGATGCCGACAATGATGGGGTAGTCGATAGCAAGGATCAGTGCCCAGGTACGGCTGCCGGTGTAAAGGTCGACGCCAAAGGATGCGCCCTCGACAGTGATGGTGACGGTGTGGCTGACAGCAGTGACAAGTGTCCGGATACCCCTGCCGGTGTGAAGGTTGATGCCAGTGGTTGTGAGCTGGATAGCGATGGTGATGGTGTCGCAGATAGTAAGGATGATTGCCCGAATACCCCCGCTGGTGCCACAGTGACTGATTCCGGGTGTGCGGTGCAGATCGTGTTGCAGAATGTCCTTTTTGAGCTCAATAGCGACAGAATCAGTAACCAGTACACGCCTACATTGAATCGTATTGCGGATTCCCTCAAGGCGCGTGCCGACGTTAAATCGATTGAGGTTATTGGTCACACCGACTCCACAGGTGCCGCAGCCTATAACCAGACGCTCTCCGAGCGACGCGCGAAAGCTGTGGCGGACTATCTGGTCACCCAGGGAGTGAGTGGGGCGCTCTTAAGCACAAAGGGAATGGGTGAGTCCTCTCCCATTGCTGATAATACAACCGCTGCAGGTCGTGCGCAGAATAGGCGCGTAGAGTTGAAGTTAGACTAGAGCGAATTAGTAAACAATGTTCAATGAGGCAACAGCTTGGCAGTCGTCATGTTGTTGCCTCTGTTTACTGCCTATTATGAGAACACCTTCATTGACACCTTCACCGAGCAGTGGTCAGTTAGTAGGTATGAAACAGCTATATATTAAACAGCCTGCAGTAATCGGTTCAGGTGTGGTTGAGGCCTTGTCATTGGGGCGAGGCTGTAACAGGACAGTACCATGGAGTCATCGATGCGAATAGCCTATTTGGAAGATGATAAAGTGCAATCTGCAGTGATGAAGGAGTGGCTGGAGGCTGAAGGTTACGTCTGCAGGGCTTTTGACAATGCAGATGCCTTTATGCGTGAGTTGCGCCATGAGACCTATGATCTGTTAATCATGGATTGGGAGTTGCCGGAAAAAAGCGGTGTAGAGGTGCTCTCCTGGTTGCGCGGTGATCGGGAGTGGGATCTTCCGGTGTTTTTTATCACCCATAGGGATGGCGAGTCGGATATTATCGAAGCGCTTGAAAAAGGTGCCGATGACTACTTGGCGAAGCCGGTCAATCGCGAAATCATGTTGGCGCGGATCAGGGCCTTGGTCAGGCGTCACAGCGGTCGGCGTGATCACATAGAGGTCAGTGGTTTTACTCTGCAAAAGGAGAACAAGACCCTCACCTTGAACGGCGAGCCTGTGGAAATGACAGAGAAGGAATTTCAACTGGCGTGGATGCTGTTTACCAATATTGGCCGCCTGCTTTCCCGCGACCATCTGTTGGAAAGTATTTGGGGGTTTGGTCCGGGTCTCATGACCCGTACTGTGGATACTCATATCAGCCGCCTGCGGCGCAAACTGGGGCTGACACCTGAAAACGGTTGGCGTTTGAAGGCAGTCTATCACCAAGGTTATCGTCTCGAGAATCTGGAAGAGCACCAATAGCTGGCTAGAATCGGAGGTCTGGCGGGTATATTCTATATGTGCCTATCATCCGGCATGGATTGCCCTATAACACCTGTTTGTGTATAGCATAGCCATTTGGAAGGTCTGAGATTAAGGTCTGAAGACAACCGGTTATATGACTTTCCAGTCCGCATTGCGGCCGATGGCTTGGGAAATCCGTGTGCTAGCTGATGAGTAATTGGCGAGATGACTAAATTCAACATACCCCTTTTGCTCTTCCTTTTGATTGCGCTAACCAGCCAAACCTGGGCAGAGGATTGGGCCTATCGAATCCACGAGGGAGAGAATCTGACCCTGGTCGCGGAACGTTTCCTCAAATCGGAATTCACCCCCGATCAATTGCAAATCTACAACGGCATTGCCAATGACAGGGAGATCCCCATTGGCACTGAGATCCGTGTGCCCATCGACTGGTTGAAAGAGGTGCTTGCAGGTGTAAAGGTCAACTATGTCCTGGGGGATGCCTCGCTACAGCGGATGGGAGAGAGTAATACAACCAGGCTTGTTGCGGACACCATGCTGAATGCGGGTGATAGGATTATCACCGGTGCCGGTTCATCGGTGTCATTGAAATTCGCAGATAATTCCACCCTGCTGATCGATGAAGAGAGTGAGGTGGTATTCGATGCCCTCTCATCTTTCCATGGTATGGGTATGTTGGATACGCGGATTCGCCTGCAAAGGGGGCGCATTGAAAATCGCATTAAACCCCTTAGAAAACCGGAATTTCGATATGAAATCCACACCCCGGCCGCAGTCACGGTGGTAAGGGGTACGGATTTTCGTGTCTTTTCCGACGCTGAGGATGAACTGACCCGAAGCGAAGTGACGGAGGGGGGGGTGAACATTACCGCCGCTGGTGAAACAGTGAAGGTTGAACAAGGCGAGGGGAGCCTGATTGAAAAGGGCAAAACCCCTTCTGCGCCGCGTAAACTGTTGGCAAAACCTGATTTGACTGGAATGACCCTCAACGCCACAGCAGATGGTGTGGATACCGAATGGCCGCAACTTGCCGGGGCGACAGCGTATCGCTATCAGCTCATAAACACTGAACGGCGAGTGGTCGCGGTTGGAACCACCGGTAGCAATCGGGTGAGGTTGCCGTCACTGGCTGCGGGTGATTATCAAATCACTGTCAGAGGGATTGATGATCTAGGGTTTGAGGGTTTCGATGCCCAGCATGATTTTACCCTGCAGCCGGTAACGCCAATTCCAAAACAGGCGGAACCTTCTGGACTGGAAAAGCCGACACTCGCTCAACCGCAGTTCAGTGGGTATGGTATTCATCTACACTGGACCCAGGTGGTTGGCGCTTGGGCGTATAGATTGTATCTTGCCAGGGATGCCGAGCTTAAGGATGTGATATTCACAAGGTTATCCGAAGATACCGGATTTGTTTTGCAACCCCTGCCCCCTGGGCGCTACTTTATCGGTGTTGAGGCACTATCTGCGATTAATGATGAGCGTTCCCGATCCAATATCTACCAAATCGGTATGCCTGCTTGGCGATAGGGCAGAGAGAAGGCAGGGCTTCCATGATAGGTAAA